>CAIWHP010000245.1 GCA_903912445.1 uncultured Lentisphaerota bacterium
CGGATCATGCGGGAAATCCGGCGCCGGACGCGCGTGGTCGGAGCCTTCCCCGACGGCAACGCCGCCGTGCTGCTGGTCGCGGCCCGCCTGCGCCACATTGCCGCGACCCGCAGGGGTACGAAACAATATAGGAATCTGAAGCTGCTCCATCCCAAGGAGGATGAGGGCGCGTAAAAACCTTGGTCCACGGGGTACCCCGTGGACCAATCAGAAGATGCAACATCGACTACCGATGAGGATGGCTCACCTAAATGTGCGAAAGAATCTGGACACAACCCTGGAGGGGTGCGCGATGCCGGGGTGGGTGTTTCAGTTGGAGCCATCCTGTGCATCGCTCCGGGAGGGTTGGCTGCGCCGTAGCGTCGCTTTATCCTCTCCACCACGAAGCACAACTTGGGCGCAAACCTTAGCGGACCCATCTGTCCGTTCGGCGGCGCAGCCACAACAAGCCCGCGCTAAGGAAGAGGATGCCCAGCGTGCTCGGCTCCGGGATCATGAAGAGGATGCTGCCGCTGAGCGGATCCGCGGCCTCTGTCAGCAGATGCGAGGTGTCCCACGTGCCCCCGGCGACCGCCGGCAGGTTGGTCGCCGAGAACGCGCCGCTGACGCTGCCATAGTCGAACAAATCGAACACGTCACCGACCTGCGGCGTATAGCCGTTGATGAGGGTCACCTCCAGGGTGCCGGCCGCGTTCAACGAGCCACTGACGGTCAGGCGGTCGAGTGCGTTCGTCCCGCCAAGCTCCAGATCCAGGACAGAGGATGCTTGCAGGGTCAGGTCGGCATCGAAGGTCAGCAGCCCCGGCGAATGGCCGGGCGCCAGCGTGCCGAAGTTGGTCACGCTGCCGAAGATGGCGCCGTCGCCCCCGAGCGTGGCGTTGGTCTCGACCACCAGCCCGCGTGCAAACAGGTGCGTTCCTCCGAACACTTCCAGCTTCGCCCAGTCGTTGCCGTTGCCGACTTCGAAGGGCGTACCGTTGTCGATGGCCGTCCCGCCGCTTTGCAGCAGCCCGCTGTTGAAGTCCACGACGCTGTCGGCTCCATTGGTGGCGAGCAGTTGGTCCGTGCGGAGGGTGCCGCCGTTGAAGGCCAGCGTGCCGCGCCGGATGTCGAGCGTGCCGGTCGCGCCCGCGTTGGTCGCGACGAGGCTGCCGCCATGCAGGGCAAGCGTGTTGTTGCTGCTGCAAAACTCGGCTCCCAGCGTAACGTTTTGCGCATACACCGCGCCGCCGTTGCTGATCGTCAGCGTGCTGTCCACGCCTTGGCAACCGACGTAGAGGTCACTGCGGTTACTCCAGACGGAGCCGTTGCCGGTGACCGTGACGGCGTTGTTGCTGGCAAGGGCATAGACGCCGATGTAACCGTAGTCGTTGAACATCGTACCGCCATTGGCAATCGTCAGCATGTTGCCCGCGCTGTTGACGCCAACGGAGAGGTCGAAGCGGTTGTTATCGACAGAGGAGCCATTAAATACCATACCGCCGTTGCTGACCGTCAGTGTATTGCCATCACCGTCGACGCCGACGGAGAGCGAGCCGCTGTTGCTCCAGACGGAACCGGCGCCAATGACGGTGACAGCGTTGTTACTGGCGCTGGTGTTGTAGCCGATATAGCCATTACCGTTGTAGCGCTGGCTGCTGTCCACCGCGCCGCCGTTGCTGATCGTCAGCGTATTGCCTGCGCTGTAGTAGCCGATGACGAGGCCGTTGTTGACCCAGACCGAGCGGTCCCCGGTGACGGTGACGGCGTTGTTACTGGCACTGGCGAAGTAGCCGATGTAACCATGGTTGAATTCGTTGTGCATCGCGCCGCCGCTCGAGATGGTCAGCATGTTGCCTGCGCCCCGGTAGCCGATGTCGAACTGGCCGCCGCTCATATACGAGCCGTCCCCGGTGATGGTGACGACGTTGTTGCTGGCGCTGGCATCGTAGCCGATGTCGCCGCCGTTGAACCACACCCTGCTGCCGCCTGCGATCATCAGCGTGTTGCCCGCGCCGGAGTAGCCGATGAAAAGGCTCGAGCTATTGTTCCAAGTGGAGCCAGTGAGCGTGACCGTGTTGTTGCTACCCCCGAGGTTGTAACCGATGTAACCGGTGGCGTTGTACACCCTGCCGCTGCCTGCGATCGTCAGCGTGTTGCCCGCACCAGAGTGGCCGACAAAGAGGTCGCGGCTGTTATACACCGTGCCGCTGTTGGCAATCGCCAGCGTGTTACCCGAGCCGTATAAGCCTACGTAGAGATCGTTGCGATTGCTCCACACAGAGCCGGCGCCGGTCACCAGCACTGCGTTAGCGCTGGCAGCGGTATTGCTGCCGATATAACCATAGCTGTTGGACACCTTGGCGACGTTGGTGATGAGCAGTTGGTTGCCGCTGCTGGCGTTACCGAGTACGAGGTTCCTCTGGATGGCGTGGATGCCGCCCAGCGCGGTGAAGCTGGTGTTGCCACCGGTATCGCCGATGACAAAGCTCATTCCGTTGCTGAGGCTGCTGCCTTGCGAGACGAGCTCTCCCCCGTTAAGTGTGATGACGCTCTGGGCCCCATTGGTCGCCAGCAGGTTCTTCACCCACGCCGTGCCGCCGGACAGGTTGAACGCACCGGATTCGGCCATGCCGATATTGAGCGTGCCGTTGGTCACCATGAGCAGGCCGCTGCTCATGAGCACCACATTGTTGGAGGCCCCGGCCGACGCACTGAGCGTCAAGTTGCTGCCTACGAAAACCGCGCCGCCGTTGCTGATGCTCAGCATATTGCCCGCGCCGAACCGGCCGACGTAGAGGTCGCTGCGGTTGCTCCAGACGGAGCCGCTGCCGGTGACGGTGACGGCGTTGCTGGTGGCGCTGCTGAAGCCGATGTAGCCGCCGTCGTTGAATACAGTGCCGCCGTTGGCAATCGTCAGCGTGTTGCCCGCGCCGGAGTTGCCGACGTAGAGGCCGTAGCGGTTGCTCCAGACGGAGCCGCTGCCGGTGACGGTGACGGCGTTGTTGCTGGCGCTGCTGCTGAAGCCGATGTAGCCGCTGGCGTTGAATACCGTGCCGCCGTTGGCAATCGTCAGCGTGTTGCCAACGCCACCGTCACCGATGTAGAGCGTATTGCGGTTGTTCCAGACGGAGCCGGGGTCGGTGACCGTGACCGCATTGCTGTTGGCGCTGTCGTAGTGGCCGATGAAGCCTCTGTCGTTGAATACCATGCCGCCGTTGGCAATCGTCAGCGTGTTGCCAACGCCACCGTCACCGATGTAGAGCGTATTGCGGTTGTTCCAGACAGAGCCGGGGTCGGTGACCATGACCGCATTGCTGTTGGCGCTGTCGTAGTAGCCGATTTCACCGTACTCGTTGAATACCGTACCGCCGCTGGCAATCGTCAGCGTGTTGCCCGCGCCGTCGTAGCCGATGAAAAGGTTCGAGCTGTTGTTCCAAGTGGAACCGTTGACAGTGACAGTGTTGTTGTGGCTCCCAAGGTTGTAACCGATGTAGCCGATGGCGTCGTGCACCACACCGCTGTCTGTGATCGTCAGCGCGTTGTCCGCACCTCTGACGCCGACGTAGAGGTCGTTGCGGTTGCTCCACACGGAGCCGCTGCCGGTGATGGTGACGACATTGTTGCTCGCGCTGTAGAAGGTGCCGATGTAGCCGTTACCGTTGAATACCGTACCGCTGTTGGCGATTGTCAGCGCGTTACCTGCGCCGGAGTAGCCGACGGTGAGCGTGCCGCTGTTGCTCCAGACAGAGGCGGGACCGGTGACCAACACGCTGTTGCCGCTGGCGGTGTTGTTGCTGCCGATGGTGCCGAGGTCGTTGTAGACGGTACCGCTGCTGGAGATCGTCAGCGTGTTGCCCGCGCCGAACAAGCCGACGGAGAGCGAGCCGTTGTTGCTCCAGACAGAGGCGGGACCGGTGACCAACACGCTGTTGCCGCTGGCGGTACTGTTGCTGCCGATGCTGCCGAGGTCGTTGTACACGGTGCCGCCGTTGGTGATCGTCAGCGTATTGCCCGCACCGGAGTAGCCGACGTAGAGGTCGTAGCGGTTGCTCCAGACGGAACCAGTCCCACTGACCGTGACGGCGTTTTTGCCGGCACCGGTGTCAGAGCCGATGTTCCCGAAATTGTTGAGCACCGTGCCGTTGTTCGAGATGGTCAACATGTTGCTCGCGCCGAAGTAGCCGACGAAGAGGTCGTAGCGGTTGCTCCAGACGGAGGCCGCGCCGGTGACCAACACGCTGTTGCCGCTGGCGGTGCTGTTGCTGCCGATGTAGCCGCTGCCGTTGTACACGGTGCCGCCGTTGGCGATCGTCAGCGTGTTGCCCGCGCCGGAGTTGCCGACGTAGAGGTAGCCGTTGTTATTCCAGACAGAACCGCTGCCAGTGATCGTGACCGTGTTGTTACTGGCGCTGCTGAAGTTTCCGATGATGCCATCGCCCGCGCCATTGTAAGTGGCGTTGTACACGGTGCCGCCGTTGGTGACCATCAGTGTGTTGCCCGCGCCGGAGTTGCCGACGTAGAGGTCGTAGCGGTTGCTCCAGACGGAGGCGGGACCGGTGACCAACACGCTGTTGCCGCTGGCGGTGCTGTTGCTGCCGATGTAGCCGCTGCGGTTGAACACCGTGCCGCCGTTGCTGATGGTCAGCATATTGCCCGCGCCAACAGCGCCGACGTTGAGGTCATTGCGATTGCTCCAGACCGAGCCGACGTCGGTGACAAGGACGGCGTTATTGCTGGCGCTGACAGCATGGGAGCCGAGTGTACCGCCAAGGCTGTAGACCGCGCCAGCATTGCTAAGGGTCAGCGTGTTACCCTCACCGTTGTAGCCGACGGTGAGGATGTTACCGCTGCGCCAGACACTGTCTGCGTCGGTCACCAGCACAGCATTGTTGCTGGCGCTGGCTTGGTTGCCGATGATGGAGTCAAAGCTGCTGAACACCGTGCCGCCGTTGGCTATCGTCAGCGCATTGCCCGCGCCGCTCTGCCCCACAAAAATTTGCCAGGTGTTACTCCAGACCGCGCCCGCACCAGTAACACTGACGGCGTTGTTGCTGGCGCTGGTGTCACGGCCGATATAGCCATCGGCGCTGTTCACAACGCCACTGCCGCCTATGAGCAGAACATTGCCGGCCCCACCCAAGCCCACACTGAGATGGCCGCCGTTATTCCACACCGAACCGGAACCGGTGACGGCGACCATGTTGCTGTTGTCGCCGGCGTTATAGCCAAGGCTGGTCGCTCCCTCCACCGTGACTTGCGCAGCGCTGTTGATCGTGAGCTTGCTGCCATACCCGTTGCTGCCGATGAGCAGGTCGTTGCCGAAGAAATGCTGGCCAGCCAGCAGATTCATGGTGGAGTTTGACACCACCACATCAACAAAAGCGTAGGGCAGTCCGTTGGAGAGCAAGGCTTCTTGCCACCCTCGACCAATCACAAAGGCAGCGCTGTTGGAGACCACGGTGTTTCGTACATTTAGCGTGCCGCCCGCGAGCCGGACGTTCCCGCGGTGCCAACTGGTAAGCAGCAGGCGATCCACCGTTGCCGTGCCGCCATAGAGGCTTAAGCCCCCGCGGCCCATATCGAGAACCGCATTGTCAAACTCATTGCTGATCACCAGATTGCCGCCGAGGATATAAAGCTCACCACCGAAATCCGCCGTAGTACCGATACCAAGATAGGTATCCCTCAGAAAAACGGAACCTCCAGAAATCGACAGCTGACCCGTCGTGTTGGATCCGATCTGCGTGTTGCCGACCGTCACAGCCAGCCTGCCGCCATCGATGTGAACGTCACCACCCCAGCTTTGGATGTTGAGGCTGTGGAGGAGCACTTCACCATTCGTCATATGAAGCAAGCCGGCCCCGCCGATACCTATTTGAGTCACGGCGTTCGTTGCGATCAGCCGTCCGGCGTTGACCTGGATCAGGCCATCAGAACCGGGGCCTCCGACTCCAAGCGTGCCAAGAATTTGAACGGTACCCCCGTCAAGAATCAGGCGGGATGGCCCCCAAGATTCATCACGGCTATTGAGGGCTGCGACGACCACATTGCCCAGCAGCATGGATCCATCGCTCATGCGCAACTCGCCGAAGCCCGTATACCCCACATACGTGCAGCCATTGGTGACAATCAACTGGGCATCCAAGACGTGCACCAGGGCGCGGTTGAAATTCCAATCCATATTGGATAGATGGTCCGGGTCTATGCCCAAGATGAGCGAACCATCCACCCGATGCTCACCACCAGACAAGTCCCATGACACAGTTCCGCCTGCGGCGACACTATCACCGATGCCGATGGTCTTGCTCATCATCCCGCGGGTATAAAGATGGCCATCAAATAGCGACATCTCTGTCGAAGGATCCGGAGCATTGGTCCAAATGAATTGATCCACCGAGAGTGTGCCTCCTACGAGCCACAAGTTCCCTCGTTGCAGCTCAAGCACCGCGTTGCCCGCAGCATTGGTGACCGCCACCGTTCCACCTGACACCTCAAGTCTTCCACGTGCACCGGAGGCGCTGCCCAGCGACGTGTTGTTCAGGAGGACGGTGCCGCCGTTGCTGACCGTCAGATAACCCGTGCCATTGTTGCCAATGAACGTCGAACCACCGACGGCGAACTGGCCGCCGCTGACCACCATCCTGCCCGTGGAACTGCTGGGATCGGCGATAACAAGATTGTTGAGGAGGCTGTTGGTACCGCCCCGAAGATACAAGGTGGCTTCGTTGCCGGCCGCGGCACCGACGATGAAGGGCTGATTGCTGGAGACCGCCAATGAGTTATTGATGGTCAGCGTGCCGCCGTTGAGGGCGATGAGGCTGGCGGCACCGTTGGTGGCGAGCAGGCTGTCCACCAGCACCGTACCGCTGTTGAGCGTGAAGCTGCCGCGACGGACATCGAGCGCAGCAGTTGCTCCCGCGTTGGTCGCAACAAGGCTGCCGCCATGCAGGGCAAGCGTGTTGTTGCTGCTGCCGGCGTTGAGTCCCAGCGCGACCGACTGCGCATACACCGCGCCGCCGTTGGTGATCGTCAGCGTGTTGCCCGCGCCGGCACCGCCGATATAGAGGAGGCCGCTGCTGCTCCAGACGGAGCCGGGGCCCGTGACGGTCACGGTGTTGTTGTTGCCGCTGCTGTTGAAGCCGATGTAGCCGCTGGCGTTGAACACCGCGCCGCCGTTGGTGATCGTCAACTGGTTGCGGGCGCTGCCACTGCCGAACTGGAGGTCGCCGCTGCTGCTCCAGACGGAGCCAGGGCCCGTGACGGTCACGGTGTTGTTGTTGCCGCTGCTGTTGAAGCCGATGTAGCCGCTGGCGTTGAACACCGTGCCGCCGTTGGTGATCGTCAACTGGTTGCGGGCGCTGGCACCGCCGATATAGAGGAGGCCGCTGCTGCTCCAGACGGAGCCGGGGCCACTGACCAGCACGGCGTTGTTGCCGGCGCTGCTGTGGTAGCCGATGTAGCCTCTGCCGTTGAACACCGTGCCGCCGTCGGTGATCGTCAACTGGTTACGGGTACCGTAGTCGCCAACGAAGAGGTCGCTGCGGTTACTCCAGACGGAGCCGCCACCGGTGACGGTGACCGCATTACTGCTGGCGCTGGCGTTGTAGCCGATGTAGCCGTAGCCGTTGAACACCGTGCCGCCGTTGGCGATCGCCAGTTTGTTGTCCGAACTGAAGCGGCCAGCGTAGAGGTCGCTGCTGTTGCTCCAGACGGAGGCGGCGCCGGCAACCAACACGCTGTTGCCGCTCGCGGTGCTGTTGCTGCCGATGGTGCCGCTGGCGTTGAACACCGCGCCACCGTTGGTGATCATTAGCGTGTTGCCCGCGCCGGAGTTGCCAACGAAGAGGTCGCTGCGGTTACTCCAGACGGAGCCATTGCCGGTGACGGTGACGGCGTTGTTGCTGGCGCTATCGAGGTAGCCGATGTAGCCGCTGGCGTTGAACACCGTGCCGCCGTTGGCGACCGTCAGCGTGTTGCCTGCGCTGGCGAAGCCGACGTAGAGGCCGCCGCTGCTGCTCCAGACGGAGCCAGGGCCGGTGACCGTGACCACATTGCGGCTGGTGCCGTCGTAGTAGCCGATGAAGCCTTGGTTGTTGGCGACTCGGCCGCCGTTGGCAATCGTCAGCATGCTGGAGAAGCCGACCGAGAGAGCGCCGCTGTTACTCCAGACGGAGCCGGGGCCGGTGATCGTGGCGGTGCTGTTGTGGCTGATTTCCCCGCTGGCGCTGAACACCGTGCCGCCGTTGGTGATCGTCAGCGTGTTGCCCGCGCTGGCGAAGCCGACGACGAGGTCGTAGCAGTTGCTCCAGACGGAGCCGGGGCTGGTGACGGTGACGGCGCTGTTGCTGGCGCTGCTGGCGCTGCCGATGTAGCCTCTGTCGTTGAATACCGTGCCGCCGTTGGTGATCATTAGCGTGTTGCCCGCGCCGGAGTTGCCAACGAAGAGGTCGCTGCGGTTACTCCAAACGGAGCCGCTGTCGGTAACGGTGACGGCGTTGTTGCTGGCGCTGCTGTGGTAGCCGATGAAGCCTCTGTCGTTGAACACCGTGCCGCCGTTGTTAATCGTCAACTGGTTGAGGGTGCCGTATTCGCCAACGATGAGTTCGTCGCCGTTACTCCAGACGGAGCCGCTGCCGGTGACCATGACGGTGTTGTTGCTGGCCCTGGCTACGAGACCAATCCTGGTCTGGCCACCGACTGTCACCTGCGCCGCGTCGGAGATGGTGAAGGTGTTTCCGTAACCGTAAACGCCGATGATCATGTTATTGCTGAAGCCGTGCTGACCGCCGTATGCATTGAAGGTCGCCCCATTGCCTGTGTCACCGATGATGAATTCGGCGCCATTGCTCACCGCGCTGCCGCCGCTGTTGAGCGTGCCGCCGTTGAAGGCGAAGATACTGGAAGCACCGTTGGTCAAGATGAGCCGGTCCACGGTCACCGCGCCGCTGTTGAGCGTGAAGCTGCCGCGACGGACATCGAGAGCGCCGTCGGCCGTTGCATTGGTGACAATAAGCAGCCCGCCAGCGACCAGCAGCGCGTTGTTGCTTGCGCCAATCAGCGCGCCGAGCACTAGCGAGTTACCGACGGTCACCTGCGCCGCGTTGGAGATGGTGAAGGTGTTGCCGGAGCCGCTGTTGCCGATGGTCAGGCCGTTGGCGAAGTAGTGCCCTGAGCCACCAAGTGCATTGAAGGTCGCCCCATTGCCCGAATCGCCGACGATGAACGCCACGCCATTGGTGATGAAACTGCCGGCGCTGTTGAGCGTGCCGCCGTTGAAGAGGAAAGAGCTGTCAGGACCGGTGGCCGTCAGGTTGTCAACGTTGACCGTACCGCCGGCGAGGGTCAGGGTGCCCGAGCCCGCGTATCCAACGGTCACGTCTTTGGCCAGCCAAGAACCGTTGCTGATGGTCATCTGTCCTGTGCCGTTGTGGCCGATATGCGTGGCGGCATTGGTCGTGACCAATTGGCCGCCCGTCATCCATACGGTGCCGCTTCCGTTATAGCCCACGTGTAGCTGGTCCGACAAAATAGTGGTGCCACCGGCGAGGGTCAGCGTGCCTCGGGCGCTGTTGCTCTCTCCGACGCTCACCCACCCGGCCAGCCACGTGCCGTTGCCGATGGTCATTTGCCCCACGCCGCCTGAGCCGATGGCGGTGTCGGTATTGGTTGTGACCAACTGGCCGCCCGTCAACCAGACGCTGCCGGTCGCACCGACCGAGTTGCCCACCAACAAGGACCACAGCAGATTGGTACCGCCGGCGATGGTCAGCGTACCTTGGGCACCGCTGTTCTTCCCAACATACACATGCTGTGCCAGCCAGGTCCCGTTGCTGACGATCATCTGGCCCACGCCGGAACTGCCAATAGTGGCGGAGGCCCCGAGATCCATCATGAATAACGAGCCACCCGTCAGCCAGACGGTACCGGTCGAATGGGAGTTTACGCCGATCTCGAGATGATCCATGGAAACGCCAGGGCCGGCGAGGGTCAGCGTGCCTTGGCCAGCATTGACAAACATATCTCCATAACCGACGTAGACGTTGCCGGCCGACCAGGTGCCATTGCTGACGGTCATCTGCCCGACGCCCAAGTAGCCGACATACGTATCGTGATGCGTCGTACTCAATGCGCCGCCGGTCAGCCAGACTGTACCGGTCGCTGCGGTGAAAGTGTGCTGCCAGTCGAGGCCATCCCGGCCGATAATTAGATCCCCGAAATTGTATTGGCCACCGGCGAGGGTCAGCGTGCCTTGGGAACCACGGCCAACCCCGAAGTACCCGCCGCCGGTTCCAACGTACACATCTGCCGCCTGCCAGGTGCTGTTGCTGACGGTCATCTGGCCCAGGCCATCGTAACCGACAAACGTGGAGGAATTCCTCGTGTCCAACTCGCCATTCGCCAACCAAACGGTACCGGTCGCGATGGAGGCTCCATCGTAGGGCTCGACATAAGCTTTGGCAGGGCCATCATTGCCGATAACCAGCCCCCCAAAAGTATACTGGCCTCCGTTAAGTGTCAGCGTGCCTTGCGAACCGACGTTCTTCCCTATATACACGCTAGTCGCCAGCCAAGTGTTGCTGCTGCTGGTCAGCTCACCCACGCCAGCGTAGCCGACATACGTAGCAGCATTCGTCGTGACCAACTGACCGCCCGTCAGAAAGACCGCGCCAACAGAACCGGAGCTCTCGCCAAGCGAGAAGATGTTGGGGATGAGGTTGGTGCCGGCGTTCATGGTCCAGACGGCCGTACCACCGTTATCGCCGACCACCAGGCGACCGGGCGTGGTAATGATCGCAGCCTTGGTGGTCAGCATGCCGCCGTTGAAAACGAAGGAACTGCGTGGATTGGTGACGATCAAGGAGTCGGCGCTGACGGTGCCACCAGCCAAGGTCAGCGTACCTTGGGCGCTGTTGCTGTATCCAACGTACACATCTTTGGCCAGCCACGTGCCGTTGCTGATGGTCATCCGGCCTACGCCGGAGTCGCCGATAGCCGTGTAGGCATTGGTTGTGACCAACCGGCCGCCCGTGAGCCAGACGACACCGGTGGAACCTGCGCTCTCGCCGAGCAAGAACGCGTCGCGGATCAGGTGCATACCGCCGTTCATGTTCCAGATAGCCGTTCCGCCGTTGTTGCCGATCATCAGGCGGCCGGTGGTGTCCACGGTGGCAGCCTTGGTGGCGAGCATCCCGCCGTTGAAGGCGATGACGCTGGCCGGGCCAGCGTCGGCCAGCAGCCAGTCCACTATCGCCGTCCCGCTGTTAAGCGCGAAGGTGCCACGCTGGATATGGAGCGAGCCATTCGCACCTGCGTTGGTCGCCAACAACAACCCGTTGCTGATGGTCAGGATATTCTGGGCAGAACCATCGAAGACCCCAACACCGATGCTGGGCGCTGTCACCCGGCCACCATCCAGCACCGTTAAGCGGTTGTTGTTACCAAGGTAGCCGACAAAGAGAGCAGCACTGTTGTTCCAAACGGAACCGCTGCCCGTCACCAGCACGCTGTTATTGCTGCTGATGCCAACCCACCCGATGGCGCCAATCCCGTTGGAAACCACACCACCGCTCTGGACCACCAGTTGGTTGGAAGATCCTGAAAAGCCGATATTGATGGAACCACCACCGCTACCACTGCTGGTCCACAGCGAGCCGGCGCCACTAACCAACACCAAGTTGTTGCTGCTGGCCACCCCATGGCCGATAAAACCATCTGCGCTGTTGACCGTACCGCCGCTCTGGATCACAAGCTGGTTGGCGAAGCCAGCGTCGCCGATACGGAGATTTCCATTGCTCCAGGCCGAACCGGTGCCACTGACCAGCACCGAGGTATTGTGGCTACCCGGCACGCAGCCAATGGAAGCGAACGCGTTGGTGACTTTGCCGGCGTTGAGGATCGAAAGTTGATTACTGGACCCAACCCAACCAATGTAGAGTCCGGAGCTGTTGTTCAACGTCGAACCACTGCCACCCACCACCACACTGTTGTTGCTCGCACCGGCATTATTGCCGATCATAGTCCCCCAACCGTAGACCGTTACCTGTGCCGCGGTTGTTATGTTAAGCGAGTTTCCGTAACCGCTCCTGCCGATGATCATGCCATTGCTGAAGCTGTGTTGGCCGCCGTATGCATTGAAGGTCGCCCCATTGCCTGTGTCACCGATGACGAAGTAGTCACCATTGCTCACCGTGCTGCCGCCGCTGGTGAGTGTGCCGCCGTTGAAGGCGATGACGCTGGCAGAACCGTTGGTCAATAGGAGCTGGTTCACGATGGTCGTGCCGCTGCTCTGCACCAGCAAACCCCGCCGCACGTCGAGCGTGGCCGTGCCGGCAACATTGGTGACCACCAGCAGGCCACCCGTGTTGGAAAGCTGATTGCCGTCCGCGCCCGCCTGCACGCCCACGATCAGACTCGGCGTGAATACCTGGCCTGCAGCGGCCAGCGTCAGGCTGTTGCTATAGCCGCCATCGCCCACGTAGAGACTGCCCGTGTTGCTCCAGACCGAACCCGCACCCGTCACCAACGCCGAGTTCCGGCTGCTGTTGGCGTCGCCTAGCACACCATCGGCGCTGATGAGCCGGCCCCCGTTGGTTACCGTCACGCTGTTGCCGTTGCCAGCATAGCCGACGCAGAGCGAGCCGCTGTTGTTCCAGACCGAGCCTGTGCCGCTGACCAGCACGGCGTTGTTGTTCGCGCCGGAAAAGTGGCCGATATCGCTGTAGGTGTCGTTGACCACGCCTCCGGCCAGAATCGAAAGCGTGTTGAAGGAGCCGTCGTAGCCGATGAAAAGGGGACCGCTGTTGTTCCAGGCCGAACCCGTGCCGCTGACCAACACGGCGTTGTTGTTCGCGCCGATGTTTTCACCGATGAAGCCGATGGTGTTGCTGGCCACTCCGCCGGCCAGAATCGAAAGCGCATTGGAAGAGCCAGACTCGCCGACACAGAGGTTGCCGCTGTTCTTCCAGAGCGAGCCCGTGCCACTGACCAACACGGCGTTGTTGCTCGCGCTGAGGTCGCGACCGATGTAGCCGTAGGTGTTGCTGACCACACCACCGGCCATGATCGAAAGCGCGTTGGAGATGCCATAGTAGCCGACGATAAGGGCACCGCTGTTGTTCCAAACCGAACCCGCGCCGCTGACCAAGACGCTGTTGCTGCGCGCGCCGGCGGAGAAGCCAATGTGACCGGTACTGTTGCTGACCACGCCGCCGGCGAGGATCGAAAGCGTGTTGGAGGAGCCAGAGTCACCGACGCGAAGTTCAGCGCTGTTGTTCCAGGCTGAGCCCGTGCCGCTGACCAGCACGGCGTTGTTGTTCGCGCTGAAGTTTTCGCCGATGTAGCCGTAGGTGTTGCTGACCACACCGCCGGCCAGGATCGAAAGCCGATTGGCGGTGCCATGGGCACCGACGTAGAGTTCGCTACTGTTGTTCCAGACAGAGCCGCTGCCGGTGACCAGCACGGCGTTGTTGTTCGCGCTGAACTCATAGCCGATGGTGCCGTCGGTGTTGCTGACCACGCCGCCGGCGAGGATCGAAAGCGCGTTGGAGGAGCCAGAGTAGCCGACGCGAAGTTGGGCGCTGTTGTTCCAGACAGAGCCGCTACCGGTGACCAGCACGGCGTTATTGCTCGCGCTACTCCAGTTACCGATCAGGACATCGCCTTTGATCCTCACCTGCGCGGCATTCGTGATAGAGAAGGTATTGCCGTAGCCGCTGTTGCCGATGGTCAGGCCATTGCTGAAGCCGTGTTGGCCACCGACCGCGTTGAAGATGGCGCCATGGCCTGTATCACCGACAACAAACGCCGCGCCGTTACTCACCGTGCTGCCGCCGCTGGTAAGCGTGCCGCCGTTGAACGTGATGACGCTGGCCGCGCCGTTGGTCAATAGGAGCCGGTTCACGGTGGTTGTGCCGCTGCTCTGAACCAGTGCCCCCCGCCGCACGTCGAGTGTGGCCGTGCCGGCAACATTGGTGACCACCAGCAGGCCGCCCGCATTGGTCACCACATTGCCATCCGCGCCAGACTGTACACCGATGATCAGATTCGGCGTGTGTACCTTGCCGGCGGCAGCCAGCGTCAGGCGGTTACTGAAGCCGCCATCGCCCACGTAGAGACTGACCGTATTGCTCCAGATCGAACCTGTGTCCGTCACCAGGACCGAGTTGCCCTCGCTGTTGGCATCCGAACCCACATAGCCATTGGCGCTGAAGAGGCGTCCGCCATTGGTCACCGTCACGCTGTTGCCGTCGCCGGAGTAACCGACGCGGAACGAGCCACTGTTGCTCCA
Source organism: uncultured Lentisphaerota bacterium (assembly GCA_903912445.1). GTDB lineage: Bacteria > Verrucomicrobiota > Kiritimatiellia > CAIQIC01 > CAIQIC01 > DP16D-bin41. The sequence goes on from CAIWHP010000245.1 coordinate 14,270, forward strand.
ACTCGAACCGGTGCCCGTAATCAATGCCGTGTTGCTGCTGCTGGTGCTGGCGAAGCCCAGACGACCGTAGTTGTTGATGACCGTGCCGCCGTTGTTCACCACCAGGCTGTTGCGCGAACCGCCCTGGCCGATGGCGAGGTAATCGGCATTGCTCCACGTCGAGCCGCTGCCGGTGACCAGCACACTGTTGTTGCTGCTGAGGTCGTCATACCCGACGTGGCTGTTCGGCGCGGCCACCGTGCCGCCACCGTTGATGGTGAGGCGATTCGAGGAACTGTTCCACCCCAACTGCAGATCGCCGCTGAGGTTCCACGCCGATCCGTTGTCTGTCACCAGCACCACATTGCCCCGGCTGCCCGCCGCGTAACCGACGTAGCTGGTGGTGCTTTGCAGTTGGCCGCCGTTGGTGATGGTCAGCAGGCCCAATCCATTGTTGCCGATATAGATCGCCGCGTTGGTCACCAGCAACGGGCCGCCAAGCACCGTGACCGCGCCGGTGGCCCCGGCCACATCGCCCAAGGTGAGCGCGCCCTCCACGCGATGCAGACCATCCAACACCGTCCAATTCATCCTCCCGCCGGCGCCATTGCCGATCACCAGCGCCTCCGCGTTGGTCATGCCGTGCGTGCGCAAGGTTCCCGAGTGGAGGCTCAACGCGGCGCCGGCCGCATTGGTCAGCAGCAGTTGATCCACCTCCAGTGTGCCGCCGGTCATCGCCAGCGTGCCGCGCCGCACTTCGAGCACCGTGGCGCCGAGGGCATTCGTGGCAAAGGTGTTGCCGCCGGCCAAGGTCATCACGCCCGTCCCACCCGCACTGTAGCCGATATAGGTCTTGCCCAGGCCTACCGTCCCGTTGGAAACCACAAACGAGCCGTAGCCGGAATAACCGACGGTGCTGGTGTTGTTGGTGGCCAACCACAGGCCGCCGCCGATCGAGACCGTACCCGTGCCGCCGGCGGAGTAGCCCAGAATAGTCTGCTCAAAAATCTGATTGGTGCCGCCGGTCAACTCCACGCGACCTGCGCCGCCGTTGTGAAAACCGACCTGCAGGCGATTCAGCAACGCCAGCCCATTGGTGATCGTCAGCGTGCCGTAACCATCGTAGCCGGCGAAAAAGTAGGAGTTGGTGGCGACGAGGCGACCGCCGCCCACCAAGACGTTGCCGGTCGCGCCGGCGTTGTAGCCCAAGTACGTGAAATCGAGCGCTTGATGGGTGCCCCCCAGGAGGTTCAGCGTGCCCACCGCGCCGGCGTTATAGCCGATGTAATTCCGATCAAACAAAGCCAGGCCGTTGGAAACCGTCAACTGGCCGGGGCCATCCCTGCCGATGAAGGTATTGCAATTCGTGGCCGTGAGAAAACCGGATTCGAGCGTCACGCGGCCATCGTTGATGAACGCGCCGCCGGCCAAGCCCTGCACCACCACCGCGCTGTTGAGGATGCGCAAAACGCCACCGGAGTCGAGCGTGAAGGCGTTGGCGATGGTCAACGGCACCAGCGTCCCGGCATTGCTCATCAACAGCGTGTTGGTCGTCCCGGTCGGCCCCCAGAGCGCGAGGTTGCTGATCGTCAGGCTGGCTGGATAATCACGGCTGGTGAAGTTGTCTATCGTCACGGTCTTGCTGGTGGCATTGGTGATGAAAATAAAATGCGTGTTGGTGGGCCTGCCCGACGACCAGGGGTTGGGCGTATCCCAGTATTCGCTGGAACTGGAATTCCAATTATTGGTCTGCGCGTTGGCCGTGCGGCCGGGTGCGAGGCCAAGCGTGATGATAAAAACCGCCCGGATGGTCGCAGCCACGAAAGATACACGGACCGATCGCCCTCGCCCCTTTTTCCACCCCTGCCCCATGCTCATGTTCGCCCCTTTCCGCGGCGGCTGCCTCAACAGCCCGCGCGGCGCATTCAAACTTCCGTCTGTAACCCCCACCGTAACCCTGAGCATAAGTAGCAGACACGGGCCACGAGGTAAAACGATTTATCGCCCGTGCCGAACAATGGCGGTGACGGCTCCAGGCATTGGAAAATCAGGAATTGGCGCTTGATCTTCTGAGGTTGATGGTGACAATGCGCGCATGAATAAAACCAACCACGACAGCCAGACGACGGGGATGGATCGCCGCGGCTTTTTGGGCGCGGGCGCAGCGGGCCTCATCGCAGCCGCCACGGGTGTACGGGCGCAGGCGCCGGCAGCGGACGCGCCTTCCGCCACCAGCGGCAAGAAATTCAAACTCAAATACGCCCCGACGTTCGGCGCCTTTGAGGCGCACGCGGGCAAGGATCCCATCGCCCAGCTGAACTTCATGGCAGAGGCCGGCTTCACCGCCTTGTTGGATGGCGGCTTCATGGGCAAGCCGGTGGAACTGCAGGACAAGATCGTCAAGGAGCTGAACAAGCTCGGCATGACGCTCGGCGGCCCCTATTGCAGCCACACCGCCGGCGGGCAGAGCATGGTCGCGGGCACCGATAAGAAGGAAGATTACGCCAAGCATTACGCCGAGGTTTGCGAGAAGCTCAAACGCGTCGGCGGCAAGTGGTTCCTCGTGGTGCCCGGCGGACTGGTCAAGGGCATGTCGATGGAGCAGATGACCGCGAACGTAATTGAAAATTTGAAGGCGATCATGAAGGTCGTCGAGCCGACCGGCTGCATCATGACGCTCGAGCCGCTGAATCCGCGCAATCACCCGGGCCTGTTCCTGACGCGAATTCCGCAGTCGGTGGAGATCTGCAAGGCGGTCGGCAGCCCTTGCTGCAAGATCGTCAACGACCTCTATCACCAGCAGATCACCGAGGGCGACCTCATCCCCAACATCAAGGCCGGCTGGGATTATATCGCGCACTATCACCTGGGCGATTCGCCCGGCCGCAAGGAGCCGACGACCGGCGAGATCAACTACCGCAGCATCTTCAAGTACCTGTTTGAGCAGAAATATGACGGCGTGCTCGGCATGGAACACGGCAAGAGCTTGAAGGGCAAGGAAGGCGAGCTCGCGCTGCTCCACGCCTACCGCTGGTGCGACGCGTTCGATAAACCCTACGCGATCTGAGAAGCCTGTACCTGGGCCTGATTTCCAAGGCTTGGAAATAGTGAGGTTCTATTTTCCAAGCCTTGGATTTTTTATTGCCGCTGTCGAAAATCCAGCGCCGAGATTTGGCGCACATCTGTAGGGGCGCAGTCTTGCCTGCGGTAAGCTTGTCGAACCGCTGCGCCCGCTGTGCGTTGGTTGCGGGAGTGGTGTGCGCCGGGTCGGAGACCCGGCCTACAGAAAGCGTTGAACTATTTCGCCGGCGACGGGAGCACGACAGCGCCGCGGTAGCGCTTGAGGATATCGGCGACGTAGCGGCGCGTGGTCGGGTAGGTGATGCAGTCGAGGTAGCGGCGGCTGTCGGCGCCGCAGGCGGACGACCAGCGCAGGGCATTCGAGCGGCCGGCGTTGTACTCGGCGAGCGCGAAGGGCAGGGGATCGTTGCGCGTGTGGGACCAGCGCTGGACGGCGCGGGCGAGGTACCACGCGCCGACCTCGATGTTGGTCGCCGGCAGCCAGAGGTCGGCGCGCGGCAGGTCGGCCTGGTATTGCGCTGCGGCCCACTCGTGCGCCGCGGTCTCGGTCACCTGCATCAGGCCGATCTCCTTCTTCGGGCCGCGACAAGCGGGATCGAAGCGGCTCTCGCGCCAGATCAGCGAGGAAAGCAGGCTGGGCGGCAGGCCGTGGCGCTGGGCGCTGGCGGCGATGGCCTGGTCGAAGCGGTGGAGGCGCCAGTAGTGCCAGCCGCCCGCCGCCGCGAAGGCGAGCGCCGCCAGCACGACGAGCGTGCGCAGCAACCGGCTGGCCGTGTGCAATAATCCCGCGGACATGCGCGCAGCATAGCGAGGGCAACGACGCCTGTCCATGACGCAGGGGATTCCTCATCCTGATCCTAATTTTAACTCTTAATCCTAATCCTCCTCGCGTCGGAGTCGGCGAGATTACGAGCACGATTAAGATTAGGATCACGGTGAAGAATAGGAGCGGCAAGTGGAGCGGTGCCCGCTATACTCTGCGCGGAGAGCATTTGATGAAAAGCTATCGCAAGGAACTGTGGTTCGAGGTACCGGCGCGGCGCGGGTTCCTCAACATCACCCCGCAGGTCGAGCAGTGCCTGCGCGAGAGCGGGGTCAAGGAGGGCCTTCTGCTCTGCAACGCGATGCACATCACCGCCAGCGTGTTCATCAACGACGACGAGTCCGGGCTGCACGCCGACTTCGAGCGCTGGCTGGAGCAGCTCGCGCCGGAGAAGCCTCACAGCCAGTACGCGCACAACGGCGCGGAGGACAACGGCGACGCGCACCTCAAGCGCACGATCATGGGCCGCGAGGTCGTCTGCGCCGTGACGCAAGGCCGCCTCGACTTCGGCCCGTGGGAGCAGATCTTCTACGGCGAGTTCGACGGGCGCCGCCGCAAGCGCGTGCTTGTGAAGATCATTGGCGAGTAACCATATGGGCCGGCTTGCGAGAACGCAAAATTCTGAGGGCTGGAAGCGGACGGGGACCCCAACCATTAAGACACGCACTGTTTTATTCATTGGCCTGGTCGCTGTATCGTGCGCGGCTTTGGCGGAGGCGCCTGACGAGGCGGCGTTGCGCGCCGAGGTGCGGGGCAAGGGTTGGATTCTCTTCTCGGCGCGGTCGGCGCAAGGCGATTACGATGTCTTCAAGATGCGGCCGGATGGCAGTTCGCTGACCAATCTCACGCAGACGCCGGGCTTCCATGAGATCTATCCGCTCTTTTCCCGCGACGGGAAGCGCATGCTCTTCCGCCGCGTGTTGCGCGACCGCGCGATCGACGGCAATGCTTATGGCGTGCAGGGCACGGCGGTCATGGCGCGTCCTGACGGGTCGCAGGCCGTGGTGCTGGGCGGCGAGCTGGAATATCCGTGGGCGAGCTGGAGCCCCGACGGCCGGCAACTGCTCTGCATGGCGCCGAAAGGTTTCAGCATCGTTGACCTGGCGACCAAAAAGATGGTGCGGACGTTTCCGCGCAAAAGTTTCAAGCAGCAGCCCACCTGGTCGCCGGATGGCAAGTGGCTGCTCGGCGTCGCCAACTGGCCCGACACCGACTGGAGCATCGCGCGCATGGAGCTCGCCAGCGGCGAGGTGACGGCGGTGAACAAGAACGATTGCTGCACGCCGGATTGGTTTCCCGATGCACAGAACGTCATTTTTTCGTGGCGCGTGCCGGGCCAGCGCCTCAACAACGGCTACGGCTGGACACAGCTCTGGCGCAACACCGCGGATGGGAAGCATCCACAGCTCGTCTTTGCCGAGAACGGACGCCACTGCTACGGCGGCCATGTTTCGCCTGACGGGAAATATGTGCTCTTCACCGGCAACGCACAGGAAGATGGCGACCCCACCCACGCCGGCGCACCGATGGCCTTGATGCGCCTCGGGGATGCGCCCATCATCAGAAACGCGGACGACGAGCTACGCAAAAAATTCCCGGCGGCGAAGTCCGGCCCCGTACTCAAGTTGCCCGCAGGCTGGGAACCGTGTTGGAGCCAGACGGAATAAGGCCAGTCCATGCGATCCATGCAAAAACACAGCGCCAGGAGAAAGAAAATGAAATGTACAGTTATCAGCGGTGCACGGTTTCCAATCATTGGAACGCTGGCGGTACTGTTTTTCCAACCCTTGGAAAACGCTCGCGCCGATGCGGTGGCGCAGGGGCAGCACGCGGCGATTGGCGTCGTGGAAGCGAAACAAAGCAGCAAGCACACGGAGCATCCCGAGGCGCAGTGGTTCCCGGAGGCGGGGTTGGGTTTGTTCCTGCACTGGGACGAGGCGTCGGTGCGTTGCCTGGAAACCTCGTGGCCGATGATCGCGGGCACCGGCCTGTCGTGGGCCAAGCCGCCGCGGGTCATCAGGGACGATCCGGCCGAGTTCGCGCGCATCATCCGCGAGCAGGACTACAACCTCGACGGCAAGAAACCGCAGATCACGCCGAACGGGTACTGGGCGTTGGCGAAGGAATTCAATCCGACGAATTTTCATCCCGAGGTCTGGCTGAAGCAGGCGAAGGCGGCGGGCTTCCAATACGTCGTGCTGACCACCAAGCACCATAACGGCTTCGCCCTGTGGCCCTCCGCGTTCGGCGGCTTCAACACGAAGGACTCGCCGATGCAGGGGCGCGACCTGTTGAAGGAATACGTCGCGGGCTGCCGCGCGGCGGGGCTGAAGGTCGGCTTCTATTTCTCCGGGCCGGACTGGCACTTCGAGCGCGACTTTATGAATTTCATGTACGGCGGCACGGCGGCGCGGTATCGCGGCAAATTGCCGGAGCTGGGACCGGATCACGAGGTGCGCGAGCTGAAGCACACGCCGGAAGAAATCGCCGCGCATCAGCAGGCGGTCAAGGAAATGGTGTGCGGCCAGATCGAGGAACTGCTGACGCGCTATGGCAAGATCGATGTGCTGTGGTTCGATGGCGGGCCCTCGCATCCGCAGCGCGGCGACATCTTCCCGATCGCGCGCATCCGCGAGCTCCAGCCCGGCATCGTCATCAATCCGCGGTTCCATGGCCGCGCCGATTACATCACGCCGGAAGGACACCTGCCAGAGGAGCTGCGCCTGAAGAGCGACGAATGGGGCGAACTCTGCTCGTGCTGGGCGGGATCGTGGTCCTATACGCAGCGCCCCTACCGTCCGTTCAACGACGTCATCGGCGAACTGGTGCGCTGCCGCGCCGCGGGCATCAACAACCTGCTCGACATCGGCCCGACGTCCAGTGGCGACCTGGAGCCGGCCGCGTACGAGAATCTCGCCAAGCTCGAGACCTGGATGCAGGTCAACAGCGAATCCATCTACGGCACGCGTGCGCTGCTGGGGCGCGAGACGGCCACCGTGCCGGCCAGTTCCAAAGGCGCCGTCCGCTATCTCTATCTGATCCCCGGCAAGAAGGGCGAGAAGAGCCCCGCCTCCGTCTCGGTCTCCGGCGTGCGGCAGCCGGGCCCTTATCGCGCCTACCTGCTCGGCGACCAGCAGGAACTGGCCGTCACGACGGCAGGCGCCTTCGCCGCGCTGCCGCCGGAGCTCGGCCTGAAGATCAGCAGCCCGAGCGGGCACACGGGGACGGACCCGCAGGCTATCGATTCCTCGCATGACGAAAACTCCGCGACGAAATGGTGCCTGGGTCACGGCAAGCGCTTCCCGATCGTCTGGCAGGCCAACGTCGTCGGGAAACGTCCGCCGGTCACTTCCTATGCGCTGACCTCCGGCAACGACATGCCCGACCGCGATCCCGCCGCGTGGCGTTTCCTCGGCTCGCAAGACGGCGCGAACTGGACGCTGCTCGACGAGCGCAAGGACGAGCCGATGTGGGGAAAGAGAAATTCCCGCATGATCTTCACCCTCTCGAACAGCACCGCCTATGCTCACTACCGCCTTGAATTTTTGCGCGTGCACGACAACGCGTCCATGTTCCAACTTTCCGAAATCTCCTTGCTGCCGATGCCGGTCGCGGGCGGCACCGTGACGGTCGCCGTCCCCGCCGCAACTCCGGAGCCGGGCGTGCGCGTGGTCAAGCTCGAACCTGCAAAATGAAAGATGCGAAGTCGCCCAACGTCGCGCACCCTCTCTCCCGCGCGAAATTTCGTCCCCAAAAGGCTTGCTTTTGCGGGGTGCCGCGTAAAAATGCGCGCGTGGTTTTTCCGTGTCATCGTGCGGTCGATAAGCGGCGCGCTCCCGGTGGACGCGCTGAAGCAATTTCTTATCTGAGCGGGATCCTTGGCCGCGACCAGCAGCGTGCCGCGACATCGAAAGACGAAAAACAGAAGGAGTGCGACCTATGCCGCTGCTTGGCCTGACCATCATCGGCGAATCCATCAACGCTTCTGTCCCCTCGACCCACAAGCTCTATGAGGCCAACGACCTTGCCGGCTTGAAGGAACTGGCGCGGAGCCAGGATCAAGGCGGCGCCGCCTACATAGACGTCAACGTCGGCCAGCGCTCGGCGGAGTTTTTTGCCGAGCTGGTGCGGCAGGTCCAAAGCGTGACGGCCAAGCCGCTGTCCATAGACACTCCCGACCCCGCGATGGCCGAGGCAGCGCTCAAGGCTTACGACCTCAACCGCGCGGGCGGGCAGCTTCCCGTCCTCAACTCCATTTCGCCGCTGCGCATGCAGATGTTTGGGCTGAACAAGATCGTACCGTTCAGGCCGATCCTGCTCGTCACGGAGCGCAACGCGAACGGCGTCAGCCAGCCGAATCACACCGCCGATCAAACCTATGCCAGCGCCAAACAGATGGTCGCCGAAGCCGCCAAGCACGGCATTCCCGTCAGCGATTGTATCCTTGACCCCGGCATTGCGCCCATCGGCGCGGACTCGGAGAGCCAGTTCAAGCGGCTGATGACTTCCATCCAGATGATCCACGACGACCCGGCGCTCAAGGGCGTCCATATGTCTGTGGGCTTGAGCAATTTCAGCGTCATGCTCCCGCCGAAGCGCGGCGACGGTTCACCGACGAAAGGGCCGCTGGAGAGCGCGTTCCTGACGCTGGCGATGCCGCTCGGCCTCGATCACGTGATCGGCTCCGTGAAACGCAAGTATGAGCTGCTGCCGCCGGAGCACCCCGCGCTGCGGTGTCTCACGGACTGCCTCCAGCTCGAAGGTTTTGATGTCATCATGCGCGTTCAGGAATACTACGCTTAACCCTCACGAAAGGACTGCTACCATGGCCGCCACTGCCGCCCAACTCAACTCGCTGGAAATCTCACGCCAGATCCCCTTGTTGCCCATCACGAAGATTGCCGCGAAACTCGGCCTTACGGAGGACGACCTCGAACTCTACGGCAAGTTCAAGGCCAAGGTCGTTGCCGGACTTTTTGACCGCTTCAAGGACAAACCGGCCGGCAGGTTGGTGCTCGTCACCGCGATCACACCGACGCCCGCCGGCGAAGGCAAGACCACGACGAGCATCGGCCTCACCGACGCGCTCAACCTGCTCGGCAGGAAGGCGATGGTCTGCTTGCGCGAGCCGTCGGTCGGGCCGTGCTTCGGCGTCAAAGGCGGCGGCACGGGCGGCGGTCGCGCGCAGCTCGCGCCGATGGAGGAGATCAATCTCCATTTCAACGGCGACTTCCACGTCGTCACTTCCGCCCACAACCTGCTCGCGGCGATGCTCGACAATCACCTGCATTTCGGCAATGAGCTGAACATTGACGAGCGACGCATCGTCTGGCGCCGCGCCATCGACATGAACGACCGCTCGCTCCGCAATGTCGTGCTCGGCCTCGGCGGCCACGCCAACGGCTTCCCCCGCGAGTCGGGCTTTGACATCACGCCCGCGTCGGAGATCATGGCGACCCTCTGCTTCGCCGAATCGCTGCCCGACCTGAAGGAGCGGCTCGGCCGGATCATTGTCGCCTACACCTATGACGGCAAGCCGGTGACGGCGCGCGACCTCAAGGCCGATGGCGCGATGACGGTGCTGATGCGCTACGGCATCCAGCCCAATCTGGTGCAAACGCTGGAGCACAGCCCCGCGTTCGTCCACGGCGGCCCGTTTGCGAACATCGCCCACGGCTGCAACAGCGTCATCGCCACGAAGCTCGCGCTGCGGCTGGCGGAGTTCACCATCACGGAGGGCGGCTTCGCCGCCGACCTGGGCGCGGAGAAGTTCCTCAACATCAAGTGCCGCAAGGCCGGGCTGAAGCCCGACGCGGTCGTGCTCGTGGCCACCGTCAAGGCGCTCAAGTTTCACGGCAACGTCAAGGTGGCGGACCTGCCCAAACCGGATGTGGCGGCCGTGGAGCGCGGCTTGGACAACATGGCCAAGCATATCGAGAACCTCCAGTCGTTCGGCCTGCCGGTGGTCGTCTCCATCAACGTCTTCAGCACCGACACCGAGGCGGAGATGAAGGCCATCCGCGAGCGTTGCGCCAAACTCGGCGTGCCCGTCGCCACGTCCACGCATTTTGCCGAGGGTGGCCAGGGCGCGGTCGAGCTGGCGCAGCTGATCATCAAGACCGTCGAGGCCGGTACAGCGAACTTCAAGCTTCTCTATCCCGACGACATGCCGCTATTGGAAAAAATTCGTACCATCGTCCAGAAGATCTACGGCGGCGACGACATCGTGGCCGAGACGAAGATTGTCGAGAAGCTCAAGAAGTTCGAGGAAGCCGGCTACAAGCACTTCCCGGTCTGCATGGCCAAGACGCATCTTTCGCTCTCCGCCGACCCGAATCTCCGCGGCCGGCCGCGGGGGTTCGTCGTCCACGTTCGCGACGTGAAGCTCAGCACCGGCCCCGGTTTCGTGGTGGTGTTGCTCGGCGACATCATGACCATGCCCGGCCTGCCGAAAGTCCCCGCCGCCGAAGCGATGGACGTGGACGCGGACGGCAACACGGTTGGCCTTTTTTAATGAACCGCTGGCTCATCGCCGGCTTGGGCGCGTTGCTGCAGCTGTGCCTCGGCTCGGTTTACGCGTGGAGCTACTTCCAGAAGCCGCTCGTCGAGGGCTATGGCTGGCTCAACACACAGGTCGCCTGGACGTTCAGCTTCGCTATCGGTTTCCTCGGCCTTGCCGCGGCGGTGGGCGGCGTCTTGCTGCCGAAACTCGGCCCGCGCAAGCTGGCGGTCACCGGCGCGTTGCTCTATGGCACCGGCTACCTGCTCGCCGCGCTGGCGTTGCAGCTGAAGCTGCTGGTGTTGCTCTGGCTTGGCTACGGCGTCATCGGTGGCATCGGTCTGGGGCTGGGCTATGTCACACCGGTCGCGACGGTCGCGAAATGGTTCCCTGACAAGAAGGGCCTGGTCACCGGTCTGGTGGTGATGGGGTTTGGCTTCGGCGCGTTGCTGATGAGCAAGGTGATCGCGCCGGCGCTCGACGCGCTGTTTGCGAAGAACCTGCCGCTGACCTTCGCCGGCGCGGGTTTGGTCGTCGGCAGCGTTGGCCTCGCCGCCGCCGCAGGCTTGCGCAATCCGCCCGGCACGCCGCCCGGCTCGCTGACGCTGGACGGCTTGGCGGAAGTCCGGTCGCGCCAGTTTGTGCTGATGTGGCTGGTCTTCTTTTGTAACATCGCCGCCGGCATCGCCATCATCAGCTTCCAGTCGCCGCTGTTCCAGGACCTCTGGAAAAAGGTGGACGGCACGCTCGCGCCCGCCGCGCTGGCCGCGCTGGGCGCGACGTTGATCGCGGTCAGCTCGGTCTTCAACGGCGTCGGCCGTCTTGTTTGGGGCGGCCTCTCCGACCGGTGGGGCCAGCTGGTGGTCTTCCGGCTGATCCTGGCGACGCAGGTGGCGGCGTTCGTCGCGCTGATGGTCGTTGGCAATCCGTGGGTGTTCGGGGCGCTGATCTGTTACGTGCTGCTGTGCTACGGCGGCGGCTTCGGCGTGATGCCCGCCTTTGTGCTGAACACCTTCGGCCCCCGGCTGATGCCGGTGCTCTACGGCTGCATCCTGACCGCGTGGTCCGCCGCCGGCGTCGTTGGCCCGCAAGTCGTCGCCTGGCTCAAGGACCGTTACGGGGCGCATGCCTCCACGTACGCCTTCGCTGCCGGTGCCGGCCTGCTCGCGGTTGGTTTTATCCTCGCCCTGCTTTTGACGGCCGCCCCGAGGGGTGATAAGAAAAGCGGCGCATGACTGATTTTCTGACCACTTTGAGTTTCTGCGTGTGCACGACAACACTTCCATGTTCCAGCTTTCCGAACTAGCCTTGCTGCCGATGCCGGTCGCGGGCGGCACCGTGACGGTCGCCGTTCCCGCTGCACCGCCGGAAGCGGGCGTGCGCGTGATCAAACTCGAACCCAAAAATGCGCAGTAAAAAAAAGTAGCGCGGACTGAAAGCGATGACAAAACCCGGAGCATACGTTGGCGAGATCCTGCTGCTCTATCTCGGCGTGGTGGCCTGCGCGACGTCGGTGATCTTCATCAAGCAAAGCACGGTGCATCCGGCGCTCGTGCCCGCGTACCGCCTCGCCATCGCGTCGCTGCTGATGGCACCGGCGTTTTTCCGCGAGTCGCGGAAGCACGCCGGCTGGCTGACGGGTCGCCGCTTCGCGGGCCTGTTTCTCGGCGCGTTCCTGCTGGCTTTGCACTTCATCGCGTGGACCGCCGGCGCGCGGCTGACGCCCTCCACCAACGGCACGCTGCTGGTGAACCTCGCGCCGGTCGTCATGCCGTTCATTTTGTTTTTTCAGCTCGGCGAACGCCTCAGCCGCCGCGAATGGATCGGCACGGCGCTCTCGTTCGCGGGCATCCTCTGGCTGGCCGCCAGCGACTACCGCTTCGACCGCGCGCATTGTCTGGGCGACCTCCTCTGTTTCGTCGCGATGCTGCTGTTCGCGTTTTACCTCGTCATCGCGCGGGTGCTTCGCGACATACCGAGCATCTGGCTCTACAGCGTCCCCCTCTACGCGATGGCCGCCCTCATCAGCCTCGCGCTGGCCGCGCCGTTTGCTCAAGTCGTTGAACTCTACCCGGCGCACGAATACCTCATCCTGTGCGCGCTCGCGTTGTTCCCGACCATCGGCGGCCACACGCTGGTGAACCGCGCGATGCGCAATCTGCGCGGCCAGACCGTGACGCTCGCGACCTCGACGCAATTCGTCTTCGCCGGCGTACTCGCCGCCGCGTTCCTCGGCGAAACGACACCCGCGTCCGTCTATCCAGCCGCCGCGCTGGTCGCCGCCGGCGCACTCGTCGTGATTCTATCGAAGCCACCAGCCACCGGTCCTGGACAGGCCAACATCCAGGGCGACGCAACGTAACAGGAGCAAGCTTGAATACCCCTATCACCCGCCGCCACGCGCTCAAGACGGTCGCGGTTGCGCTGGCGCCCTTCGCCGGCGGCTTCGCGGCCGGCAGCCCCGCCAAAATCCGCATCGGCCAGCTGGGCACCTCCCACGCCCACGCCTCCGGCAAGATGGATGCGCTGCGTTCCCTGGCGGAACTCTACGAGGTCGTGGGCCTCGCCGAGCCGATCGTCGGCCGCCAGGCGCTGGCCGAAAAACAACCGTCCTATGCGGGCCTGAAATGGATGTCGGAGGCGGCGCTGCTGGCCGACGGGTCGGTCAAGGCCGTGGTGGTCGAAACGACGCTGGGCGATTCGGCACGCGCAGCGCGCGCTTGCCTCCAGGCGGGCAAGCACATCCACCTCGACAAGCCGGGCGCGGAAACCCACGCGGACTTCAAGGCGTTGCGGCTCGAGGCCGAACGGCGGCGGCTGACGGTCCAGATGGGTTACATGCTCCGCTACAATCCGGCTTTCGAGCTGCTGTTCCGCGCCCACCGCGAAGGCTGGCTCGGCGAGATCACCGAGATCGATGCCGCCATGGGCAAGCTGGCCGACGCCCAACTCCATTCGCAACTGGCCGGCATTCCCGGCCACGGGATGTTCGAACTGGCCGGGCACCTGGTTGACGTCGTTGTCTTTCTGCTTGGGCCGCCCGCTGCGGTGCATGCGTTCGGCAAGCCCACCGGGCTGGCGCCTTCCGGCCTGCCCGACAACCAGCTGGCCGTCCTGGAATATCCGCAGACCACGGTGACCCTCCGCTGCAATCACGGCGATCCCTTCGGCGGACCGCACCGGCGGTTCCAGCTCGTGGGCACCAAGGGCGCGCTGGAGATCCAGCCCCTCGAAGCGGGCCGGGGGACGCTTTACCTCACGGAGGCAAAGGGCGGCTTCAGGAAAGGCGAGAACAACCTCGCGCTCGAAGTCCCCGCAGGACGCTACAACGGCGAGTTCCGCGACCTCGCGCGCGTCCTGCACGGCGAAAAACGCCTCGCTTGGTCTGCGGAACACGACATCGCAGTGCATGCCACCCTCCTCCGCTGTGCCGGATTGTCGACCTAGTAATCAGAAATGCTGCTTCCCCAAAACACACCCATGAAACACTCCCACACCACGCTCCCGCTTATCATCGCCCTGCTGCTGGCACTGCCGGCCGTGCTATATGCCGCCGAGACAACGCAGACGACGTTCTCCGTACGCGAGGACTTCGGCCCGGGCTTCGACGCGAAAAAATTTCTCACACCGCTCCCTAACAAGAACACCACCATCCGCGACGGCGTGATGTGGACCCGCGGCTCCAGCGGTGGCAAATATCCTCCGATGGTCTACCTCGCCCTCAACGGCAAGGACCTGACGCTGTCGTTCCGCTACCGCCACCTGGGCCAGGGCGGCATGCTCTGGCTGTTCGTCGATGGCGACGACGGCCACGGTTCCGTCGATCACATGCTGCGCGTAAAGCTCCTCCGCGACTCGGTCGTGCTGGAGGTCGATGCCCATTCGCCCGATCCGAAGCATCCGCTCCGCCAGAAAACCCGCGAGGCCGACCCCGTCAGCAAGGTCTACCGCACCAACGAGAACTTCGCGCCCGAGAAGGCGGACCTCTCTGCCAACACCTGGCGCGCCGTCAAACTCGTCTTCAAGGGCGACACCGTGGATCTGTCGGTCGATGGCGTCTGGTCGCGCCGGCTCACCCGGGCGAATTTCGACGCCACCAAGCGCAAGCTCCTCTGGATGCAGAACGGCGGCGAGGCCGGCATCGAAATCGACGATGTCATCGTCATCCCGACACGCTGACCGCCATCACAGCCGCGAACGTTTATTGCGTGAGCCAAGGAACACCTCTGGAATGGAAGCGTGAAAGAAAAAGCCTTATGAAAAATCACCCGCGTAGTGCTGGGCTGGGCGGGCGGCGTGGCTGGGTCGGACCGGAACCTGCCTGCAATGGCGGCTTCTCCAGCTACGCCGAGAACCCGCTGCCTCCGAAGTCGTGAGTGTCTGTGATCTGCGCCGGCCAGCCGCCTCGTTTCGACCCACGGGCGCAGATTTTCTACGGCGAGCAGGCACGTCGGGCTGGACACGCCTCGGGCCCCGGTGCATCATCAAAATCAGCTGGACGAACAATGCACAAGCCGCAACCAGTGAGTCTGTTCATGATGATCTCCGCCATGTTCTTAATGGCCGCCATCGCTGGCGCTGCGCGCGGCGCGGAGAAGCACATCGTTCTGCTTGGCGGCGACGAGGAGTACCGCTCCGAGGAAGGCCTGCCGATGCTGGCCAAGATTCTGTCCGAGCGGCACGGTTTCAAGTGCACGGTTCTGTTATCCATCAACAAGCAGACCGGCGAGATTGATCCCAACACCAAGGACAACGAACCCGGCCTCCAGGCGCTCGCTTCCGCCGACCTCTGCCTCATGCTGCTGCGTCACCGCGCCTGGCCGGACGAGCAGATGAAGCACTTCGTCGCCTATCACCGCGCCGGCAAACCGCTGGTCGCCTTGCGCACGAGCACCCACGCCTTTGCCCTCGGGGCCAACAGCGCCTACCAAGCCTACAACGATTTCGGGAAGCAGGTGCTCGGCGAAAAATGGGTGAGCCACTGGGGCCATCATAAATTCGAAGCCACGCGCGGCATTCTCGAAACGGCGACGCGCAACCACCCGATCCTGCGCGGGGTCGGAAACATCTTTGGCGACACCGACGTCTACGAAGCGTATCCGCCGGCCGACGCCACCGTGCTCGTGCGCGGACAGGTGCTCAAGGGCATGCAGCCCGCTGACCCGCCCGCCGACTACCAGAAGAAGCGGGCCACCGACAAGCAAGCGCAAGGCGTCAACGATCCGATGATGCCGGTGGCCTGGATGCGGCAAGCCGCCACGACCAACCGCGTCTTCACCACCACGATGGGCTCCTCCACCGATCTCCAGAGCGAAGGGCTGCGCCGGCTCATCATCAACGCGTGCTACTGGGCGCTTGGCATGGAAGACCGCATCCCGCCGTGCTCCGATGTGGATATTGTCGGTGACTATCACCCGTCGCCCTATGGTTTCGGCGGCTTCAAAAAAGGGCTGCGCCCGCAGCAACCATGACAACACGCGCGTTCCGGCACGACGTCAGGATTTTTCCAAGGCTTGGAAAAACCGGAGCGGCATCATTCCCCGGTTTCTGAAGCAGCAGCGATCCATGGAAAAGTAGAAAGGCCGGCACCATGAAAGAAAATTTGAGCCTGAGCCGTCGCCAGTTCTTGCGGGCCACGGGACAAGCGGCGGCGGCAGGGGTGCTGGCCCCGGCCATGCTTTCGGCCGCCTCGCCGGCCAAGACGATCGGCATCGGCTGCATCGGGCTGGGGACGCGGGGCGGCGATCTGCTCAACGTGGCGGCGAACTGCGACGGCGCCAAGGTGACCGCGGTGTGCGATGTGTACGGGCCGCATCGGCAGAAGGGCGTTGCGCGCTGCCAGAATCCCGACGTGAAGGCCTATGTGGATTACCGGGAGTTGCTGGCCGACCGGAACGTGGACGCGGTGGTGATCGCCACGCCGGATCATTGGCACTGCCAGATGGTGCTCGATGCGGTGCAGGCGGGCAAAGACATCTACTGCGAGAAGGGCTTTTCGCGGACGCTGGCGGAGGCGAAGCTGATGCGCGCCGCGTTGAAGCAGAGCAAGGTGGTGTTCCAGCTCGGCCACCACGCGCGGCAGGCGACGTGTGCGGCGCAGGCGAAGGACGTGATCGCCAGCGGCGTACTCGGCCCGATCACGCTGGTGCGCACCGGCCGGTTCAAGTCGCTGGAGCCGGAGCATCCGAACTGGCGCTGGTATGGCTACTATGACCAATGGGAGCGGCCCGATCCGGCGCAGGTGCTCAAGAACGTGAACTGGGAGCTGTGGCTGGGCCCGGCGCCGAAGATCCCGTGGAACGAGCGGCATTTCTGGCACTGGCGCTGTTACTACGCTTATGGCACCGGCTACGCGGGCGACCTGCTCTCGCACGAGTTGGATTTCGTCCAGTATCTCCTCGGTCACGGCATCCCCGACACCTGCGTCAGCGCCGGCCAGATCGCGCTGCTCCGCGACGACCGCGAGGTGCCGGATACGTGGAGCGCGGTCTACCAATTCGAGAAGCTCGGCCGCACGGTCACGTTCACCGGCAGCATGAACACCACCGACAGCCAGCCGGTGACCATCTGCGGCCGGGAGGCGACGCTGCGGTTCGATGACATCGCCCACAACGTCAGCACCTTTTCCATCATCCCCGCGGGCTACAACGAGAAGGCCGTCCTCCCCAAGGGCTATCAGCGCGGCAAGACGCCGCCGCAGCCCGATCACATGGCCGACTGGGTGCAGTGCATCCGCACCCGCGGCACGCCGAAATGCTCGACCGACGAAGCCTTCATCGAAACGGCGACGTTCCTGATGTCGCTGAAGGCCCAGCAGGAGCAACGCATGGTCCGTTGGGACGCCGCGAAGGAAGAGATCGTCTAGGCTCATCGTAGAACAACACAACAAGTAGAACAAAGACAGGCCCAACCGTGAAACGCACAACCACCAAGAAGCTCTGCGGCCTGCTGGCCGCGACCGCCATCGGAGTCACGATCGCCACCGCGGCGGACAAGGCTGGCGGCGTCACGTCGCATTCGCAAGGGCTGCACGGCTACATCGGTTTCGGCATTGAGAAGCTGCCGCCCCAAGGCGGCTACACTGCCGGGATGGGCTTTTATGCGGCAGTCTGGCCGTTGGTGGATCAGCCTTTGGCCAATTTCCAGATCGGCCTGCCCAGTTGCTGGATTCTGCCGGACAACTCCGACAACAAAGACCAGCCGCTGGCTCCGGAAGGCACACGGGCCCGCAAGTGGAAGGAACGCGGGCCAACGTGGAGCAGCGTGTTCCAGACGGTGGAGGGCGGTTTGGGTTACTGGGCCGGCAATCATTTCCGATACGGCCCGCCGAAGTTCAGCATGAACGCCACGCCACAATGCTACGACTATGAGGTCGGCTCGCCCGGCTGGTCCTTCTTCTACAGCAACGAGGCGCTGCCCGATAACCGCCTCGGCATCGCGCAACTGAGCAACCGCCTGCTGATCCCGCCCGATGCGTTGCCGTTTCAGGGCCACCCCAACGGTGAATTCCTCGGCTACACGTGGATGTCACTGCCGTTCACCGATCCGACCACCGGTGACCCGCCGACGGGCGACCAAAGCTGGACCTGTTTCCTCTCCGCCGCCAACTTCAAAGGCCCGATCGCCTACTACATCCCCGAGACGTGGAGCAAAATCGGCAAGCTGTTCAACTCTCCATTCATCTACGGACGCGGACTCGATGCGCGCCCCGGCCACATGGGCGGCGGCGCGATGGAGATCAACACCGTCCCGCGCTTCGACGTCACGGACACGCACGGCACGACCTATTCGAAATTGCCGAAGCTCCAGTGGCCCGTGGACGCCGACGGCCGCGCGTATCTCGTGCAGGATGTCACCTACTACTCGAAGGCTGCCCTCTACGAGGACTTCAAGTCCTGGCGCGACGGCGGCCCCGCCTGCTCCGGCCGCTTCGGCGACAAAGGCGCATGGCGTCCCAAGCTCAACACCCGCACCACGCGCTACGACCAGGCCGGCAAGAAGATGACCGGCGTCGAGCGCGCCTTCGACACCCGGATTTTCGATGGCAACGTCTGGGGTTTGCAATGGTCTGCCAACAACCATCTCGCCGCCAAAGGATTTTTCCCGCAATACTACAAACACGTCGGCGAAGAACGCGTCGCCATCGGCGCTGCCGAAGTACCCGCCGAAACCAAACTGCACGCGCAGGAATTCAAACTGGCCACGCCCGGCAAGCCATACACCTCGCCCGCCACCGGTGCCTGGACCCAGCCCGGCGCGAAACTCGGCCCGTTCAAGGTGCGGCTGACGGACGGTTCCAGCGTGACCTACTCATGGTATCGCTTCGTCGATCAGCCGTCCTTCCAGCAATACAACTGGAACGCCGGGAAGAAGGCGCAGCTGCAGGCGTTCGTCGAGAAGCTGCACGCGCAGTGGACCATGGATCGCGACTACATGGCGCCGCCCACGCGCGGCAAACTCGTCGCCCTCGACCCCGCCCTGCTGGTAACTCCTCCGCGCGGTTTGGAAATCGGCTATGTTCCCATCGTCACCCGGCAGGAACGGGCCGACGACAAAACCAAGTGACGTTTTCACCTGGCATCGGAAACAACATGAATACATTCCAGCGCATCGTCGTGGCCTGCGGCCTTTGCGTTGTGACGTACGGACAGGAGCTGGCGTTCAGGGACGACTTCTCCAGTTATGCCGAGGGCGCGCTGCCGCCGGAGTCGCGGTGTTGATCAAGTAAGGGTTGCTTGGGGTAGGGACGCCGCGCTGCGGCGTCCGTTGTGGGTTGAGCTGGGTTATCTGGCAGCCGGCGCAGCGCGCCGTCCCTTGTGTTTCCAAGCCTTGGAAACTTTCGCGCTTACCTTCTCCAATGTCGGGAAAAACCGGGGTGTTGAGTTTCCAGCCGAGCCTTGCGAGACGGACAACCTTGCTGTCAATCCTTGGAAACTTTTCAGCCGCGGGTTTGCTGTTCCAAGTGCCGGAGCGTGGCCAAGGCTTCGTCGCGATTCGCGCCGCACATGTCCGGTGACGGCCGCAGCGAGACGCAGACGGCGGGCCGCTCCGGCTGGCCGAAGAGCCGGCACTGATTTTCCGGCGTGAGCTGCGCGCAGCGTGCGTCCGCGGGTTTGCCGCCGGGCATGCCGGGGATTGGCGAGCTGATGGAGGGCGCGATGCAGCACGCGCCGCAGCCGGGGCGACAGCTCAAGACAGCGGTCCTCATACCACGGCGATGGTCTGGCGGAGCGTCCACGCGCAGCCCGGCAGCAGGTCCACACGGCCATCGCCGAAGACGGCGGCCTCGATGCAGACATAGCCAGGCCAGAGGTCACCGATCTCCGCCATCTTGGCCGCGCTCTCCGCGCCGGCGTTCCACACGACCGATGTGTTGGAGCCGGACTTGGTCACGCGGATGCGGCGGACGCCATCGTTGAGGACAAGGACGCGGTCGCTCTCGAAATAGCGGCGGTTGACCTCGGCCTTGAATGGCACCGCGCCGCTCTGCACGGCGTTGGCCACCACGCCGGTGCTCGGCGCGTCGAAGTAGGCACAGCCCTCGAGCCCCTCGACGGTCGTGCTGCGCGCATCGGCGACGGCGAAATAGGTGTGCAGCGCGCCGCGCCAGCTCCACGGCTCGTCGCTGGTATTGGTCGCGGTCAGCGCGAGCTCGAGCTCGCGACCGACCGTCACCGCCAGTTCCAGGCGGAATGCGTGCGGCCACAGCGCGCGTGTCGCGTCGTCATCGGTCAGGGCGAGCACCACGCGCGTGCGGCCATCGGCGAGCTGCGCCGCCTCGGCCAGCCGCCACGAGCGGTAGCGCGCGAAGCCGTGCATCGCGCGCGGGTCCGGCCCGAACCACGGCCAGCATACCGGCACGCCACCGCGCACGGCCTGGCCGTCGGCGAACGGCGAGCGCGGGCTCAGCCACAGCACCGGCGCGGCGCCGGCGGGCTGGAACGAGAGCACGTGCGCGCCGTGCAACAGGACCTCGGCCTGGCCCAGTGCATTGGTGACGTGCAGCACGGGCAGGCCGCCGGGGCCGTTCTTCTGACTGACATGGGATGGAATGATTTCGCTCATGCGCCCATCTTTGCGTGACGCACCGGAGAGTCAAGAGCAATTCCCTTCCGATTTATGATTTAAGATTTCCGGTTGCCGATTTGTGGTAGGTCAGCTCAAAGTAGACCTCTCGCTCCGCGAGAGGTTCCGATTTGATGACTTTCCGCAAGTTCTCCCAACCATGAACGGAGTTTCGTTCCGGCGAACACGGCTTCGCCGGAGCGCTACGCCGGGGCAAACCATCAACATCGGGAGGAAAGCATAGGCAGCCACTCGCGATGTCTTCACTGTAGGGGGGCGGCGGCCAGCTGCTCGCGCAGCCACTGCGGCCGGTTGGTCGTGATTCCTTTGACGCCGGCCGCCACCAGCTTTTGGGCGACGGTCGGGTCGTCCACCGTCCAGACGTAAAACTGGAGTTTGGCCTCCAGCGCGGTCTTGACCCAGGTGGCGTCGATCGGGAGGCGATAGTCCAGGTCGAGGCCGTCGAGCCCCGCAGCGCGCGCCTTGGCGATCAGGTCGGCGAGCTGGGGAGGCGGCGTGTTCTTCTTGAGCCCGGCCAGCAGGAGCACGGGCGTGTCAGGAAACAGCTTTTTGGCCTGCTGCAGGGTCGCCAGCTTGAAGCCGATGAGCACGATCTGGCCGGGCCGCTTGCCGGCGGCGCGCAGCACACGCCCGAGTTCGGGCAGGATTTCGGCGCCGCACTTGATCTCGATGAACAAACGCTTGCGGTCCGGCTGGAGCGCGAGCACCTCGGCCAGCGTGGGGAGTTTCTCGCCGGCCCACGAGGGGCCTTTCCACTTGCCGGCGTCGAGCGCGCGCAGTTCGGCCAAGGCGCGCTCTGCGATCTTGAGCTCCACGCCGGTGGTGCGCAGGGTGGTCGAGTCGTGGCTGACCACGATCTGCCCGTCCTGGGTCAGGTGGATGTCCAGCTCGCAGGCCTCTGTCTGCTGCCAGCCGAGGCGGAAGGCGGCGAGCGTGTTCTCCGGCGCATCGTGGGAGGCCCCGCGATGGCCGATGAACTCCACGGCGCGCGACGCGGTGCCGCAGAACGAAAAGCAGATGAGGAACATGCGGCTGAGGAAGATGTTCATGGCTGTTTTCCTGGGCTTGATCCCGTCACACAGCACTGTCGGCGCCGGCCATCTTGTGCGCGAGCAGCAGCGCCAGCTCGAGCGACTGCTCGTAGTTCAGGCGCGGGTCCACGTTGCTCTGGTAGGCGTGCTCGAGGTCGGCCTCCGCCAGCCCGCGTGCGCCGCCGACGCACTCGGTGACGTTCTCGCCGGTCAGCTCGAAGTGGACGCCGCCGAGCAGCGAGCCGTGCGCGCGGTGGATATCGAAGGCCTGGTCGAGCTCGGAAAGTATTTCGTGGAAGTCGCGCGTCTTGCGCCCGGTGCGCGTGCTCCGTGTGTTGCCGTGCATCGGATCGCAGCACCAGAGCACGGTCTGGCCGGCGCTTTGGATGGCGGCGATCAGCGGCGGCAGCGCGCGGGCGATCTCCTTGGCGCCGAAGCGGTGGATCAGCGTCAGGCGGCCGGGCTCGTTGGCCGGGTTCAGGACGCGCGCCAGCTCGGCCAGCTCGGCGGGCCCGGTCTTGGGCCCGATCTTCATGCCGATCGGGTTGGCGATCCCACGGAAGAACTCCACATGGGCGCCGTCGGGGTGGGTCGTGCGGTTGCCGATCCACGGCATGTGGCAGGTCAGGTCATACCAGCCGCTCCGGCGCGGCACCTGGCGCGTCTGCATCTGCTCGTAGGCCAGGTGCAGGCCCTCGTGCCCCGCGTAGAATTCCATCCGCTGCAATTCGTCCAGCGGCCGGCCGGCGAGCGTCTCCAGGAAGCGCAGGCCGTTGCCGATGTTGTCGACGATCTTCATGTATTCGCCGGACAGCTCCGCGAACTTCACGAAGCCGAGGTCCCAGTACTCCGGATGGTGCAGGTCGGCGAAGCCGCCATCCACCAGGCCGCGGATGAAGTTCAGCGTGAGCGCGGCACGCTCGTAGCCGCGCAGCAGCCGCGCGGGATCCGGCGTGCGCGCCGCGGCCGTGAAGGCCGGGCCGTTCACGAGATCGCCGCGGTAGGCCGGCAGCGTCAGGCCGTCGCGCGTTTCGGTGTCGGAGGAGCGCGGCTTCGTGTATTGCCCGGCGATCCGGCCGACGCGCACGACGCGCCGCTTGGCCCCGTAGGTGAGGACCATGCTCATGTTGAGCAAAATTTTCAGCTTGGCGACGATCGACTCGGAGCGGCAGTCGGCGAACTGCTCGCAGCAGTCCCCGCCCTGCAGCAGGAAGGCCTCGCCGCGCGCGGCCTGCGCCAGCTCGTCCTTGAGCTTCTCCACCTCCCAGCTGGTCACCAGCGGCGGCAGCTGGCCGAGCTGCTCCAGCGCCCCGGCCAGCGCGGGCTCGTCGGGGTAGGCGATGCCCTGCCGCAGGTGCTTGCGCCGCCACGAGTCCGGCGCCCAGTCAGGTGAAGTTTTCATAAGGTGCCGCGGATTCTACCCGATTGCGGTGGGTGCGCAGTCAAAATGTGCGGCGCCTTATCGTCCTTGTCCTTCGTCGTCGTTCTCGTCCTCGAAATCCGAACCGCCGGATCGAGGACGAGGACGAAGGACGAGGACGATGAAGCAGTACAGAGTTTTTCGACGGAGCCGGACGCCCGCCTTTCCCGTTGACCGGGCGGGGCGCCGGTGACACTATCCACGCCGGAGAAAAAAATGGACATGAAATTGCAGACTGCGGTGCTTGGTTTCCCGGCCGCCTCCCGGCGGAGCTTCCTCAAACGCTCGCTGCTCGGTGCGGCCGGCGTCATCGCGTTTCCTCAACTGCTGCTGCCGCGCAGCGCGTTCGGCGCGGAGTCCTCGCCCAACCGCCGCCTCCAGGTCGCCCAGATAGGCATCGGCCGCATGGGCGCCGGCGATATGGGCGGCATCCTCAAGCACCCGCAGGCGCGCGTCGTCGCCGTGTGCGACCTTGACTCCAAGCGCCTTGGCATCGCCAAGGACCTTGTCGAAAAATACTACAAGAAAGCCGGCGAAAGCTCCGTGGATGTGAAGACCTACCACGACTATCACGACGTGCTGGCGCGCCCCGATATCGACGCCGTCGTCGTCAGCGTGCCTGACCACTGGCACGCGCTCGTCGCGCTCGAGGCCGTGCTCGCGGGCAAGGACGTCTACTGCCAGAAGCCGCTGACCTATTCCATTCTCGAGGCACAGCTCCTGCGCGCGGCCGTGCTCGCGAAGGACCGCATCCTGCAGGTCGGCAGCCAGCAGCGCTCGTCCGGCTCGTTCCGCAGCGCCACCGAGCTCGTGCGCGACGGCCACATCGGCAAGATCAAGACCGTGCAGATCGGTCTCGGCGCCGACAAGCCCAGCGGCAAGAAGCCCGCGCCCGAAGCGGTGCCGGCGAACCTCGATTACGAGCGCTGGCTCGGCCCCGCGCCGCAGCAGCCCTACATGGAAGGCCGCGTCCATCCGCAGAACAGCACCGGCGCCCGGCCGGGCTGGATCACCACCGAGGACTTCGGTCTCGGCATGATCACCAACTGGGGCGCGCACCACATCGACATCGCGCAGTGGGGCATCGGCATGGAGCTGAGCGGCCCGCACACCATCGCGGCGCAGGCGGAGTTCATGCACGACGACCTGTGGACGGTGCACACCGGCTATCACGTCGAGCTCGATTACGCCGGCGGCATCAAGGTCATCCTCGACAACAAGAACGAGGTCGGCATCAAGTTCGAGGGCGAGCACGGCTGGATCTATTGCACGCGCGGCCCGGAGAAGGTCACCGCGAGCGACCCCAACCTCCCGACCAAGGGCAAGGCGCAGAAGCCGGCGCTGCGCGCCAGCGACCCGAAAATTCTGCAGGCCAAACTTTCGGCCAACGCCAAGACCTGGCAGGCGAGCACGAACCACTACTTCAACTGGGTGGACTCCGTGCTCGCGCACAAGCAGCCCATCGCGCCGGTCGCCGAGGGTGCGCGCAGCCTCAGCACCTGCGCCCTCTCGTGGATCGGCATGAAGCTCAACCGCAAGCTGACGTGGGACCCCGTCAAGGAAGCTTTCCTGGGCGATGACGAAGCGAACGCGATGCGGTTCCGCAAGCCGCGCTCCGCCGAGTTCGACATCACCGCCATCGCGAAAAAAGCCGGCCTCTGCTGAGCGCGGCAAAGTAAACATCTCGCTCCGCGAGATGTTCCGTTGAATTGCCTCACGCGGAGCGTGAGGACTACCTTCGGCTGTGCCGGGTACGGCACAAACCCTGAAAGAGCGTCGGGGCTTGCTTTTTGTGAGGGCCCACCTTGTTTCGCGGAGCTTGCTCCGCGGAATGGTCCTATGCGAAACCGCAGACGGCGGACGGTAAGGCTGGGTGGGCAGTGCAGCGCGGGAAGGGTGGTGCGCGGTTTATGCGGCGGAGCAAGCTCCGCCCGTGAAGGCGCAAGCAGCCGAGCCTTAGCGAGACGGGCGAAGTCGAAGACGCAGCCAACCTTGCGCACTCCACGGAACGCAGCCTTTTTCCCAACCCTTGGAAAACTGACGGATGAACTTTTCCAAGGTTTGGAAAAACGACCTGCTCGCGTTTCCAAGCCTTGGAAAGACGGCTAACTCACTCGACTTTTTTCTCGCCGGTGGTGTTGTAGATCGTGATGGCCGGTGCGCCAGCGATGAGGTCCTTGAGCTGCGCGCCGAAGGCCTTGAAGTGCGGCGTGGCAAAGTGCTCGTCGATCGCCTGCTGGCTCTTCCACTCCTCGAAGAAGAAGAACGCCGTTTTGTCGTAGGGGTCCTGCAGCAGCGTGTAGCTGGTGCAGCCGGGCTCGGCACGCGAGGCGGCGATGACGGTCTTGACCGCGGCGATGAACTCATCCACCTTCTCGGCCTTCACCTGGAGTTTGGCGCCGATGAGCTTCTTGCCCTCGGCGGGGATCACCGCTGAGGTTTGTGGGGCCGCCGGCGGAGGCGGCTTGCAATTGGGACAGCAGGAGGCCGCGAGCAGGGGCAACAACGCGAGGGACAGCAATCTCTTCATATTTTCTCCACGTGCTTTTTCCGCAGCCGCCGCCCGGCACACACCGCGCGTCGCGACCGCCTTCATCTGGCCTGCAGCCAAACAAACTGCGCCCGCCGAGTCAAGCCCCGCCTTGACGCCGCGGAACGCTTCCCGTCTAATGCGCGGCATGGAAGAGGAGCACCATGAATACATCGATGACGCCGCGGAATAGCGGCCTGGCGGTGGCGAGTCTGGTGCTGGGCATTCTCGGGTTGCTTACCATGGTCGTGTGCGTGGGTGGAGTGCCCGCGCTTTTGGCGGTTATCTTCGGCCATATAGCCTGGTCGCAAATATAAAAGTCCGCCGGCACCATCACGGGCAGTGGTATGGCCATGGCTGGATTGGTCATGGGTTATATCGCCATGGCAGTCAGCCTGCTCATTCTCCCGGCCCTTCTTCTTCCTGTGATAGGTAGTGTCCAGCAGGAGGGCAAGATGACCGGCACCTTAAGCAATGGAAGGCAAATATTCATAGCGCTGTTTAGCCAAACATTGGAAGGGACAGTGACTGGAAAAGATAGCACTTGGCCGAGGGCGTCTGACTTCCCGACTTCCACCTCCCTGCTCACCAACCTGGTCGGCAGCGGGGCGCTGAAGGTTGATTATTCCTTCTTCTCCGCGCCCGGCCTTACGCCCTACAGAGGAACAAACGCCGATCTGTTCAAGGCTGACAACAACGCGTGGTGCATGGTCGCGGACCTCAAAGACACCGATTCCGACCAAACTCCGTTCCTGTTCACACGGAATCTGCGAGTGGCCAACCTCGCGGAACTGAAAGGCAAAGTGGGCGCTCTGTTGAGTGACGAGCTGCCGTTTGGAGGCCAGGGCGTGGCAATTGTTTTCAAGAGTGGCGCAGCGCAAAAGCTGCGGCCCGACATGCTGTGGAGCGATGTCCTCGGCGGAGCCACCTTCACGAACCGTGTCTTGCGCCCGTGAGCGCTGGCCACATTCGCAGGACCTTGGAAAAACCACGGCGTTTCTTTTCTCTCCCTTTTTCCGGCGGTGCCACCTAGATTTGTCGCAGGTGAGTTTCCGGAGAAATAAGGCGGACATGATGAGCATGAAACTGATGATTGCCGCGGCGTTACTCGCACTTGGGGCGCAGGCGGGAGAGCCGGCGGTGGTCGTGGTGTTTGGCGATTCGATCACCGCGGGCGGCGCGCTGCCGGCGGCGGAGCGCAGCCAGCTCTGGGTGCGGCTGGTCGAAAAAGAGGCGGCCGGCAAGCTGAAGCTTGTGAACGAGGGCAAGGGCGGGCGCCCGACCGCTTCGGTGAAGGAATTCGATGCCATGCTGGGCCGCAATCCACGCGCCGACGTGCTTGTGATCGCGCTGGGGACCAACGACTCGCGCGACATCACCGACCAGTGCATCTCCAAGGCCGTGAAGAATGTGCGCGCGATGGTGGAGGGCGGTCGGAAAGCTTACGGCGCGAAGCTGCGCGTGCTGCTCGTGGGGCCGCCGAACATCCGCAAGGACGCGCTCGGCCCTACCAAGCCCATCGCCGATCAGCGCGACGCCAAGTTGCGCGAACTCGGCGCGGCCTTTGCCAAGCTGGCGCAGGAACTGCACGGCGAATTTATCAGCCTCTATGGCGTCGTACCCGTGGCCAGCCTGACGCGCGACGGCGTCCACCCCGACGCCGCCGGCAACGTGGCCATCGCCAAGGTGATGCTCGCCGCCCTGCAAAAGCCGTGATGCGCCGCGCTTAGTTGTTCCCCGCGGGTTTCGGCGGCGGATGGGCCGGCGCGGCATTGAGGCTGCGGATGCCGGGCTGCGGGAAGCGGACGATGAAGTCCTTGAACCGCGCCGCCTGCTCCGGCGTAAGGCTTTGGATGATTTTCCCGTTCGCCTGGGCGGCGATTTGCTCCACTTCCGGCTGCGTGCGCTGGCGGATGCGTAACAGCTGCGTCTGGTTCGCGAGGATGAGCGCCTTGGTCTGCGCGTATTGCTCGGGGGTCAGCTGTACCTCGGCGTTCAGGCGCCGCAGGAAATACTCGTGGTAGCGCTCGTTCTCGCCCCGCATGAGGCCCTTGAGCCGGGTCTGGAAATAGACCTGCATGAGCGCCGCCCCGGCCATCATCCCGGCGAGCAGCGTCATGGCGAACAAAAACCAGATACGTTTCTTGGGGGTCATGCTCACTCCATGTTCCAGGTTTCCGACACACTTTGCGCCCAGGCGGCCTGCGCGAGGTCGCTGTCGCGCACCGGGGCCCAGACCAGGGCGGCGACCCAGCCGAACGTGGCCACGACGACCGCGGCCACAGCGGCGCGCCGCAGCGCGAGCCACGGCAGGTCGAGCAGGGACTCCGGTTCCGGCGCCGCGTGGCGCACGGCGCGCATGACGTTGGCCTGCCAGACCTCGACCGGCGGGACCGGCGTGGCCGGCGGAGTGGCCGGCGGCGCCTGCCAGAGCGCTTGCTCCAGTCGGTCCAACTTGCTGTCACGTTCGTTCATGGTCTCACCTCGTGTCTTTCATCTGTCCTGCCAAGATCCCGCGGAGCTTATGGCGCGCCCGGAAGGCGGTCACCTTGACGCGCGTCTGGGTCCAGCCCAGCGACGCGGCGATCTCCGCGACGCTGTGGCCTTCGCGGTGCAGCAACGTCAGCACCATCCGGTCGGACGCGCTGACCCGCGCCAGCGCCCAGTCGAGCACCTCGGCGGCCTCGCGCTGCGCCGTCTCGTGCTCGAACGTCTCGCGCGCGATGCCCTGGGCCGCGCGCTCGAGCCATTCCTGGTGGTCATCGTCCAAGCCGCTGGCGGGTGTCTCCGGCCGGCGTTTCTGCTGCCGCCAAAAATCATAGCAGGTGCGCACGGCGATGCGCGCCAGCCAGTGGGCGAAGGGTTTCTCGGCGCGGTAGGTCGCCAGCGACAGGAAGGCGCGCACGAAGGCTTCGTGCGCGGTCTCGGCCACCTGGGCTCCCGGGACATGCCGCGCCACGATGGCGAACACCTGCTCGCGGTGGCGCGTGATCAATGGCTCATAGGCGTTCACGTCGCCAGCCCTCACCTGGGCGATCAATTCCGCATCGGTCAACTCTGGAGCGTCGGGCTGCATCGGACATCACACATATCATTTTCATCTGCTGCCGCCAATCTTGGCCCTCGTTCCACCCTTTCAGTCGGCCCGCCGGGCCGGCCGGTTACAGAAATATTTCAAAAAATATGCATTGTTGGGGGATGGAGGCAGGGTTCGACCTGAACGCCAAGGCCGTAATCAGCCGGTTTTCTTCAAAACGACCGTGGCGGCATGCGGATTGTAATAGTCCTGCAGGCCGAATTTGTGCTGGAGCAGCGGGGCGATCTCGATGGGGTCCACCGTGCAGCCCAGCGCGCGGCCGGCGTCGCGCAGCGTAGCGAGCGCCAAGCGGTTCCAGTGGTAGTGCTCTTTGGGGATGATCTCGTGCCCGCCGTCGGGCTTGGTGTTGAACAGGTGCAGCCAGACCTCGCGGCGCGCGAGCCGGACCAGCTCGGCCAGCGCGGTCGCGAGGCCGGGGCCGGAGAGGTGCTCCAGCAGGTCATGCGCGAAGACGAAGTCAAAAGAGGCATCCGGCAGGCCGGAGTCGAGGATGCTGCCGGCGCGGAACGCGACGGTGGGGAAGCGCGTCAAGGCGTTGGCGATGTTCTTCCCGCTGATATCCAGCCCGGTGTAGTCCAGGAATGGCGCGAGGCCGTGGTCGTGGATCGTGCGGTAATCGTTGGCCGAACCGCACGCGGCCTCGAATACGCTGAGGCGTGGCGCGGTCAGGCCGGCCAGCTCCTTGCGCCAGACGGCGCCGAACACGTCCAGCGCGCGTTCCGGCAGCGGCTGGTCGGGGGCATCCAGGGGCGGCGGATCGAGCGCCAGTTCGATGTAATGGGGCAGGGGACAGGCGTCGGTGGCGAGCCAGCGCGCAGCCTCGGTGACGAACGCTGGGAGGTGGGGCGCCCCGGTGAAGCAGATCGCCTCGCGCAGCTCTTCGCGGTCGGCGCCGGCCTTGAACTGCGCGAGCAGCCACAGCAGCACCGTGCCGTAGCGCAGCTCCTCGTGGATCAGCGCCGTGAAGCGCTCCGGGAACAGCGCGTCGGCCAGGAAGGCGCGCGTCAGGATGCTCTGGATGTTGATCCGCGGATCCTCGACGCCGCTGACGAGGTAGGTGTCGAGATGCTCGGCGGAATATTGCTCCCACGCCTGGCGGAGCTGGGCGTTTTCCTGCTGTATGCCGGCCGGTTCCATGGGGTTCACTTGGCGGACGGGATTTCCGGCGGGAGCGGGTAGTCGCCGTGGATCCGCCAGGTGCCGCCATCGCCGAGGACGACGCAGGCCTTGGCGTAGCCGGACAGCGCGGCGTGCAGTTCGTCGTCGTTGAGCACCATGGCGGCGGTGGAGAACGCGTCGGACAACGCGGCCTGCCGGGCGAAGGCCCACGCGCGGTCGCGGCCCTGCGCGGGCTGGCCGGTGCGCGGGTCGATGATGTGCCGGCCTTGCGCGAAGATGCCGGAGCCGCCGAGCGAGCTGTGCGCCAGCGCGAAGCGGCGCGCGACGCCGCCGGGCAGGCCCAGGCCCGCGTCCCAGCCGGACGTGCCCGCGGGCGCGGCGCCGGCGAGCACGCTGCTGCCGCCGGCGATCAACAGGAACGCGCCGAACTCCCAGACGGCCAGTTCCTCGGCCATGCAGTCGAGCGCAAAGCCTTTGCCGATGGCGCCGAGATCAAACTCCAGCCGGCCTTCCTCGCAGTAGAGCAGCAAATTTTCCTGCTCCAGCCGCCAGCTCGGCGGCGGTGCACCCGGAGTGCGTTTGGCGGAGGCCGTGATGGCGAACGCGCCGCAGGTCTGTTCCTCCACCTCCTGTGCGAGGCGCAGGCAGTCGAAGGTCATTGCGTTCAGCGGCAGCGCCTGGCCCGGCTCCAGCGCGGCGATCTGGCTGATCTCGCTGTGGTCGCGGAAGCGGCTGAGGAGGTCGGTCAGGCGGTCCACCAGCGTGAATAATTCCAGCGCCGCCTGCCCGGCTTCGGTGGCGTCCTGGTCGGCGATGCGCACCTGGAATTCGGTCGCCATCGCGTGGTGCTTGAAGGTGTGGATTAGGGGAGTTGTCATGGGTCAATTGTGTGCGGGAAACATAACGTGATGCGTTTAATCGGGCGAGAGTTTCCTCAAATCATAAATCGGCAAGCGGAAATCATAAATTTTGTTTGGGCCAGAGCAGCAGCAGCTCGTTCGGGCGGACGCCGAAAAACTCGGGATGCTTGATGCCTTGCACGCGCGGCTGCAGCTTCGGGGGGAACTCGGCGAAGGTGATGTAGAAATCAGCCGGGCCGGGGTCCTGATCCTCCTGCCAGAAGCCGACGCGATACTTGCGCAGATACCACGGCAGCGGCCACGGGTCTTTCATCACGACGGCGATGGCCGGATCGGGCGTGTGCGCCGCCTGCGCGAGCGAGCCCAGCCGCTCGACGAGGTGCAGCACGTCGGGGCTGGTGTGCGCGTAGGCGTAGGGGTTGCGCTCGCCGTAGCTGTCGCGGAAGACGCGCATCCGCACATCCCGGCCCAACAGCACGAGCAGCGCCGCGGCGCACACCGCGAGCCAGCCATAGCGGCGGTGCGCGTGCAGGTCCGCCGCGAGCCAGCCGACGAGCAGCGCCTGCGGCAGCCAGAGGCTGAGCGCCAGCCACGGCTGCTTGTAGGGAATCACGCTGTAGATCATGAGCACGGCGGCCGCGTAGACGATGAGGACGCGCGCATGCCAGCCGCCGTGGCGCCAGAGCTGCCACCCGCCCCAGACGGTCAGCGCGAGCCAGACCGCGCCGGACTTGCCGCCGCCGAGCAGGGTGAGGTAGTACCACCACGGCTTCTCGTGGCCCTCGCCGCCGGCGCGCGCCGTGAAGCGGATGAACGATTTCACGAAATCCACCGGGCCGTTCCAGTCCGTGAAGCCCCACGAATAGAAGGCCAGCGTCACGAGGGCGGCGACCAGCGCGCCGCCGAGCGCGTACACGAGCAGCGGACGCCACTGCGTGCGCCACACCGGCCCGGCCGCGACGAGCGCCGCGCAACCGAGCGCGGCCAGGTTCAGGATCGCGGTCTCCTTGAAGGCCAGCATCAGGCCGGCTGCCGTGCCGCTGCAGAGCGTCCAGCCGAGGCGGCTGGCCGGCGAGGCCGCCAGCGCCGCGCGGATGCCGCCAGCCAACGTCGCCAGCGTCATCGCCGCGAAGCCGGTTTCGTGGATGAAGTAGCGGCTGTAGTAGAGCGGCAGCGGCGCGACCGCCCAGAGCAGCGCCGCCGCGGCCGCGGTCCAGCCGAACACGCGGACCAGCGGCAGGAACAACAGCACAGTCAGCGCGCCCATCAGCACGGTCGTCATCCGCAGCACGGCTTCGTTCAGCGTGACGAACGAGTGCGCGCCGAGCAACTTCGCGACGGGCACGGCGACGGCGTTCAGCGCCGGGCCGTGGCGGTCCTGGGGATCATAGTGATAGGCGCCGCCGTCGAGCTGCTGGCCGACGAGGTAGGCGTTGACTGTCTCGTCGGTGTGCATCGGGCGCACGGCCAGCTGCGGCAGGCGCAGGGCCAGCGCCAGCAGGGCGATGCCGGCGAAGAGCGCCCACCCGCGCCACGACAACGCCCGCCCATGTTGCGCCACGGAATGCATGCGGTGTTTATAGCAAAGGCCCGCGGCGTTTCCAAACCTTGGCACCCGTCGGCCGGTTTTTTCCAAGGCGTGGAAAGTGCGCCAAGCCTGGGGCGGGTGAACCTGACGACGGGGTGTGTTGCGTATCCAGCATTCCTTGTGGCGTGAGGGCGCGTGCAGCGGTTCCTCCTGCTTGCCGCCATTCCCTGTGGCCGGCGCAACAGCAAGCCTTGGATGGCGGCGCGCGGAGGCTTGATTTTTGGGGGCCGAAACGGCACAACGTCGGGTCATGCGCACCTACTTGATCGGCTGGCTCTGTGTCTCGCTCGGCGCGGCGGCGCTGGTTGCGGTGGGGCAGGATCAGCCCAAGCCACCGGCGAAGCCGAAAGCGGCCGCCAAAGCCAAGCCCAAACCCAAAGCCAAGACCCCGGCCAAGCCGAAGGACGAAGGGCCCGCGCTGCCGGTGCTGGCGGATGCGCCGGTGACCAATGCCTACGCGTTTTATGCGCAGGGCAGTTTCGATTTTGTGCTCGACCGCCATCTGCGGGCGACCATCTACCCCAAGGAGAAGGGGGAGCACGTCGGCAAGCCGGTGAAGCTCAGCGCCCCGCTGTTTGTCGTGCCCGGCTCGAAGAACCCGCCCAAGTCGCCGGCGAAGCTCGTCGAATTTCTGGATCCGCCGGCGCCGAAACTGCAGGCCGCCGAGTTCGAGATCAGCGGCAAGCTGAGCAACGACGCCCTGATCGGCGTGAAGTATAAGTTCGTGGGCAACACCGTGAACCTCTCGTGCTGGGTGCGCAATGCGCCGGCGGCGGAGAGCCCGACGCCGGTCATCTTTGAGTTTGGGTTCCCGACGACGCATACGTTTACTCCCAACATCGAGATGGCCGAGCGCAAGAAGGCCGTGGAGGGCTGGTACATCAAGACGCGCGAGAAGGGCGACAAGGACAAGAATTTCAAGAGCTTTGCCTACACCTATTGGGACATGGCCAAGTTCAAGAAGGACGCGCAGTCCCTGGAGGTTTTCGGGCCGTGGGGCACGCGCAAGTTCGTGGTTCACGAGGTCGGGTCCGGCGTGGGCAATTTCTCGCTCGAAAGCCCGCGCGGGCACCGCTATCCCTACACCGGCTTCGAGGCCCTGTACAAGGTGCCGACTTCCATGAAGAAGAAAACCGACTCCACCACGCTGGCGATCACGATCGAGTGAGCGCGCCGGACTTGTCGGGGCAGGGCAAACCTGTTAGTAACGCGCGAGGAATTCAACCGTCATGCTGACATCGCTGCGCGTTAAAAATTTGGCCCTGGTGGAGCGGGTGAACGCCGAGTTCGGGGCGGGGCTCAACGTCATCACCGGCGAGACCGGCACCGGCAAGAGCATTCTCATCGGCGCCCTGAGCCTCGTGCTCGGCGAACGCGCCGAGAAGCGCCTGATCCGCGCGGGCGCCGACGCCTGCGGCGCCGAGGCCATCTTCCAGCTGGCCGACGCCGACGCCGTGAACACCCTGCTGACCGAGTCCGGCCTCGAGCCGTGCGCGGACGGCCAGCTCATCATCCGCCGCATCCTCAAGGCGGAGGGCGCGAACCAGATCGTCGTCAACGACCAGCCCGCCACGCTGCAGCTGCTCAAGCAACTCGGCGAGCTGCTCGTGGACATGCACGGCCCCTACGACCACCAGTCGCTGCTCAACCCGGCGTTCCAGCTCGACCTGCTCGACGCCTTCGGCCACGTCTGGGGCGTGCGCGAAACCTACGAGGCCGCCTATGCGCAATGGCGCGGCTGCGAGGACCGCATCGCGCAGCTGCTGGCGGAGACCGCCGACCCGACCGCCGAGATGGACCGGCTGCAGTACATCATCAAGGACATCGAGGCGGCGGCGCCGGAGGTGGGCGAGGAGGAGCGCGTCGTGCGCGAGCAGAAGCTGCTCGGCCAGGCACAGCGCGTGCAGGAGCTGTGCGGCGGCGCCTCGAACGCGCTGGCCGAGGACGAGACGGCGGCGTTCAACGGCATCGTGGCCGCCCTGAAGGCGATCGAGGAGCTCGCGCGCCTGGCGCCCGAGGCCGCCGAATGGCTGGAGCAGCTCCGGGTCATCAATGGCCAGCTGCAGGAGATCAACGGCGGGCTGACCAATCTGGCCGAGAAGACCGAGGCCGACCCGACCCGCCTGGACTGGCTCGACGAACGGCTGGCCGTCTACCAGCGGTTGCGGAAGAAATACGCGCCCACCGCCCCCGAGGTGCTCGCCCTGCTCGCCCGCACCAAGGACAAGCTGCGCAGCCTCCAGACGCGCGACGAGCAGCTCGAGCGGCTGCGCCAGGAGAGCGCGCAGGCGCTGGCGGGGGTCCGCCTGCGCGGCGTGGAGCTGCGCGCGGAGCGCAGCAGCGCCAGCACCGTGCTCGCCGAGGCGGTCACCAAGGAGCTGCGCGCCTTGGGCTTTGTCGGCGGCCGCTTCGCCGTCGAGCTGCAGGACGCCGGGCCGCAGCCCTCCGGCCTGGACATCGTCGAGTTCGGCTTTGCGCCGAACATCGGCGAGCCGATGCACCCGCTGCGCGCCATCGCCTCCAGCGGCGAGATCGCGCGCGTCATGCTCGCCACCAAGTGCGTCCTCGCCAAGCACGACCGCATCCCGGTGCTGATCTTCGACGAGATCGACGCGAACATCGGCGGCGAGACCGGCAATGCCGTCGGCAAGAAGCTCGCCGAGGTGGCCAAGAATCATCAGGTGATCTGCATCACGCACCTGCCGCAGGTCGCCGCGCACGGCACGACGCATCTGGCCGTGACCAAGAGCGTGCGCGAGGGCCGGACGTTCACGGAGGCCAAGCTGCTCGACGAGCGGGAGCGCGTGAACGAGCTGGCGCGGATGCTCGGCGGCCGCGACCTGACCAACGTCACGCTGGCCCACGCCCGCGCCATGCTGGGGAAAGGCTGACGCCCTACCGCGGGCCGATGACCGGGAGGATGTGCGGGGTCAGGCTGATGCCCAGTGCTTGCGTCGTGCCGTCCTGCTGCACGCCGACAAGGAACCGATTGTAGAATTCCGCGTGTTGGCCCAAGCCGCCGAGCTGGAGCGTGCGGCCGTCGGCCACTTCGACCTCCGTCGCCAGCTCGATCAGCTGCCGTGTGAACGGCTTGCCCGCGACCGTGCCGCTCAATTGCGGATAGATCCGGATGGCGATGTTCGGGCCGTCGCCGATGATGGTGGGCTGCACCACCAGCTGCGCCCCGACGCGCTCCCACGAGATGCGCTCGCCCAGCACGCGCCGGCCCACGAGGTAGTCCATCAGGTAATCCAGGTGGGGTACTTCTGTGCCGATAAACAGCGAGGCGGCATGCCCGCTGGACACGGTCAGGAGTTGCGTCGTGTCCCCGCTGGTCGTGAGGGTGTTGTCGACCGCACGGACCTGTACCCGCAGGGAGCCCCGGTGCAGAGGGTCCGGTTCCAGACGGGCGCCGCGCCCGCCGACGGACACCCCGCGCTGCTGCTGGCGCCCCGACTGCTGGAACCGCACCTTCACCTGCACGTTGCGGGGGATGAACGTCAGGCCCGGCACCGCGGCCTTGAGCTGCGCATGCCGCGCCGCCGTGGTGATCACCAGCAACCGCGAGTTGGCGCGGTCGGGGGTCACCACGCCGTCCGCGCCTGCCAGTGCGCGGACGGTGGCGAGGATCGCCTCGTTGTGGGGGTCGAGCGGATACGTCTTCAGCACCTGGGCTTCGTTCGTGTCCGCCGCCGTGCAGAGCAGAACCCCCAGCAGCGCCGCCCCGCAAGCCGCCAGCCAACTGCGTCGCGTCTTCATGGCGGCACTATAACGCATTTCGTGCACCAGGGGAAATCCGTCCCGGGTGGGGTTGCGGGCCCGTATAAAAAGAAAGGAGACGGTTTGCACCGTCTCCTTTCGCGTCCCGCTGGTGCGGAATTATTTCTTCGCGCCGAGGATCGCATCCTTCGCGGCCTTCGCCACGCGGAACCGCAAGACCTTTTTGGCCTTAATCAGGAGCGGCGCGCCAGTCGCCGGGTTGCGGCCCATACGTTCCTTGCGCTGCACGAGCACCAGCTTGCCGAGGCCCTGTAACACGAAAGTGTTCTTCGCTTCCTTGTACGCGAGCTTGGCCAGTTCGTCGAAGAACTGCCCGACCTGCTTCTTCGACACACCCAGCTTTTCGGCCAACGCGGCCTGCACCTGCGATTTCGTCAATGCCATATCAATATCCTCCAGCTCTTATTGTTTGTTGACCCACTGACACAATACGTCCAAACGGCAGGGAAATGTTTGCACCGCAGGCCTGAAAACACAAGTGTTTTTTTACTTTTCCGGGTCGCGCCGCCCGAGCCTTTTCAGCTCTTCCGGAGCGAGCACGATGGCCCGCGCGAGCTCCTCCGCTTGGGCACCGCCCGCGACCAGCGCGACGAGGGTCAGCGCGAAGGCAAACGTGGTGCCCGCGCCCTGGCTCGTCACGATATTTCCATCCACCACCACCGCTTCATCCACGCGCCGCGCCAGGGTGAATTCCGAGACGACGCCCGGATGGCAGGTGGCGCGCCGGCCGGCGAGCACGCCGGCGTCCTGCAGCACCAGCGGGCCGGCGCACACCGCCGCGGTCAGCTTCCCGCCCTCGGCATGGGCCCGCACGGCGGCGATGACGCGCTGGTCGTGCCGCAGGTTTTCCACGCCGCGCGCGCCGCCGGGGATCGCGATGATATCGAACAGCGCCGGATCAATCCGGTCCCAGACCTCGTCCGGTACCAGCCGTGTGCCGCGCGCCGCCGTTACCGTGCCGGCCTTCAGGCCCACCGTCAGCACGTGCCACTGCGCGCGCCGCAGCATGTCGATGATGATCGTCGCTTCCATCTCCTCGACGCCATCTGCCAGCGGAACCAGGACTGTTTTCATGGGCAACCACCTTTCTGCGCAGTGCGGCGCCGGCTGGCCGGGCAACATGCCTCGGGGCAACCCGCAGGACCGCAAAAATTCTCCTCAACTCTATGCCGCCGCCCGCGCTTTGCCAAGGTGCCGGTTCCGCTCAGTCCACCGGCTCCAAGGTGATCGGCGTGCCGTTGGGCTGGGCCGGATAGCGCACTTCCTGGCCGGTGGTGACGCGGCAGAACTGGTTGGTTCCCTGCGTCACCCGGCACTGCCGCCAGGCGGCGGGGAGGCTGGTGACGAGCGTGAGCGGCTGGTCGTAGCGTTGCGGATCGGCCTGGCACGTGAGGCGGACGCTGATCGTCCGGCCGGTGGCCGCGAGAATCTGCACCGCGGCGGTGTCGCGCTCGCGCTCATATTGGTGCGCGGCGATGTGGTCGGCGATCCACAGCGCGCCGCGCTCGCGGCGCTCCTTGAGCCCGTCGAGCAGCGGCAGAAAAACGTCCTGCTTCAGCGCCCAGAAATCCTGGTAGCTCCCTTTCGGGTTGATGCGCTCGACGCCGTGGATGACGAGGTATTCCAAGCCGCCCTTCGCGATCGCCTGGTCGGCCAGCGCCAGCATCTCGGCGGTGGTCTTGAGGTGATAGACCGCGCCGTGGCCGGTGAAGGGCGGGCGGCTGATGAGCCGGTGCTTTTGCAGCAGCTCGTCCAGCTGCGGCGCGGTGATATTCCAGGCGCCCTTGCCGACGCCGGGCTGGCCGTAGGACAGCAGCCGCGTGGCCGTGCCGGGGGCGATGCCGCGGATGATGCGCGCACACTCGCCGATCTCCCAGTCCGCATTGGCCGGATCCTTGACGCCCTTGTGCGTCATCGTGTGGACGCCATAGGCCATGCCCTGCTGCCAGACGTTGCTTTCCCACTCGCCGCGGAACTTCTGGTATTCGCCCTTGCCGGGGTTGATGTAGAAGGTGGCGGTCAGCCCGCGCTTGGCGAGCTCCGGCGCGGCCACCTGGAAGTGGCTGGGCCAGCTGTCGTCGAACATCAGCAGGAACGCGGCCTGCGCGTCGCCCGGCCAGCGCGCGACGCGCGTCGCGCCCGGGTCGGCGTCGGCGCGCAGCGCCAGCGCGCACAGCAGGCTGCCCAGCAGGAGTTTCCGCTTCATGAGGGCGGGGCGGTTTTTTGCGGCGGCACTTCGCGGCCGACCTTCTTGAGGACCGCCGTCAGATCCTCCCAGACCTCCCACCAGCGCGCGCGGTCCTCGCCGCCGCCGCGCAGCAGGAACGAGGGGTGCAGGGTCGGCATCACGTCCACGCCCTGATATTTCTGCCACTGGCCGCGCAGCTTGGTGATGCCGGTCTGGTTGTTGAGCAGGCCCTTCACCGCGGTCGCGCCGAGGCAGACGATGACCTTCGGCTTGAGTGCGGCGACCTGCTCGCGCAGGTAGGGCAGGCAGGCGGCCATCTCGTCGGGCGCCGGCACGCGGTTATCGGGCGGCCGGCATTTGACGATGTTGGCGATGAACACCTGGTCGCGCGTCAGGCCCATGCGGATGATCATGCGCGTGAGGAGCTGGCCCGCGCGGCCGACGAACGCGAGGCCCTGCCGGTCTTCGTCCTCGCCCGGGCCTTCGCCGACGAACATGATTTCCGGCGTCGCCGTCCCCTGGCCCGGCACCGTACGCGTACGCGACTTGCCCAGGCGACACTGCGAGCAGACCGCCACGCGCGCCGCGATCTCCGCGAGCGCGGGACTCGAGGTGGTCAGCGGTGCGGCGGGCGGAGTTTTCGCCGCAGGCGCGGCCACCGGCGCGGCGGGCGGCGGCGTGGGCGCTGGCTTTTCCAAGGCTTGGAAACTCGCACCGGTGGTTTTTCCAAGGCTTGGAACTTTTGGCGCTTCGGTTTTCCAACCCTTGGAAACCGGCGCCGGCGCAGAACGGGTGGAGGGAGGGGTGGCAGGCGCGCGCGCCGCCGTCGTGGCGGTCAAAATTTTTGGATCGGCGGCGACCGTGCGCACACCTTCTTCCTTGAGCCACTGGAGGTGGCTTTCGAGTTGGCTCAAAGACTGCGCCAGTTTCTTTTTTTGCATGTCGGAACTCTGCCTTTTTGCCGGGTGGGATGCAAGGGTGATGCTCTGTGGCGGACGCAACGCAGCGCGTCCCTCCACGTTTTACGCGGACGGTTTGCCTGGCGTCAATCGATGGCGGTGCCGCCGCGCTCCCGGAAGGCGCGCCAGAGCGTCCGGAAATCCTCGGGGACGGGCGCGGTGAAGCTCAGGGGCTGGCCGGTACGGGGGTGCTCGAAGGCGAGCTGGTGCGCGTGCAGCATCTGGCGGCCGGCGGGCGCCGGCAGGTCGCCTTTGCGGGCGCGGCCGTAGACGGTGTCGCCGATCACGGGATGGCCGATGTGCGTGAGGTGGACGCGGATCTGGTGGGTGCGCCCCGTGTGGATGCGGACGCGCAGCACGGCCGCGTCGGCGAACTGCTCCAGCACCTCGTAGTCGGTCAGCGCGCGCCGGCCGATGTCCGGGTTCGCGGACATCTTCTTCCGGTCGCGCGTGCTGCGCCCGATCAGCGTCTCGATGTGGCCGGTGCGCGGCTCGACGACGCCCCAGACGAGCGCGAGGTATTCCTTCTGGACGAGCCCGTTCTTGAACTGGTGCGTCAGGCTGCTCATCGCCTGCTCGCTCTTGGCCACGACCAGCGCGCCGCTGGTGTCCATGTCGAGCCGGTGGACGATGCCCGGCCGCAGCTCGCCGCCGATGCCGGCGAGGTCGGCGCAGTGGTAGAGCAGCGCGTTGACCAGCGTGCCCTCGGCGTGGCCGGCGGCGGGGTGGACAACGAGGTCGGGCGGCTTGTCGATCACGATGAGGTCGGCATCCTCGAACAGGATCTTCAGCGGAATGTCCTGCGCCACCAGGCCCACGGGCGCGGGTGGCGGAATTTCGAAGGCCACGACCTCCCCGGCGTGGACGGAGTGGCTGGCCTTGCGCGGTTGGCCGTCCACGGTCACGCGGCCCTCGCGGATGAGCTGCTGCCAGCGCGCGCGGGAGTGCCCTCCGCCTTGGGTGGCGAGGAAGGCGTCGAGCCGGGCGCCGGCGGCTTCAGGTTGGACGATGAACTGATCCATAAATTTCTTACAGCAGCCAACCAGGCCAACGAAGCCGGTTCACGCCGGCTTGGGACCCTTTGTTGCCCTCTGTTCAAGGCCACGGGTTTTGCGGCCAAA
Source organism: uncultured Lentisphaerota bacterium (assembly GCA_903912445.1). GTDB lineage: Bacteria > Verrucomicrobiota > Kiritimatiellia > CAIQIC01 > CAIQIC01 > DP16D-bin41. Next base: position 54,431 of record CAIWHP010000245.1, read on the forward strand.
ATAGAACCACAGCACGAGGCCGGCGAGGAACAGCGGGACGCTGGTCTGCTGGGCCGAGGTCAGGCCGAAGGCGCCGTGCGGTTCCTCGCGGATGCACTCCACGAGGAAGCGGAACGGCGGATAGAGCAGCAGGTAGAGCGCGAAGACGCGGCCCGCGGGCGGGCGGCGGCGCAGGAAATAGCCGAGCAGCACGCCGAACAGCAGGAGGTTATAGGCCGCCTCGTAGAGCTGGGTCGGATGTACGGACACGCCGTGGCTTTCGTGGTCCGCCGGGAAATGCACGGCCCACGGCAGGTTGGTCGGGAAGCCGTAGCAGCAGCCGTTGATGAAGCAGCCGAGGCGGCCGATGGCGTGGCCCAGCGGCAAAGCCACCACGCCGTAGTCGGCCAGCGACCACAGCGGGTCGCGATGGCGACGCGAGAAGACGATGACGGCGAGGCACGCGAGGAGGAAGCCGCCGTAGTAGACCAGCCCGCCGCGGTCCACGCGGAAGATTTCCAGCGGCTGCGCCTGATAATGCGCCCAGTTGGTCAGCACCTCGGCGATCCGCGCGCCGACGACGCCGCTGATCATGATCCAGAAGCCCAGCTCCGAGCCGTAGCCCGCGGGGCGGCCGGAGCGCGGCGCGAGCCAGTTCCAGAGGGCGATGGCGGCCAGAAAAGCCAGCGCCATCATCACGCCGAACCAGTAGATCGGCCGGCCAAAAAGTTCAAAAGCGATCGGGTCCATAGGGACGGGAAGTTTCCCTGCTGGCGGGCGGAAAACAAGTTTTTTCCCCGCCACAATAAAGGCGCGCGCCGGCCCGTTAAATGCCCAGAGGGCATGCAGCCCGTCAGATAACGGAAGGATGTTACGATGAAAACAGAGAAGTTGATGAAGTGGATGGGCGCCACGGCCGGCCTGTGCCTGGCGTTCGGCCTGACCGCCCGCGCGGAAGAGGGCAGCAGCACCAACGCCCCGGCCAAGCACCATGGCGGCCCGGGCCTGCATCGCGGCGCCGGCGGTGGCGGTGAATTCGGCGGCGCCAGCAGCGAAGAAATACAGAAGTTCCGTGAGAAGCTCAAAGACATGACGCCCGAGCAGCGCCAGGAAGCCATCCAGAAGTTCCGCCAGAAAATGGGCGCGAAGGCTGGCGGAGGCGAAGCGGACGGGGCCAACCGCGAGGAGATGGCCAAGTTCCGCGAGAAGCTCAAAGACATGACGCCCGAACAGCGCCAGGAGGCGATCCAGAAGTTCCGCGAGAAGATGGGTGCCAAGGGCGGCGGCGCAGGCGGCGAGCAATGGCGCGACAAACTCAAGGACATGACGCCCGAGCAGCGCCGCGAGGCGATGCAGAAGATGGGCGATAAGATGAAGGAACGCGTCGAGCAGAGCGACAAGCTCACCGCCGACCAGAAGAAGGAAGTTCTGGCCCACATGGCGCAGATGAAAGCCGCGCGCGAGAAAATCATGAGCGATGCCTCGCTGACCGAAGAGCAGAAGCGCGAAGCGCAGCAGAAACTCCGCGAGAAGTCGCGCGAGATGTTCGAGAAGTACCGCGAAGCGCTCGGCGACGGCCAGGGCCAGCACAAAGCAGGTGGCCCTGCCAAAGCCGGCGGACAGAAACCCGTCGAAGCCAAACCCAGCGTCTAAGCTGGTCCGTGCGTAGCATTGCGGCGGTTTTTCCAACCCTTGGAAAAGCCGCCGTTTCTTTTTCCCAGACTTGGGAAATGATGCCGGTCAGCGGGCCGGCGGGGGCAGGGCGAGGACCTGTGCCAAGGCCGCGGCGAACTGCGCCGCGATCTGGCGGGACATCTCCGCGTCGGGATGCACGCCGTCGCGGCTGTGTTGCGGCCAGTCCTTGGCGAGCGTGCTGTGCAGATCCACCACCGGCACCTCCAGCGCCTTGCCGACGCGTTGCGCGAGCGCCTGGTAGTTGGCGAGTACCTGGGCCAGCCCGCCCTCCGCATCGTAGTTCGCTTGCGGATGCCGCGTAAAATACGGCCCGGCAATGATCGGCGGCAACGTGGCAAGCACGACCTTCGCGCCGGCCTTTTGGCAGCGCGTGATCATCTCGCGCAGGTTCGCCTCGAAGTGCGCCGGTGCCACTTTGTAGGTTTTCGGCTTGTCCAAGACGCTGTCGTTCGTGCCGAAGAGGATGGTGACCGCATCGGGGGAGTGCGCCAGCACGTCCTTTTCCATCCGTGCCAGTCCGGCCTTGGTCGTGTTGCCGCTTACACCGGCGTTGATCACCCGCACGCCGAGCTGCTCCGCGATGAGCTTGGGATAGCCGAGGTGCGTGATGCTGTCGCCGAAACAGACCACGGCTTTCGCGGGTGTCGCAGGCGTGGGGGCGGCAACCTCCGCGGGCGGCGTTCGCAGCACATCGCGCAGCCACGCGCGCACCGCCTGCCGCGTGGGCGAATCGCGCAGCGTCCAGCCGTCGTTGTGGTTGCGGAACGGCACGGCCTGGAATGTGAACGGCGCCTGCACGCCGCTGGCAGCGATGAATTGCTTCGTCGACTCGACCGTACCCTCCTGGCAGACAAACGTCGGCCGGCCCTTCAATCGTTGCAGCCGTGCGATCGCGGAGGCGGCGTCGGACGCGGGGTAATGCCAGGTGCGTACGCCGTCGTAATGGCTGTAGGGGATGAATGCGCGCCAGAGCCTGGCGCTCTCGTCATCGTGCAGGCCGAGGTAGCCGCACGCGATCGCGCCGCGCGAGAAGCCGCAGAGGATCACGTTCGCGCGGTCGCCGCCGTATTGGTCGCAGACCATGCGCACGGCCTGCTGGCAATAGGCGAGGGTGGCCTCCACGTCGCCCCACCACTGGGTCGCGACCTTTTTCTCCTGGGCGTTCACGTAGGGCAGGCAGAGCCAGATGCAGTTCGTGCCGGCGCTGATGCCATAGCCGAGCTTGCTGCCCTCCGGCACGCCGGTGGAGACGTCGCCAAACCGGTTCGAGTAATTGCCGTTGCCCGCGTACTCGACGATCACCGGATAGCGCGCGCCTGGCTTCCAGTCGGTGGGCAGATAGAGCACGTGATAGAGTTGTGTGTCCTTGAAGTCCGGCAGGTAATGTTTCACGCGTGCCCCGGCGGCGGGCGCGCCGGCCGTCAACGGGGGCACGACCAGGTCGGGCGCGACGGAACTCAGGTCCGGCAGTTCCGCCGCCCGCGCGGCGCCGAGCAGCAGGACCGCCCCAAGCAGGAGTGATTTCTTCATGTGCGCAGCATAGCCGCGGGGACCGCGCCGGTTCAATGCTGGAGGTGTTGGGAAGTGGTGTGTGGTGCGGCCTGGTTGTTGGCCACGGCGAACTTGCGCACTCCATGGCACACAAAGTTTGTGCATGGCGGCCGCACCCGCGAATCCGTCCTGCTTCAGGCTCCAACCAGCACACATTCGCGGAACAGCGCGAACTCCGCTTGGCCTGACGCCCTGCCTTCTGTTAGCTTGTGCGCCGCCGCATGAACCCATCATCCTATGTCTTTACGCTGACCGAAGCCGCCCGCGGGAAGCTGGCCGCGGTCATCAACGACGGCAACTACCGCCGGCGCACGGTCCAGCATGCCGCGCTGGCCGCGGAGGGGCGCGACTGCCAGATCGTGCTCTACAACAGCGGCAAGCTGGTCATCCAGGGCCGCGGCGCTGCCGAGTGGATCGAGTTCGTGCTGGAGCCGGAGGTCATCGGGCAGGCCAAGCTCGGCTACGAGCAGGTGCTCGACCCGCAGCTCACCTCCGCGCACATGGGCGTCGACGAGAGCGGGAAGGGCGACTTCTTTGGCCCGCTCGTCATTGCCGCCGCCTATGTGGACGAGCAGCTGGCGCCCGAATTCCAGAAGCTGAAGGTGCGCGACAGCAAGACGATCACCAGCGACCGCGTCGCCGAGCAGATGGGGGCCGACCTGCGCCGGCTGCTCGGCTCGCGCTGCAGCGTGGTCGCCATCGGCCCGCGCGCCTACAACCGGCTCTACGCCGGCTTCCAGAATGTCAACCGCCTGCTCGCCTGGGGCCACGCCCGCGTGATCGAGAACCTGCTGGGTGTCATTCCCGATTGCCCGCGTGCCCTCTCCGACCAGTTTGGCCCCAAGCACCGCATCGAAACCGCGCTCAAGGTGCGGGGCGTGACGATCAAGCTCGAGCAGCGCCACAAGGCCGAGTCCGATCCCGCGGTCGCCGCCGCCTCGGTGCTGGCGCGCGCCGGCTTCCTGCGCGGCCTGCGCGAACTTGGCGCCAGGACCGGCGTCGAGCTGCCCAAGGGCGCCTCGGACCGCGTGCAGGTGGCGGCCCGGCTGGTCATCGAACAACGGGGTCCAGCCGCGCTCGGCGACGTCGCCAAGCTCCATTTCAAAACCACCGATACCGTGCTCGCCAGCGCCGGCCTGACCCGTGCCGACCTGGCCGGCGGGCCGGCCGCGGCAGAAGAACCCGTGGAGGAAACATGAAACTCGTACGCTTTGGTCCGCGTGGCGCGGAGCGCCCCGGCGTCTGGCTCGCCGACACCCCGGCGCCCGGCCAGGCCAGCATCCTCGATGTGCGCGCGATGACGTTCGACATCGCCGACTATGACGCGCACTTCTTCACGCATTACGGCATCGAGCGGGTGCGCGCGTTGCTGCTCGAAACCCAGCCCAAGCTCGTGCCCGCCGCCGGCGTCCGCCTGGGCGCGCCCGTCGCGCGCCCCGGCAAGATCGTCTGCCTGGGCAAGAATTACGCGGCGCATGCCGCCGAATTCGATTCCGCCATCCCGCAGACGCCGATCTTTTTTTCAAAGGCGACCACCGCGCTCAACGGGCCGTTTGACCCGATCGTCCTGCCGCGCGGCTCGGCGCGCGTGGACGGTGAAGCCGAGCTCGCGCTGGTCATCGGCCGCATCGCGCGCCGCGTGGATGCCGCCGCGGCGCTCGACTACATCGCCGGCTACACCATCCTCAACGATGTCACCGACCGCGACGCGCAGCGCGAAGGGCAGCAGTGGTTCCGCGGCAAGAGCGCCGACACCTTCGGCCCCCTCGGGCCCTATCTGGTCACGCCCGACGAGATCAGCGACCCGCACCGCCTGCGCATCACGCAGCGCGTCAACGGGCAGACGCTGCAAGACGATTCAACGCAGCAGATGCTGTTCAAAATTCCGTTCCTGATCGCCTACTTCAGCGCGGCCATCACGCTCGAGCCCGGCGACATCATCGCCACCGGCACGCCCGCCGGCATCGGTTCCGCGCGCCAGCCGCCCGTCCTGCTGCGCGCCGGCGATGTCGTCGAGATCGCCATTGAAAATCTGGGCGAGCAGCGCAGCCCGGCCGTTGCCGAGGCCTGATCAGCCGGCGGCGCGGATGGCGGCGGCGAATTCCGCGGCGAGCGCGTCGAGTTCCGGCGTGGTGATGGTCAGCGGCGGCAGGAGGTAGACGACGCTGCCGAGGGGGCGCAGCAGCACGCCGCGGTCGAACAGGATTTTCCGGACACGGCGCGAGCGCAGGGGATCGTCCGGCCGCAGCTCCACCGCTCCGATCAAGCCGAGGCAGCGCACGTCCTGCACCTGCGGCAACTGGGCCAGCGGCGCGAGCGCGGCGGCCAGCCGCCGGCCTTTCTCAGCAACCTGCGCGACGATCTTTTCCTCCGCGAACACCCGCAAGGCCGCCAGCGCCGCTGCGGCGGCGATCGGATTGCCGCAGAAGGTGTGGCCGTGTTGGAAGGTGCGATTCTCGGTGTCGTCGGAAAAAGTTTGGTAGAGCGCGTCGCGGACTATCGTCGCGCTGATCGGGAGATAACCGGCGGAGAGCGCCTTGCCGACGCAGACGATGTCTGGATTAATTTGCGCGTGCTCGAACGCGAACATTTTTCCGGTACGCCCAAAGCCCATCGCAATTTCATCCACGATCAGGAGCGCTTCGTTCTGTTTGCACCACGCCGCCAACGCTGCCAGCCACGCGGCCGGATACATCCGCATCCCCGCCGCGCCGAGGCACAGCGGCTCGACGATCACCGCGGTCAGCTCGGCGGCGTACTCATCGAGAATCTTCCGTGCCGGGGCGAAGCCGCCCGATGCATCCGGCAACGGCAGCGTCACCGCCGGCGTCAGCAGCGGGCGGTAGACCCGGTGGAACTCCTCGACGAAGCCCACCGACACCGCGCCGAGCGTGTCGCCGTGGTAGGCCCCGCGCAGGGCGGCGAAGCGCGTGCGCCGCGGCTGGCCGGTGTTGTGCCGGTATTGCAGCGCGATCTTCAGCGCCTGCTCGACCGCGCTGGCGCCATCGCTGGCGAAGAGGATGTGCCGGTCCGGGGTCGGCATCAGCGCTGCGAGCTGCGCGGCCAGTTCCGCCGCCCGCGGATGGGAGAGATTGCCGAGGATGCTGTGCTGAAGTTCACGCGCCTGCTGTTCGATGGCGGCGATGATCCGCGGGTGGCCGTGCCCCAGCGCGCAGCACCACCACGACGAAATGGCATCCACGAAGCGGCGTCCATCCGCATCGAAAAGATGAAGGCCTTCGCCGCGCACAATCATGGGCGGCGGTTCTTCGGTCAGCGTGGAGCGGCGCGTGTAGGGGTGCCACACGTGCTGCAAATCTTGCTGCTGGTAATCGGGACGGTTCACGCGCGGAGTATGCCCGACCTTCAGCGAAGTTCAATCCGGCGGATGACAACGCCCGCCCGCCGCCCCAGGTTGGGATCGCCGCATGCGGCGATGAGATCGGCAAGGTCGAAGGCCGGTCCGGCCATGAGCTGGCACCGTGTATGGGCATCGTCCCGCACCAATTCTGCCCTCGTCAGGAAGGTTTTCTTCTTCGGATCGAGTTGCAGGCTCAGGCCGCGGTCGGTACGGCGCAGGCCGAAGGCGATGCGGCGCGCCTTGAGCCAGCGCTGGAAAATATTTTCGGCGTCCGGGAAAAATTCCGCCGGAAGGTCCAGCTCGAGTTCCAAGGCTTGGAAGACCGGAGCGCTGTCTTTTCCAAGGTTTGGAAAAACCTGGCCGAGCCAGCGGATGGTCGCAACCGGTGTGGCGTCTAAAATCTTTGTGGGCGGGGCTTCCAGCCCCGCGTTGTTGGATGATTGAGTTGGTTTCGCGGGGCTGGCAGCCCCGCCCACAAGAGGAGCGCTGTAGCGGCGGTCTGCGGCCGCCGTGTCGGGATCGCCGCTACAAGGGGAATATTTTGCCAGCGCCGCCAGCAGCTTTTCTGTGTCCCACGCCTTGAGGGTGAAGATCGTTTCGCCGGAGAAGACCGGCCAGTGCGCGGCGTTGTCGCCGCTGGTGAACAGGATCTCGCGGACGCCCAGCAGGTTTTCCGCCTGGTCCGGCAGGGCGTGGAGCAGCTCGCGCAATACAGAAGCGTTGAGCCATTCCGGCGTGGCGCCGGCCAGCTCCGGCGCGAGCCAGAAGCGGCCATAGACGGGCCGCAGCTTCGCCTTGGTTTCCATTAGCGTGCCGAATTTCTTCAGCCAGTCCCGGTCGGCGGGCTTCTGCAGCCGGTGCCCCGTCTGGCGCTTGCGCTCGTCGGCGCTGCCGCACGCGCCGCAGGCGAGGCATGCGCCGCCGAGGCAGAAGCCGCCGTCCTCGTCCCGGCGCGCCGCCTGGAATTGCTTGAACAGGAATTTCGGCGTCACGTTGGAGCGGACGAAGGCGAGTGCGAACGGATGCCCGGCCGGTTTCTCGCCCAGCCAGGCCGGCGTCCAGAGGGCGTGCGCCTGCATCCACGTCTGGAGCTGCTGCGCGACCTCGGCCGGGAGCGACTGGTCATAGCAGAAGCCCGCCTGTGCAAACTCCAGCAGCGCCGGCGCCAGGCCGGCGGGGGCGAGGGCGAGCATCTGCGTCACGGCATATTCGGGCCATGTCATCGCGAGGCGGAACTCGAAGCCGGCGTTGACGACGGCACCCTGCGCGGCGCGGATCAGCGGACGCCACGCGGCCTCGTCGAGCCGCAGCCGGTCGTGCCGCAGCGGCGTGAACGGCATGCGGATCAGCAGGCCGAAGCTGAACATCACGCGCAGTCCGCTTTGCCCCACGCGGCACAGCGCGCGCAACTCGCGGCAGAAGCCGTTGAACTCGGCGAAGTCCGCGTCGGTTTCATCGCCGGTCAGCAGGTAGAAGAATTTCAGCTCGCGGAGCTTCTCGCGCAGCAGGCGGCGCAGCACGGCCTGGATGTCGGCGGTCGGCAGGCTCTTGTGCAGCGCCGCGCGCAGCCGCGTGCTGATGCCCTCGATGCCGAGCGTGAACGAGCGCTTGCCGGCGGCGAGCTCGGCGGGCAGGAGTTCGGGCGCGGTCGCCAGCAGGTCCACGCGCTGGCTCATCATGTTCACGCGATCGAAGAGGCGGTTGAGTTCCGGCAGCAGCGCCAGCAGTTCGCCGTGGGTGTTGAAGTTGAAGCTGAACAGCTCCAGCGCCTCGGCGCCGGAGGCGCGCTTGAGCTCGCGCGCGGCGGCGAGCAAATCGGCGGCGGCGACTTCGCGGTAGGGCTTGCGGTCATAGCCCTCGAAACAGAACGTGCAGAACGCCGGGCAACCGTAATTGATCTGCAGGCGCGTGGTGCCAGCCTCGCCGCTGTTGAGCAGCGGCGCGCGGCGCAGCGCTTGCGCGGCACCGGGGGCCCGCACCGTGGCCTTCTGGATCGGCTGCTCCGGCCAGTGTCCGGTGAGCCAGAGGCCGGGGATTTCCTTTGCCCAGTCAGCGTTTGCAGGGGCTGCAAAACTTTGTCGCGACGGTTCGCCGCAAAGTTTTGCGGCTCCTGCCTGCGCGGACAATTGTCCGATGAGTTTCCCGACCTGTTCCTCGCCCTCGCCGAAGAACAGCGCGTCTGCAAAGCTGCCGCCCTCTGCGTCGAGGAGCGCCTGTGACGCCATGGCATTGGACCCGCCGAGGATGAACGGCGGCCAGCGGCCGGCGCGGTCGCGCGCCCACGGCGGGATGCCGCTGCCCAAAAGGAGCGCGGGCAGGTTGAACAGCTCCAGCGTGTAGGCATTGGAGATCAGGACGACATCAAAATCTTCCGCCGAGCGGTGCGAGAAGATGCCCGTGAGCCACGGCACGGCGTGTTCCCGCAGCAGGGCGCGGTCGCGCGGCGGTGGGAAGAAAGCGAAGTCCACGAAAGCCTCCGGCGCGGCGCGGCGGACGGCGTCGGCCAGAAACAGGTGCGGCGTTGAGCGGTCCACATCGCGGAACGACGAGAGCCGGACGATCAGCGCGCGGAAGTTCGCCGCCGCCCACGCCGGATTGTCCGCCACCTGCGGCGTCCGCGGCCAGTAGAGGCCGGCCTGCTGCAGCCGGTGCGCCTGCGCCGCAAAAAATGTACTGAAGTCAGCCATGTCGGGGAGTGTTTACCACAGCGCGTGCAGAGGTAGAAGACGGACGAAGAAATATCGCTGGACCCGGTTGTTTGTACGCGCAGCACGTGGTGATGAGAAAAACGGGATAGCAAGACTGCACCGCTCCCTTTGCAGATCAAACGAGGCAAGGTAAAAGGACCCCGTCACCTCGTCACGGCCTTTACCCTTGACGCCAAGATTCTTTTGTTTACGCTGCGCTTTTGAATTCAGGAACAGAAGATGCAAAACAAGAAGTGAAGCTGGCGTATCGTGCGTTGGATGGATTGATGAGCCTAAGAGCCATATCGCTGAACGGCCTGGCCGAGATAGGTCATAAACTGCTGCTCGTAGGGGCGGCCTGCTTTCTTCTTGTCTACCTGATCATCGCCGTGGCCCGGCTGGCCTACCCCTTTGAGCTCGAGTGGATGGAAGGGGGCTCGGTGCTGCAGGTGCAGCGGATACTGCAGGGGCAGTCGCTGTATGTGGCCCCGTCGCTGAATTTTATCCCGTTCATCTATACGCCGCTCTATTTCTATGTGAGCGCGCTCGTGGCCCAGGTGACGGGGGACGGCTTCTTTCCCCTGCGGCTGGTCTCCTTCCTCTCCTCTCTCGGGTGCTTCGCTTTCATCTTCATGATGGTCCGCCGGAGGACGGCTTCGCTCTCTGCCGCCTGCCTGGCAACCGGCCTGTTCGCGGCGACTTTTCGCATTTCGGGCGCCTGGTTTGATATTGCGCGGGTGGATTCGCTTTTCCTCTGCCTCCTGCTGGCAGGCCTGTACACCTTCGACTCGACCCGTGTACCCATCCGCACCTTGGTGTCGCCCGCGCTCCTGTTCCTGGCCTTCTTTACGAAACAGACGGCCCTGATCATAGCCGCAGGCCTGTGCGTCGCCGTGCTGCTGACGCGCAAAGGCCCCGAGCGTTATGGGTTCCTGCTCAGCTTCCTCCTGCTCATGGCCGGCTCCTTTGTCATCATGAATGCGCTGACCGCCGGGTGGTATAAGTACTATGTCTTTGACCTGCCGGCACAGCATCACATGGTCAAATCGGTGGTGGTCAGCTTCTGGATAAAAGATATTGCACAGCACCTGGCGATTGCGCTCTGTGTTGGTGTCGTCCCCTTCGTGAAAATCGGCACGGCCACGGATGCAAGGCCCGGCAGGCTTGTTCAGGACCTCATCATCCTCGGCAGCCTGTTTCTGGCCTCGTATCTCGTCCGCATAGAAGCCGGGGGTTACGACAATGTTCTGATGCCGGCCTACGCGGGCATGGCCATCTATTTTGGCATCGGCTGGGCGGCAGCGCTGAAAGCGGTCGGTTCGGATGGCAATGTCAAAAGCATACTCATCTTAGCGGTGGCTCTGCAGTTCGTCAGCTTGGTGTATTGGCCTCGACAGCAGATCCCCTCGGCGCAGGACAGGGAACAGGGCCGGAAACTTGAACAGGTTATTTCCAGCCTCAAGGGCGAGGTGTATCTGTCGGATCATCCTTGGTACACGGAGAAGCTGCACAAGCCCAGCCAGGCCCAGACCCAGGCGGTGCTCGACATCCTGCTGGCCTCCGGGTCCGGGCCGTGGAAGCAAGCGCTGGCGCGGGAGATGGCCGCTGCGGTGGCAGCGCGGCGATATGAGGCCTTCATTGTGGACTCCCAGGAGTTCGCCCTGCGCACACCGGCTTTCGACGCAGCTTACGAATTAGCAGAGTCAAATCTGTGCGGCAATGCGTTTCACCCCGTGACCGGATGCGATCGGAAACCTACCTGTCTATATGTGAGACGACCGGCCCCGCAAAACGCTTCCGCGGATATCGACAAGCCGCGCCGCTGAATCCGGGTAGCGCAAAGCCTGCCGCGCATCAACCGCCGGGGGCTTCAACGCCCGCAGGTCAAATCAAGCCCAGCGCCTTGAGCGTCTCGGCGAGCTTCGCGCGCGGGGCGGCGGCCATCTCGCAGAGCGGCAGGCGATAGGCTTCCTCGATCTTGCCCTGCATCGCCATGGCGGCCTTGACCGGCACGGGATTGGTGTCGAGGAACAGGTCGGTGAACAGCCGGTAATATTGCCGGTGCAACGCCTGCGCCGTGGGCCAGTCGCCGGCGAGCGCGGCGCGGACCATGTCGGCGACGGCCTTGGGCGCGACGTTCGAGGCGACGCTGATGACGCCCACCGCGCCCACCGCCATCATCGGTAGCGTCAACGCGTCGTCGCCGGACAAAATTTCAATCGCGCAGCGCTGCGCGACCTGGCTGACGCGGTCGGCGTTGCCGCCGGCTTCCTTGAGCGCGACGATGTGCGGGTGCTTCGCCAGTTCGGCGACGGTGCCGACCTCGATCTCGCGCCCGGTGCGGCTGGGCACGTTGTAGAGGATCACGGGCAGGCCGAGATCGGCGACGGCGGAGAAATGCCGGATCAGGCCGGTCTGGCTGGGCCGATTGTAATAAGGCGTCACCTGGAGCGTGGCATCCGCGCCGGCGTCCTTGGCATGCTGCGTCAGTTCCAGCGCCTCGCGCGTGGAGTTCGCGCCGGTGCCGGCGACGATCTTGCAGCGGTGGCGCGCGGTTGCGATGCAGACCTCGATGATCTGATGGTGCTCGTCATAGTCCACGGTCGGCGACTCGCCCGTCGTGCCCACCGGCACCACGCCGGTGATGCCCGCGGCGATCTGCTCCTCGACGAGCGCGCGGAGCTTGCCGTAATCCACCGCGCCGTCCCGATTGAACGGCGTCACCAATGCTGTATAAGCGCCTTGCCACATAACTGCTCTCAACTTTCAGCGTTTCCATGGTTTGGAAAACGCGGGGCGTATTGTTTCCAAGGTTGGGAAAAAAGGCAAGGCTGGCGTGAGAGCCATGCGCGCCGCCGGCCGGTTTCTGGAGGAAGGGGCGGGGCTGTGCTAGTTTTGCTGCATGGTCAGCAATCATTCCGCTTGCAGGGGCAGGGTGTCGGTGCAGGCTTGCTGGTGCCTTCTGGCTCTGGCCGGTTTGCCGGCGAACGCCCAGCCGGGTTTTCCTCCGCCACGTCCGCCGCCAGTGCGGACGCCTGTCGCGCCGCTCACCGAATCGGCGCGCGATGCGCTCGGCTATTCCGCCCAGGCGCGCAGCTTTGCCGTGTGCCGGCAGGCCGGCGTGCGCGTGATTGATTTTCCGGAGGAGCACAGCTTCGCCGCCCTCTGGGTCCCGCCGAAGTATGCGTCCGGCCGCGTGCTGGTGCTGCTGCACGGCACCGGCGGCACGGCCTACGACGAGATCAAGGACGAACTCGAGTCCGCCAAGCAGCACGGCTACATGCTCATCGCGCTGCAGTGGCTGAACAAGGAAACGCAACGCTATCTGGACGCGCCCATCGTCTGGCGGCTCGTCGACCGCGCGCTGCATCACGCGGCGGCGCAGCACAAGGCCGACCTCGCGAAGGCCGCGCTGTGCGGCTTCAGCCGCGGCGGGGCCGTGAGCTATGAGACCGCCTGGCGCGATGCGCAGGAACACCGGCACTTCAAGCTCGTCATTTGCCACTCCGGCGGCGTGCCGCCCAATGCGGTCACCGCGCCGGGCGAAGGCTGGCGACCGGATACCTTTTTCTCGCGCCTCAACGCCGGCACGCTCGAGCCGGACAGCTACCACGGCCTCAACTTCTTCCTCTACAGCGGCGATCGTGACGAGCAGTGGGGGATGCAGATGAGCGAGCAGATGGCCCACGCCCAGCAGGTGCTGCCGCTTGCCGGCGCCAAGGTGGCCGCGTGGGTCCGCGATCCGCGCGGCGACCACATGGGCTTCCGCAAGACCGCCTCGATCCACGAGCAGGGCATCGGACTCTTCCTGCGCCTGACCGCCGACGGCAAGTGACCGCCGCTCATGTTTAGCAGGCCGTTGCCTCTCCCTGTGCCGCGACTCGAAGCAGAGATCATTGCGGAGTTGTGCAACTCCGCAATGATTCACCGCAGGGAAAGGCAGAACTTTTCGGGCGGCCGGCGTTCTGGTAGGGTGCGGCGTCGTTCAACCGAAAGGGACCAACATGAACTGCTCGCGTCGTGAACTGCTCAAGTACAGCGCCGGGGTTGCCGCCCTCGCCGCCCTCGGCTTCCCCCGCCTCGCCTTGGCCGCTGGCAAAAAGATCCCCGTCGGCCTGCAGCTCTATTCGCTGCGCAAGGAATGCGCGAAAGACCTGCCCGGCATGATCGCCGCGGTGGCGAAGATCGGTTTCCGCGGCATCGAGTTCGCCGGCTACCACAACCGCACGGCCAAGGAGTTGCGCAAGCTGCTCGACGATAACGGCCTCGTCTGCTGCGGCACCCACACCGCGCTGAAGACGCTGCTCCCTGCCGAGTGGAAGGCGACGGTCGAATTCAACCAGACGCTCGGCAACAAGTTCCTGATCGTCCCCAGTCTGCCGCACGACCGCGTCGCGAGCGCGGAGGCCTGCCGCGATACCGCGAAGCTGTTCGGCGAACTCGCGGCGAAGGGCAAGGAGTGCGGGATGCGCGTCGGCTATCACGCGCACGGCGGCGACTTCAAGAAGATCGACGGCGAGACCATCTGGGACCTGTTCTTCGGCAACACCGGCCCGGACGTGGTGATGCAGCTCGATACCGGCAACTGTCTCGTCGGTGGTGGCGACCCCGTCGCGATGCTCAAGAAATATCCCGGCCGCGCCGTGACGATCCACCTCAAGGAACACGGCGGCCCGAAGGCAGCGGCCATCGGCGAGGGCGTCGTGCCCTGGCGCGAAGTCTTCGAGCTGTGCGAGACCAGCGGTGGCACGGACTGGTACATCGTGGAGCACGAGGTTGGCAGCGACCCGCTCAAGAGCCTCACCGCCTGTTTCGACTTCCTCAAGAAGCAGGGCAAGGTCTGATCCCCCGCGAGCCGACATGAACCTAAACCGGGTGTGGAGTGGCGCCCTTGCCGCCGGCGTGCTATGCGCTGCTGCGCAGGCGCAAGACTGGGTGCCGTTCATCATCCCGGCGCAGCTGCCGGCGCCGGCGTGGCAAACGCAGCCGCCCGCGCCCATCACGACCAACAGCCCGCGCATCGAAGTGCGTGGCACCCATTTCTACCGCGGCAGCGCACGTGTCCGCTTCTTCGGGGTCAACTGCTCCTTCGGCGCGAACCTGCCGGCGGCGGCGGAGGCGCCGGTGATCGCCGCGCGCCTCGCGGCGCTGGGCATCAACAACGTCCGGCTGCATCACATGGATACCGGGGACTTCCCCGGCGGGCTCTGGCGGGCGCGGGCCGATCAGCGCGAACTCGACGAGGCCGCGCTGCGCCGGCTCGATGGCTTTATTGATGCGCTGGCGAAGCAGGGCATCACAGTGGATCTGAACCTGCACGTCGGCCGCGATTTTGCACGTGCGCTGGGCATGCCGCCGCCGGGTACGGAGATGGGCAAGATCGTCAGCCTCTTCGTGCCAGAATTCATCCAGCTGCAAAAAGATTTTGCGCGCACGTTGCTCGACCGCGTGAGCACGGTGCGCGGCGTGCGCTACGCCGCTGATCCCGCCGTCGCGCTGGTGGAGATTACCAACGAGGACAGCTTCTTCATGTGGAACGGCGATGAGAAGCTGCGCGCATTCGGCGAGCCCTACGCCGGCGAGCTGCGCCGCCAGTGGAACGCGTGGCTGCTGCAAAAATATTCCGGCGCGGAAAAGCTGCGCGCCGCGTGGAGCGTGGGCGGCGAGCCGCTCGGCGCGAGCCTCTTGCAACCGCTCGCGGCTTCCGGCGCGTGGCTGCAGGAACAACACGCCGGGTGCCGCATGACCGTCGCGCCGGAACAGCACGCCGGTCGCGCGGCGCTCGCGGTGAAGATCGGCCAGCACGACGAGACCGAGTGGCATCTGCAACTGAACCACACCGGGCTGCGCATGGAACAGGGCCGCTACTACACGATCCGCTTCACCGCCTGCGCGACGCAGCCACGCAAACTTTATCTCGGCGTCGGGCAACATCACGAACCGTGGAGCAATCTGGGCGTGTACCAGAATGTGAAGCTGACGACGGGCTGGCAGGAATTCAGCATCGGCTTCGAGGCGACCGCGAGCGACGCGAACGCGCGCCTGACCCTCGCCATCGGCGGCAGCGCGGGCGACGTGTTCTTGAGTGGCGTCGAACTACGGCCCGGCGGTCGCGAAGGCTTGCGCGCCGATGAAACGCCAGAGCGCGGCTCGGTCGCGCTGTTCGCCGGTGCGGAAACCGCGGCGCGCAGCGCCGACCGCACGGCTTTTCTCGTTGCGACGGAAAAGAAATTCTTCGACGGTATGCGCGACTTCGTCCGCCACGATTTGAAGTGCGCCGCACCGGTCACCGGCACGATCGTGTTCGGTGCACACGGCAAGGCTGCGCAGCTCGGCATGGACTTCATCGACAGCCATGCCTACTGGCAGCACCCCTCGTTCCCGCATCGCGACTGGGACATGAACGACTGGCTCATCGGGCAGAAGGCGCTCACCGCCAATCCCGAGCACAGCACGTTCAAAGCGATGGATGGCGACCGCGTGCCGGGCAAGCCGTTCACGGTGACGGAATACAATCATCCCGCGCCGAACGATTTTCAGGCGGAGTGCGTTCCGTTGCTGCTCGCGTGGGCCGCGCAGCGCGACGTGGATGGCATCTGGCTCTACACCTACGCCCACGCCGCCGAGTCCAAGGGGATGGACACGCTGAACAGCTTCTTCGACGTACGCGAAAATCCCGCCAAGCTTGGCTTCATGGCGCTCGCGCCGGCGATCTACCGCGACACCTGCGCGCCAGCGAACGTGGACTGGACGAAGGATCGTTGCGTGGCGCGCGCCGCGGGCTGGAGAATTTGGACCGGTAAAATTTCCAGCGATGAGCTGCGCGTGCAAAGTCCCGCGTTCGCCGCCGCCGCGCTGACCGCGCTCGACGGCCAGCCGCTGGAAAAATCCAAACGGGTGTTGCTGGCCACCTGCGGTCGTTGCGAAAACACGGACATGGGTTTCTCGGCTGACCGCCGCACGGTGGGCATGCGCTGGGGTCACGCACCCGTGCGCATCGAGGCCGTGCGCGGCATGCTCAAGATGCCCGGTGCCGGCTGGCGCGGGCAGGCGCTCGACGCCGCCGGAAACCCCGGGAAAGAAGTTGCCGCGCGCACTACCGCGGACGCGACCGAATTCACGCTCGCGCCGGAGAGCGCAACGCTCTGGTATCTGTTCACGCGGTGAGCTGCCCGCGGAGCTCACCGTGCTCGCCGCGAACGACGAGTGCCCGCTCGAGGTCCTCCAGCGCCAGCAGCGCCTGCTGTGCGGCACGCCCTTCCACCCCGAGCAGCACGACAACCGGCACCGCGCCGGCCGGACCAGCCTGCGTAACTTCTACAAACTCGCCGGCCTGCCCACTCCCTGACCGTGTAGTTTCCAAGGATTGGAACCGGATCAGTCCAGACGCCAGCGGGCTTGGCGCAGCACGGCCTTGGGGAGGTCTTTCATCTTTTCGTACCAGATGGTCAGCAGCGTGCCGTCAGCCAGTTCCACCGTGCTGGGATAGCCGAGGTCGCCGCCCGCGCCGTCGCCGGAAATGAGCAACGCCTCGCCCCAGGTTTTGCCGTTGTCGGTGCTGAGGCGCGCCTGGTTGCCGTAGGGCGCGCGGCGATGCCCGTAGGTCATCAGCAGGCGACCGTCGCGCAGTTTCAGCAGGTGCGAGGGCAAACCCCAGACGCCGATGGAGTGCGGCATGTTCCACGTCTTGCCGCCGTCGGCAGATTCCGTTTGCAGCGTCTCGCCGGCGTTGGCCTTGTTGTGGTTGCGGAGCTGGACAAGGAGCGTGCTGTCCTGCGCTTCGACGACATGCAGCTCATGGTAGCCCTTGACGACTTCGTCCCCTTTGCGGGTTGGGATTTCGGCCAGCCAGCGCCACGTCTGGCCGTCGTCGGAGGACTCGCACACGCCGATCTTCTTCTCATCGGTCCATAGCCCTTTGCCGGCATAGAGCAGCCGGCCGTCGCGCAGCTGGATGGGTCCGTGCGGGCTGTTGACCATGGTTGGTAATCGCGTGGACCAGGTCTGGCCGCCATCGGTCGAGCGGATCAGCCACTGGCCGAGGTCGGCTTTGCGCTCCGCGTCGCCCAGCCGCTCATGGCATGCTTTCCAGCGGGCGAACTGCTCCGGCTGCATGCCCGCCGACTTCCAGCCGTTGGTGGATAACTCGGCGTACGCCGCCTGTTTCTTCAACAGGGGTTCATAGGCGAGCGAGGTGAAGGTGGTGACCAGCAGCGTGCCCTTGGCGGTTTCGATGACGCCGGAATCGCGGTCATCGATGGCGCTGTCGAGCAGCACACGCGGCCAGGTCCAGGTGGCGCCGTCGTCCCGCGAAGTCATCGCCTGCACCTGACCGAAGGGGCAAACGTGCGACTCGCGTCCGCCGGACCAGGTGACCCAGAGCTCCCCGTTGGCCCGCCGCGCCACCGTCGGCCAGCCGTGATAATAGGACACGTCCTGGCTGATGACCTTCGTCTCCAGCACCTGGATGCGCGGCGCGGCGTCGGCCGCGCAGGCCGCGGCGGCCAGCAGTCCTGCTACCCAACGAGATATGTCCCAGTTCATGATTGCTCCGGTGTTCGAAGTCTGAGGCAGTATAGGCCCTGCCAGCCGAGCCCGGCAAGCCCGGCCCGCGGTCAGGCGCCCGCGCCAGGTTTTTGCTTGGTCGCGCGGCGGGCGGCGAGCGCGTCGCGGACCTGGCCGAGCTCCGGACAGCGCAGCAGCCAGGCCAACAGCAGGTAGAGGGCGATGCCGAGCGCGAGGGACGGGATGAGCGCGCCGAACTGCAGCCACTTGCCGTGCAGGCCCGCCTTGCCGAGCGCGTCGGTCAGCGCCGCGTGGCCCAGCCCGACCGCCACGCCCATCGCGGCGGCGGCGGCGAGCGAGCGCAGCGCGCTCTGCCACACCGCGCGGCCGCCGAACGAACCCAGGCGGCGGCGCAGCTGCCAGCCGAGCGTCAGCCCGTTGAACGCCTCGGCGAGGACCATGGCGGCGGCCAGGCTGGCGGCCTTCAGCTCGGGCGCGAGCGTGAAGGTGCAGACGAGGTTCAGCGAGAAGTTGATGCCGACGGCGACCAGCCCGTTGCGGAACGGGGTGTGCGTGTCCTGCAGGGCGTAGAACGCGGGCACGAAAACCTTCGCGAGGCCGAAGAAGAACAAGCCGGGCGCGTAGACCAGTAGGACCTGTGTGGCGTGATCCACGCTGGTGGCGTCGAAGGCTTTCCAGCCGAGCAGCGTGGCGGTGATCGGCCGCGCGAGCACGAACAGGCCGACGGCAGCGGGTACCATGATGAAGAGCAGGATGCGCAGCGAGTGGTTGATCGTTTCGCGGACCCGGTCGTGCTGGCCATCGGCCACGTGGCGGGAGAGCACCGGCAGCAGGACGGTGCTCATGGCGGTGGCGAGGATACCCTGCGGAACGAACAGCAGGCGCTCGGCGAAATACATGGTGGAGGCCGCCCAAGGCGTCGCAAAGAGTGCCATGAAGCTGTTGATCGCCATATTGAGCTGCGAGACGGACTGGCCGAGCGCGACCGGGGCCATGAGCTTGAGGAAGCGCAGCACGCGCGTGTCGCGCAGGTCCCACGTGAAGCCGGGGCGCCAGCCGAGCCGCAGCTGCGCCGGGATTTGCGCGCCGAGCTGCACCATGCCGGCGACGAGGATGCCGAGCGCGACGCCGAAGATGCGCTGGTCGGCCGTCTCGCCCAGCAACGGACAAACGAACAGGATGAAGGCGATCCACGTCAGGTTCAGCAGGCACGGGGTGAACGCCGGTAGCGCGAAGCGCAAGTGGCTGTTGAGGACGCCCTGCGAAAGCGCGGCCAGACAGATGAAGAGCATGTAGGGCAGCATGATCCGCATCAGCGGCAGCACCAGCGTGTCGTGGCTGAGGCGGCCCGGCAGGAGTTGAAGCAGATACGTCAGGCCGATGCCCGCCAGCACGATGGCCAGCAGCGCCGCGCTGAGCAGCGTGCCCACCTTGCGCGTGAACAGCCAGGCCGCGGCATCGCCCTCCTGCTGGCGCGTCGCGGTGTAGACCGGCACAAAGGCCGAGGAGAGCGCGCCTTCGCCGAACAGCGCCCGGAACATGTTCGGGATACGGAAGGCGACGACGAAGGCGGACATCGCGCCGCTGGTGCCGAAGGCGGCCGCCGTCAACATGTCGCGCGCCAGCCCCAGGAAGCGGCTCAGCGTCGTAAACGCGCCGACGGTGAACGCCGACCGGATGACTTTGTGTGGTTCCACGGCGCGGCATCATGTCACACCGCTATCCGTCGCGCAACGCCGGCCCGGGCGCGGCCGGGCTGCGTGTGCAATTTGTCACCTTAACTCTGCCCGCATTTCTGCTATGCTTGCCACGTCATGGATGTGGCTCTTGAACAGAGGCCGGCGGCGGTCTGGGCGCGGCGGCTGCTGCTGGCGGCGGTGGCCGCGGTGACTTTTTCTGTCGCGCTCGGCCAGTTGCTCCTCGTGGCCGCCTGCGTGCCGCTGGCCCTCTGGCTGGCGCAAGCGCGGCCGCGGCCGGCGCTGCCGCCGCTGGTGGCTCCGGCGTTGCTCTTCATCGCCATCGCCTGGTTCACGCTGGCTTTTAACACCGGCCGGCCGGACCTGGGGCGCATCACCAAGCTCCTGTGGTTCGTCGCGCTGCCGGCGGCGGCGTGGCTGCTGCGCGATGAACGCGCCGTCCGGCACCTGCTCTGGGCGTTCGCGCTGGGCTGCGGCGCGCTGGCGGCAAAGACGCTCGTCATGGTTCCGGTCGGCGCGTGGAAGCTGTTGCGCAAGGCACCCGACTACGCACAGAATTTTCCGCATGCGCTGACGCTGCAGGGCTCAATGCCCGACGGCCAACTGCTGATGCTCGGCCTCGTCGCGACGCTCGGGTTGCTGCTCGTCTGCCGCGCCGCGCGCCGGCCGACCGGCTTTGTCATTGCGCTTTTCCTGCTGCAGGTCGCCGGCTTCATCCTCAACCAAAAGCGCGGTTCGTGGGTTGTCGCCATCCTGTTGCTGGTGATTTTCGTGCTGCTGAAGTTGACCTGGAAGCATACGTTGCTGATCGCGCTGGTCATCACCGGCGCGCTTTGCCTGCCGTGGGTGCGCGAGCGACTGACAACCTTGGAACGCGACTTCAATCCCAAGGCCGGCGGACGCGCGACGATGTGGCTGCACGTCGCGCCGGCGCTGATCAAGGCGCACCCGTGGGGTATCGGCTATCGCCAACTCACCAACGAGAAGATGCGCGCCGTCGCGCCCAACGTCGAGGCGGATCGCGACCATCTGCACAACAATGCGCTGACCGTGCTGGTGGAGACCGGCTGGGCCGGCCTTGCGGCCTATGGGCTGTGGATGGGCTGGGCCTTGGTGGCGGCGGCCCGCCGCCTGCGGTGCGCGCGCGCGGAACCGGAAGCCGTGGCGATCGCGGCGCTGGTGCTGCTCCTGATGTTTACCGGGCTGCTGCTCAACGGCATAGTGGAGTACAACTTTGGCACCTCGCGGCTGATGATCGTCCTTGGGGTTATCATGGGTGCGGGCTTGCCCAGAAAAGGTGCTGATATGCCGCTGAAGAGGGCGGTCGGCCGTCCGATCCGGGATCGCCTGTTTGCGTCACAGAGGAAGGCCGGCCGGTCTGCGCCTGTGGACCTGATGGCGCGGGCCGAGTGCCACGCCTGGGCCTGGCCTTAGGGGGCAGGGCGGGCGGCGGATCGGGCGTGTTTTTTTTTACTTGTTTTTTTTGTGGCGATGACCGATAAAGCACGGCGTGTTACTTTTTGCTTCTGGAAGACCAGAATAAGCAATGGGCGGCGGCGAGATAAAATGAGGTGGAAAATGAAAATAATTAGCGCTGTTATGGCTGTGATGATGGGTGCGGTGACGCTGTGTTCGGCGGCGCCAGCAGGGATTCCCCCTCCCTCTTCCACGACCCCTCCGCCGACCGCCCAGGTCACCCAGATCGAACTCGCCCGCTTGATTGTCGAGTTGGCAGGACTGTCGCGGTTCTTGCCGGCGAATCCTTCGGACAAGGATTATTTTTCCCTGTTGGCGGTCAATAATATCATGCCGGAAAAGGGCTGGATCGCCAGCGAGCCGGTGAGCCGTTATGATCTGGCGCGGGTTTGCGTGCTGGCCTTGAAGCAGGGCGGCAGCGTTCAGCACCCGGAGCAGCCGCAGGCGTGGATCGATTATCTTGTCGATAAGGGTTACCGCATTGACACCATCGGCTTGGCCACCAAGCCGCTGGAGCCGCTCGCCCTCCCCGTCGGCCCCACGATGTACTCCAACCGCGTGCAGACGAAACTGCCGCGCGTAGTGCCGTCGGGCGATGTTCAATTTGGCGCCATCATGACGCCGGTCCGGGAGATGTTCAAGCCGCTTGCCAGTACGCCGACAGCTTCCGTGAGGGGTACGCGTATTTAATTGGTTTCCGCGAGGAGAGAATCATGAAAAAAACTATATTGGTTATGGCGGGCGTTGTGTTGACGAGCGGGCTCTCTTGGGGTTTGGGGTCCGACAACCTCATCACGTTGAACAATTCACTCCGGCTGTCGTGGAACGACAACTATTACCAGGCCCCGACCAATAAGACGGCCACGGCGGCTATCACCGAGTCGCCGGACATCATGGTGAACATCAACAGGGAAACCACGTTCATTGGCTTGCATTACCGGCCGTCCTTCATCTGGTACTCGAACCCCTCCATCGAGCGGCGCCACACCGTGCAGCACGAGTTGGACGCCAACTTGAACCAGACCATTTCCTCGCGGATGACGCTGTCGGTTTCAGAGGCATTGCGGCGTGGTATCCAGCCGGAGATGCTGGACCGGAACAATGCGTTGACCTTCCCCGACCAGAGCTATATCGAAAATACGCTCAATGGCAACATGGGCATTCAGTTGCGCGAGTCGACCCGGTTAGATCTTTCGGGCAGCTACTATATCCTGCACTATGACACCGAGGCTATCGCCACCAACTCAAATTACAATATCCTTTCGGCCGGGTTGGCCTTGCGGCAGGAAATTTCCAAGGCGACGACGGTGAGCGGGCTCTTGAACTACAACAGCACTTCGTATCGGCAAGCGCAGGTGCGCAGTGCGAACATGGTGTCGTTGGGCGGCGGCGTGGATCATTCCTTCGGTCCGCGGTTGCTGGGCAGTATCAGTGGCGGTTATCAATTGAAGAGTTTCGAGTTGGCCTCGATCGACGGGCAGAATTCGCCCTATGGCAACTTTTCGTTGACCTATCTGTTCAACCCCCGGATGCGCTTTACGGCGGGCGGCAGTTATTCGCTCTGGGAAGCCGACATCACGAATTATGCCAGTCAGGAGCGCCTGAGTACGTTTGCGAGTTTGGGTTATGACATCACCGCGCGCTTGTCCCTTTACGCTTCCGGTGGCATTACGCGCGGCAAGTATAGCGCCAATCAAGCCGCCATTCCGGGTGCCGTGGTGATCGAAGGTGCCAATCAGACCTCGCTGACCGGGGAAACGGTTATGGACGGCGTGGATACCATCTATCAGTTTAGCGCGCGCCTGTCTTATCAACTCAATCGCCACAACTGGATCGACCTCGGCTATGCCCATACCACGGCGAGTTCGGAGCTGCGTCCTGATTTTGACCAAAACCTATACGACGTGGGTTGGCGCATTTCGTTCTAATTCCGCGCACGTGTCCGGGCGCTCCGATTTCTGGTTTGATCGCAGGGGGGAGTCTGCGCCTCGTCATATTCAGCATTAGAAAGCGAAGACATTATGCCCGACAAGGAAACCCAGGAAATCGGCCTGCATTTTCTCGACTATTGGCGCGTCGTTCGGTCCCGCAAGGAAATCGTGCTGGCGGTGGCGCTGTTGGTCATCATCACAGTGACCGCCTGGACCATGACTCTGCCGCGCATGTTCGAGACCGAAGCCAAGTTGTCCTTGAAAGAGGATCAGGCTGATGTAGATGTGTTCGAGCGGTCGGGCAGCGGCTTTTCCTACAACCCGCCTTTCCTGCGCACCCAATTTGAGATCATTCAATCGCGCCAAATCCTTTACAAGGTCATTGAGAATCTGAACCTGTGCAAGGAGTGGGGTAAGAAATTTAACGAAGACAAGGCGCCCATCGGCCGCGGGATGGCCTTCTCCATTCTGGCTGGGTCGCTGCGGGTGCAGCCCTATCGCGATACCAGCCTTATTTCCATTATCGTGCGCATGGAGGATGGGAATGAGGCGGCCCTGGTGGCCAACGAGATCGCGAAGGTTTATCGCGAACACCGGTTGAGCGAAAAGCGCGCGCAGATGATGCGCGGTGTCGAGGCGCTCGAAAGCGAACTGGAAAAGCAGCAGGACAAGGTGGGCAAGTCCGAGGATGAGCTGGAGCGGGTCCGCAAGGAACTGAACATTTCCACCACCGGTGGACCGGGCGGGTTCACCATCGACAAGATGAAGCTGCAGACCATGCAGGGCGATTTGATTGCGGCGCGCGTGGATATGCTGGTGCGCAAATCGCGGCTGGATCAGATCAAGGACCTGAGCGGCGACGATCTGCTGGCCGCCCAGACCTTCATCGTGGGCGACCCGTCCCTGAGCAATTTGCGTTCGCAGATCACCGACACCCAGGTCAGCTTGAAGCTCATGCTCGAAAACTTGGGCGAGAACCATCCCGACGTCAAGCGGCTGCAGGCCGGCATGGACGAACTGCACAAGCGGCTGGCCGATGGCCTGAAGGGCATGAAGGTGGGCTTGACGGCCGACTATGAGGTGTGCAAGGCCAAGTACGATGTGCTGGAGAAGGAATTGAACGCGGTCAAGAAGACCGACATCGAATCGGAGCGCGACAAGTATCTGCCCTACAACAAGGCGGAGCGCAGGCTGGAGAACGAGCGGGCGGTGCTGACGGCGCTCAAAGGGCGTCTCTCGCAACAGGGCATCGAGGTGGAGATTCCGCGCACCCCGGTGGAGGTGATCGACCCCGCCGAGCCCAGCAACACACCGGTCAGCCCCAATCTGTTCTTTAATCTTTTGGTCGGCATCGTGGCGGGCATCGTATCGGGTATCGCGCTCGCGTTTTTCCTCGAATATTTGGACACCTCCATCAAGACGGTGGACGACGTCGAGAAATATCTGGGCCTGCCCGTGCTCGGGGCGATTCCGCAGCGCGTCAAGCCGCTCAACGAGGAAGGTCCCGACAGCCCGCACGCCGAAGCCTATCGCGTCTTGCGCGCCAATATCCAATTCGCCAACAAGGGCAACGGCGGCGCTTTCACCATGATCAGCGGCGGCGCTGGCGAAGGCAAATCCACCACCCTGTTCAATCTGGCCTACGTCTGCGCGCAGCAGGGCGACAAGGTGCTGATTGTGGACTCGGACCTGCGCCGCCCGGTGCTGCACACCATCCTCGGCATGTCGAATCGCTTCGGGCTGACCAACGTGCTCATGCGCGATGTTCCGATCGAGGAAACCATCAAGCCCACCGCGGTCCCCAACTTGCATTTCCTGCCGAGCGGCAAGTTGCCCAAGACCTCCATCGGGCTGCTCGATTCGCAGCGGATGCGCGAGCTCGTCAAGAACCTCAAGGCCCGTTACGACTATGTTTTCTTCGATTCGCCCCCGATCATCGGCGTGACCGACGCCTCGATTCTCGCCAGCGAGGTGGATGGCGTCATGCTGGTGGTCCAGTATCGCAAGTTCCCGAAGGTCATTTCCATGCGCGCCAAGCGTATGATCGAAAACACCGGCAGCCACATCCTCGGGGTCGTGCTCAACAATATCAACATCATGCGCGACGATTACTATTATTATTATCACTCCTACTATGCCGATTACTATTATCGGTCCCAGGAGAGCGTGCCGAAACCTGAAGCCGTCGCCGCGGCCGCCGCCACGGCGGGTGATGCCCGGAAGGAAACTACATGACCACCATGCGTACCTCCCTCGCCCTTATGGTGGTGGGCGTCTTGCTGGGCAGCCTGCTGTTGGGCTCTGGCTGCCGCAAGTTCTCCGGCAGCAAAGCCGGAGCCTCCTCCAGCGTGACCAAGCCGGCGCCGGTGGTCGCGAAGAAACCGGCGGCTCCGAAGCCGCCGCCGGTGGTAGCGACCAAGCCGCCGCCGGTGGTCGTCACCCAAGCTGCGGAGGTAGTGCCGCCGCCGGCCGCCCCCCGCGAGCCAGGTTTCTGGGCGCGGCATTTTGGCTCCAAGCCGGCCCAGCCAGCGGCAGGGACGGCTGCCCGCACCCCGGCGCCCAAAGCGGCACCGGTGACGGTGAACGTCGAGACCAACAAGTCCTACGTGCCCTATCGCATCCAGATCAACGACACCCTGCTCATCGCCTTGCGGAGCATCATCCCGGAGCAGCCCAATATTGAATTGGTCGTGGATGAAAACGGCGAGATCAAACTGCCCTATATCAATTCCATCAAGGCCGAGGGGCAGACCACCTCGGAACTCGAAACGATCATCCGCGACACCTATCTCACGCAGAAAATCTATAAGCGGATGACGGTCAATGTCATTGTGCCCTCGCAAACCACGCCGACCTTTTATATCAAAGGCGAGGTCCGCTCGCCGGGGCGCCTACCCTATGTCAACGGCATGACTATGCTAACGGCCATTGCCGCCGCCGGCGGGCCTTCCGATTTCTTCACGCCGAACATGGAAATCCTTCGCGGCGGCAAGAAGATCAAAGTCAACTACTACGACCTCGAAAAGCACCCTGAGCAGGACCCGCCCATCCAGGCCGGCGACATCATCATCGTCTACAAGAGTTGGCTCTAAACCGCACCCGCCGGCCCGACGGAACCAGACCAGGGTCTGGCTCCAGCAGCAGCCGGCTTCCCGGGGGTTGGAAAAATCAGCGGGACGCTTTGCCACAACCGGGAAAAAGTCCCCCTATCAGGCCTCTCTGCGCAGCCGTCCGGAGCCAAGCGAGTTCGCGGCGGCGCATCGCGGCGCGCTGTTGCGGTGTGGCATCGTCGGCCCCGGCGAGATGATCGCAACCATGCGCGAGGTAGAGCGCCAGCTCATGGTCTGGCCCGCGGGCGCGGCGCGCGCCCTCACGGGCGGCGAGTGCCACGTTGAGGATCAATTCCCCCGCGCCAGCTGCTTCGCCGGGTAACGGCGGATAGGCAAGGCTGATGACATCCGTGACGTAGTCCCGCCCGAACACCGCACGGTTCGCCGCTACGATGCCGGCATCATCGGTCAGCAGGATTTCCAGTGAACTGAAAGGCTGCATACCCGCCTGCGCCGCCAGCCAGACCGCCAGCCGCCGCAGCCGTGCGGGGCTGATGCCCAGGCCCCGCTTCTGTTGGGATACAAGGATTTTCATGTGAGCGGAGCCTGCTCCGCAGCCCCTGCAGCGGACGGCCATACTGTCGCCGGTGAGGGTCCTGCAGGCGTCCCTTGCGACTCGACCTCTTTCCTCATGTCGGCTTTTTCTGCCGCCCCGCGGGCCGGCCCGCGCGGTAGGCCTGGATGACGCGTTGCACCAACTCGTGCCGGACGACATCCGCATCCTTGAGATCGGCGAAGGCGATGCCCTCGACGTCGCGCAGCAGCTGATGCGCTTCGAGGAGGCCGGAGATCTTGTTCGGCGGCAGATCCTGTTGGGTGAGGTCGCCGGTGATGACGCACTTGGAGTCGAAGCCGAGTCGCGTGAGGAACATCAGCATCTGCTCCGGGGTCGTGTTCTGCGCCTCGTCGAGGATGACGAACGCGTGGTTGAGCGTGCGGCCGCGCATATAGGCCAGCGGCGCGACCTCGATGACGCCGCGCTCCGTGTGCCGCTCGATGTCTTCCGGCGCCATCATGTCGTAGAGCGCGTCATAGAGGGGCCGCAGGTAGGGGAAGACCTTCTGTTGCAGGTCGCCGGGCAGGAAGCCGAGCGCCTCGCCGGCCTCGACGGCGGGCCGGGTGAGGATCAGCCGGCTGACTTCGCCGCGCAGCAGTTCGCGCACGGCCATTGCCATCGCCAGATAGGTCTTGCCCGTGCCGGCCGGCCCGATGCCGAAGCAGATATCGTTGGCGCGGATGGCCTCGAGGTAGGCCTGCTGGCCGAACGTCCGCGGGAAGACCGGCGGTTTGCCGGAGCCGACATCGATGCGGCAGTGGTAGAGCTGTTCCAGGTCAGCCTCGCGACCGGCGGCGAAGGCGCGCAGCGCATAGGCCACCGTGTGTTCGCGGATCAGGTTGCCGTCGCGGCGCGCGGCGCGCAGCCGCTCGAAGAAGCGCAGGGCATGGGCGACCGCCTCGTCGTCACCCGTGAGCTTGACCCAGGTATCGCGCCCGGCCACGCGGACACCGAGTGCGCGGCCGATCAGCGGCAGGTGCTCGCCGCGCCGTCCAGTGATGTCCTGCGTCTCGCGCGCGTTGTCAAATTGGAGGGTTGTTTCCACGCCGCAAGCCTACGCCGACGGCGGCGGGCGTCAACGGGGAAAACGCGCGGGTGGCGGCGGAACCTTCCTATGTTGGGAAAACCGTCTTGCACGGCGGCGGGGCGGGGCGTAACCTTTGCGCCTGTTTGCGCAATTTCTCTCGGTGAACCATGAAAACAATCGTCGCGTGTGTGGTCGGTTTGCTGGTGCTGGCTTCGTGCCGGCCGGCGCAGAAGACGGAGCCCAAGGGCGGCGCCAAGAGCGGCGGCCCGGTGCCCGTGCGCGTGGCGGTGGCAACGCGGCAGGCGGTGCCGCTGGAACTGCGCACGTTCGGCGCGGTTCAGGCGCTGCAATCCGTGGAGATCCGCGCGCAGGTCGGGGGGCCGATCACCGCACTCCATTTCCGGGAAGGCCAGGACGTGCAGGCGGGCGACCTGCTCGTCGCGATCGATGCGCGTCCCATGGAGGCGGCGCTGAAACTGGCCGAGGCGAACCTGGCGCGCGACCGCGCGTTGCAGGCGGACGCCGCGCGCGAGTCGGCGCGGCAGGATGCGCTGCTCAAGAAAGGGCTCGCCGCGCAGGATGCCGCGGAGCATGCGCGCACGCAGGCCGAGGCGCTGGCCGCGACGGTGACGGCCGACGAGTCGGCCGTGGCCAACGCCAGGTTGAATCTTGAATATTGCAGCATTCGCTCGCCGCTCGCGGGCCGCGCGGGCGAGCGCCGGGTGGACGCGGGCAACCTCATCAAGGCCAACGAGCAGGTGCTCGTGACGGTCAACCAGATCCAGCCGGTGGAAGTCAGCTTCACGCTTCCGCAGCAGGAGGTCGCGCGGATCCTCGCGGCGCAGCAACAGGGCCCGCTCGAAGTGCGCGCGTTCGTGGCGGAGCGGCCCGACCTGGTGAACACCGGCGTGTTGACGTTCGTGGATAATGCGGTGGATGCCGCCACCGGCACGATCCGGCTCAAGGGTAAATTTGAAAACGCGCAACGCACGCTCTGGCCCGGCGAGTTCGTCAGCGTCGTGCTGCGCGTCGGCCTCGACGCGAACGCGCTGACGATCCCGGGCACCGCCGTGATGGCAGGGCAGAAAGGCCCGCTGGTATTTGTGGCCAAGGCCGACCGGACCGCCGACGCGCGCTTCATCAAACTCATCCGCACCCACGAACAGACCGCCGTCGTCGGCACCGGCATCGCGGAAGGCGAGCAGGTCATCGTGGATGGCCAGCAGCGGCTGTATCCCGGCGCCAAGCTGAATATCGCGGGGGCCAAGCAGCCATGAAGCGAGCCGAACAGCAAGGGGAGCGGTGGAGCGCTGGAGTATTGGAGTACCGGGATCAAGCACAACAGGCGCAAGGTGCTGCACCCTCCGCTTGGGCTGCCTTTCCCGGCACCTCGCCCCGCCGCCACTCCAGCACTCCTTTCTTCTCTTCCCCATGAACCTCGCCGCGCCATTCATCCGCCGGCCAGTCGCCACGACGCTCATCATGGTGAGCATCCTGATGGCGGGCGTGCTGTCCTACAAGCAGCTCCCCGTCAGCGATCTGCCCGCGGTGGATTTCCCGACGATCCAGGTGACCGCGAACCTGCCGGGCGCGAGCCCGGAGACGATGGCGTCCGCCGTCGCCACGGTGCTCGAGCGCGAGTTCTCGACCATCGCGGGCATTGATTCGATGAACTCGGTCAGCATCTTGGGCGGCTCGCAGATCACGATCCAGTTCGCCTTGACCCGCAACATTGACAGCGC
The DNA here is from genome assembly GCA_903912445.1 of uncultured Lentisphaerota bacterium. Taxonomy (GTDB): domain Bacteria; phylum Verrucomicrobiota; class Kiritimatiellia; order CAIQIC01; family CAIQIC01; genus DP16D-bin41. The sequence continues at coordinate 83,769 of CAIWHP010000245.1, forward strand.
CGCGCAGGACGTGCAGTCGGCCATCGCCCGCGCCGCCCGCCAGCTGCCGCCGGACATGCCGACGCCGCCGAGTTTTGTGAAGGTCAACCCGGCCGACCAGCCGTTCCTCTACTTCATGCTGTCCAGCCCGACGCTGCCGATGTCCGACCTCGACCAATATGCGCAGTCGGTGTTGGCGCCGCGCATCTCGATGATTGACGGCATCGCGCAGGTCGAGGTGATGGGCGCGCAGAAGTTCGCCGTCCGCATCCAGATCAACCCGGAGGCGCTGTTCGCGCGCGGCCTCGGCCTCGACGAGGTCGTGCAAGCGATCCAGCGCGGCAACGTCAACCTGCCCACCGGCGTGCTCTACGGCCCGCTGCGCTCCTACACGGTGCGCGCCACGGGCCAGCTCATGCGCGCGAGCGACTTCAAGCCGCTGATCGTCGCCTACCGCAACAGGGCGCCGGTGCGGCTGGAGGAAGTGGCCGACGTGCGCGACGACGTGGAGAACAACAAGGTCGCCGTCTGGCAGTGGCGCGACGGGAAGCGGCAGCGCGCGATCGTCCTGTTCGTCAACCGCCAGCCGGGCGTCAACACCGTCGAGGTCGCCGACCGCATCCACGCGCTGATGCCGCAGCTCCGCCAGAGCCTGCCCGCGGCCGCGTCGCTGGAAACGTTCTACGACCGCAGCCTGCCCATCCGCAACTCCGTGGACGACGCGCAGTTCACGCTGGTGCTGACCTTCGGCCTCGTCGTGCTGGTGATCTTCATCTTCCTGCGCACCGTCGGCGCGACGGTCATCCCCAGCCTCGCGCTGCCGATGTCCATCATCGGCACCTTTGCGCTGATGTATGTGTTGGACTACAGCCTCGACAACCTCTCGTTGATGGCGCTGACGCTGGCGATCGGCTTCGTCGTGGATGATGCGATTGTCATGCTGGAAAACATCGTCCGGCACATGGAGATGGGCAAGGACCGCATGACGGCGGCGCTGGATGGTGCGCGCGAGGTCAGCTTCACGATCCTCTCGATGACGCTCTCGCTCGCGGCGGTGTTTATCCCGGTGCTGCTGCTCGGCGGCCTGATCGGCCGGCTGTTCCGCGAATTCTCCGTGACCATCGGCGTCGCGGTGTTGATCAGCGGCTTCATTTCGTTGACGCTGACGCCGATGCTGTGCAGCCGTTTCCTGAAGCCGCCGGCCAGCGCGCATCACGGCCGCCTCTACGCCTTCACCGAGCGCGGCTTCCAGGCGCTGCTCGCCTTCTATGACCGCACGCTGTGCTGGGCGCTCGACCACCGCCGCTGGGTCATGGCCTTCTCCGCCATCGTGCTCGTCGCCACCGGCGTGCTGTTCAAAGTGGTGCCGAAGGGGTTTCTCCCCGTCGAGGACCAGAACCGGGTGCTGGTCCAATGCGAGGCCATCGAGGGCATCTCGTTCGAGGCGCTCTGCACCCACATGCACGAGCTGGCGGCGACGGTCGTGGACGACCCCAATATCGAGAGCTTCATCGTCAGCGCCGGCAGCCGGCGGGCCTCCGGCAACAACACCGGCCGGCTGGTCTTCACCCTCAAGCCGCGCGACCAGCGCCCGCTCTCCGCCAACGAGTTTGTGCAGGCGATCCGCAAGCGGCTCGCCGCGGTGCCGGGCATCCTGACCTATCCGCAGGTGCCGCCCTCGCTGCCGATCGGCGGCATGTTCACCAAGGCGCAATACCAGTACACGCTCACCTGCCCGGAGATGGAGCCGCTTTACGACAGCTCCGCCAAGCTCCTTGAAAAGATGCGCGCCATCCCCGGCATCACCGATGTCAGCAGCGACCTGCTGATCAAAAACCCGGAATTGAATGTCGTCATCCGCCGCGACCTGGCCTCGTCGCTCGGCCTCACCGCCGGCCAGATCGAGGAGACGCTGCTCAACGCCTACGCCACGCCGCAGATCTCCACGATCTACGGCGCCGACAACCAATACCAGGTGATGATCGAGCTGCCGCCCGCCTACCAGGCGCACCCCGAGCAGCTCGCGCTGCTGAACGTCCGCGCCGCCTCCGGCGCGCTCGTCCCGCTCAAGACCGTCGCCGAACTCAAGGAAAGCACCGGCCCGTTGAGCGTCAACCACGTCGGCCAGCTCCCGGCCGTCACCATCTCCTTCAACCTGCTGCCCGGCACCTCGCTCGGCGAGGCCGTCGAGGCGATCAAGGTCGCCGCCGCCGAAACCCTGCCGCAGTCCGTGCAGTCCTCCTTCCAGGGCACCGCGCAGGCGTTCGAGAAGGCCATCCGCGGCATGGGCCTCCTCCTGCTGCTCGCCATCTTCGTCATCTATATCGTGCTCGGCATCCTCTACGAAGATTTCATCCACCCGATCACGATTCTCACCGCGCTGCCCTTTGCCGGCGTCGGCGCGCTTGCCACGCTCTGGGGTTTCGGCGCCGAGGTCTCGCTCTACGCCTTTGTCGGCATCATCATGCTCGTCGGCCTGGTGAAGAAGAACGGCATCATGATGGTGGACTTCGCCATTGCCGTGCGCGAGAGGGAAGGCAAGAACGCCCGCGACGCCATCCACGAGGCATGCCGCATCCGCTTCCGCCCGATCATGATGACCACCATGGCCGCGCTGATGGGCGCGCTGCCGATCGCGTTCGGCTACGGTGCCGGCGGCGAAGCGCGCCAGCCGCTCGGCCTCGCCGTCGTCGGCGGCCTGCTCTTCTCGCAGATGCTCACGCTCTACGTCACGCCCGTCTTCTACGTCTATATGGAAGGCTGGCAGGAACGCCGCCGCGCACGCCGTGCGGCGCGCAAAGCCGCGCCGGCCGCCGCAGCGGCGGCGAATTAAGATTTATGATTTCAGATTTCAGATTTTCAGAAAGTTTCCCGTGGCGTGGGTGTCCCGCCCGTGTGCTGCGGGAACGGCCTTATGCTTTTTCCAAGGCTTGGAAAAAACAGGCGTCCCCTTTTCCAAGGCTTGGAAGAATTGTCCCTGCCGTCCTGGGTGTCATGTCCGTCCTTTCCTTTTCTTCCGCCCGCGCCGGGGAAACCAACCTCTCGCTGTCCATCAACCAAGCCGTGCTGCTGGCGCTGGAGAAGAACCCCGCGATCGCCCTCGAAAAGCAGGTCACGCCCCTCGCGCGCACCTTCGAGCAGGAACAGCGCGCCGCGTTCGACCCGGTGCTCGGCTTCGGCCTCGGCCGCGGCAAGAGCGACGGCCTGCGGATGCAGACGATCAGCACCAACCGGTTCAACGCCAACAGCCACACCGATGGCGCCGACCTCAACCTGAGCGCGCTGCTGCCGCTGGGCACGCGCCTCGCGCTCGGCGGCAGCGTCACCAACCAGGTGGTCAATGCGGCGGATCCGTTCTACACGGCGCGCCTCGGGGTCAGCGCGGTGCAGCCGCTGCTGCGCGGCGCGGGCACGGCGGCGAACCTCGCCCGCCTGCGGCAGGCGCGGCTCGACGTACAGAGTTCGGAGTATGAATTCCGTGGCTTCGCCGAGGCGTTCGTCGCACAGGTCGAGAGCGCGTGCTGGAGCCTGGAGCTGGCGCGGCAGCGGCTGGAGATCGGGCGCGCCTCGCTCAAGCTCGCCGAGGACCAGTTCCACGAGACGACCGAGCGCATCCGCATCGGGGCGCTGGCGGCCGTGGAACGCGCGGCGGCCGAGGCCGAGGTCGCGCTGCGCCTGCAGGGCGTCATCAATGCCGAGAGCGCGCTGAATGCCAACCGCCTGACGATGCTGCGCCTGCTGCAATCCGGCCGGCGCATGGAAGCGTGGGACCGCGACGTGGCCATCCGCCTGCCCGAGACACCCCCGGAAGCGCCCGACGCCGTCCTCGCGCACGTCGCGCAGGCGCTGCGGATGCGCCCGGAGATGAACCAGGCCCTGCTCGCGCTGCAGCGCAACGAGCTCGAGGTGGTCAAGACGCGCAACGGCCTGCTGCCGCGCCTGGACTTCTTCGTCAGCCTCGGCCGCAGCGGCTATGCGGACAGCTTCGGCGGCGCGGTGCGCGGCGAGGCCGGCAACGGCAACGACCTGGCGGTCGGCTTCACCGGCGACTGGCCCCTCGGCCGCCGCCAGGGCCACGCGCAGCTCGAGCGCGCCACGCTGACGCGCGAGCAGCTCCGGCTTGCGCTCGACAACCTCCGCCTGCTCGTGCAGAGCGATATCCGCAGCGCCTACGTCGAGGTCCAGCGCTGCCTCGCGCAGCGCGCCGCCACCGCCGCCTCGCGCCGCCTGCAGGCCGAGAAGCTGCGCGCCGAATCCGAGAAGTTCAGCATCGGCAAATCCACCGCCATTCTCGTCGCCCAGGCCCAGCGCGACCTCGCGCAGGCGCAGCTCGACGAGGTCCAGGCCGCCGCCGACTGCCGCGCCGCCCTCATCAATCTCTACCGCCTCGACGGCTCCCTGCTCCTCCGCCGCCACCTCGA
>CAIWHP010000246.1 GCA_903912445.1 uncultured Lentisphaerota bacterium
GGCTGTTGAGGTAGTTGACGGCACCGGCTTGGGAGGTGACGAGTTTGTTGCGCGGCGCGTTGGGGCCGTCGCCGAAGTTGCTGTGGTAGCTGCCCTCGTACATCGAGAGCTTGATGTTCAACGGCTGGGCGCGGCCGTAAAGGCTGCGGAACTTGGACGTGTCGCCGACTGCGGCATTGAGCGTCCAGGCAAAAGCCCACCGAAACAGCGCGTCGTCATCGGCAAGATTCTGTTCATACTGCTGTTTGGTGAAGCCCCAGCAGACGTAGTTGGCGACCGACAGGCTGTCGGTGTTCTGCGCGTAGTCGAGCGCCTGGCCTTGCACGCCCATCGTGAAGAAAACCTTGGGCGTGTAGTACGGCGACTTCTTGCCCGCCTCGATCAGGTCGTGCCAGTAGTCGGGGCCGCCATAGCCGCCGAAGTTGTACAGCTCGTTGCCGAATTCGATGTTGATACCGCCGAGCGTTTCAGTCCACGGCTTGGGATGGCCGAGTTCGGCGCGGAGTTTGCCCCAGCCGATGGTGGGCGGCGCGCCGAGGTATTCCATGAACCCTTTTATCTCCTCGCGCGTCATGGTGGCCGGCAGACAGATGTACGGTTCCGCGCCGACCGCTTCGCAGAGCTGATACAACTGGTGCAGCCCGCCGCCGCGCCGGCGCGAGCGGAGGCCGGGGTTGATGGTGTCGAGCACGGTCGCACCGGCACCTTGCAGGCAGCGGATCACGCCGGGATGCAGCCGCTTCCACGTGGCCAAGGCGTCATTACGAAAGCCCATCGGCTCGTTCGCCGGGCCGGTTTCGTTGCCGTGACCGTCGGGCCAGATCTGGACATCATCGAGCAGAGCGTCGCCGCCGCGCACCTCGACGCGGATCGTCGGCAACGGGCCAGCTTTCTTTTCACCGGCGATGGTGATGAGTTCGTCGTGACGCGCCCATTGAGAGGTGAGCTTTACGGGGCGCGTTTCGCGGAGGCCGGTGACGCTGACGGTTAGCGACGGATTGCCGGACTTCGCCTTGGCCCAGAACCGGACGCGCCATGGGCCGGTGACGTCTGCCGCGCCGGGCTTGCTGGTGAAGGTCGGGAACAGGATGAACACCGGTTCGCTGGTGCCGGGCATCAGCAAGGCGCAGCAACCGAACGAGCCTTGGTGAACATCGCCACTGGCGATGCGGAGATTGCGCGAGGCCCAGCCACCGCCCGCATACCACCTGTGCAAGTAGCCTTCTTCCGGATGCGACATCTCAAGCATCACGCCGTCACCTTTCTTGATGCCAGTAAGAGCTTCCGCGCGGAGCGAGACGGTCGCGCCCGACTTGCCGGTGCCGGCTCCGGCCGGTTTCAGCGCGAGCACCGGACCGCTGCGCCACTTCGCGGCGCCGGAGATGACGGTGTAGGTCAGGCCCTTGGTGTCGCTCGCGGTGTCGCCCTTGAACCCAGTGATCTCCCAGCCATCCGGGCCGGACTTGCCGGTGAAGGTGCAGCATTGGCGTTTGACGCCGCCTTCGAAGTTCTCCTCGGCGGTCAGCTTCCACATCGGAATGTCCCACGGACTGGACTCCCAGCCCGTATTCATGCCGATGCGCATCACGTTTTTGAGGACCACCTTGTCGGTGATGCACACAGCTGTCGGCCCGGTTTCTACCGCCCAAGCCCATCGGCTGAGCGCGACCACAATCATCAGCGAACTCAATACAAGCTTCATCGGGTGCCTCGCGGTTCGGTGACTCGCAAGATTTGGTTGGCCTTCACGTTGGAAAGTTTCTGGACGGTGCCGGAGGGCCAGTGAATCTCCACGGCGTCGATCGTGGAGTTCTTGCCCAGCCCGAAGTGTAGCCGGCGCATATCCTGGCCGGTGCGGTGGTTGAACCCGGTGAACTCACGTAACTGGCGTTTGCCGCCGGCGGTGACGAACACCTGCGCGCCGACCGGGTCGCGCGCCGACGTGGTGCCGACGAGGTTGAACTCGATCCAGTGGTTGCCGTTGCCGCGATTGTGAAACAACGCCGGCGGCACAACGATGGTGTCCTGGATGGGCGACTGCGTCTTGCCCTTTTGTTCGGCCCGCGTCACCGGCGCGCAATAGATGTCGAGGAATCCGTCGTTGTCGTAATCGCCGACGGCGGCGGCGATGCCACCTTGTTCATCGTCGGTGTCGGCGTGCGGGCTGAGGAGGCGCAACTCCGCGCCGTTGGCGTGCGGGACGAGCGTGAAGGTGCCGTCGCCGTTGTTCCGGTAATAGCGGGCCGGCAACACCAGCGAGCCGGCCTGCTCGTAAATCCAGAGGTCCACGTTCCCGTCGTTGTCGAAGTCCCCCGCCAGAATCGTGCGGGCGAACAGCGGCTCACTGAGGCCGCGCCGGGCGGCTTGTTCGACAAACGCGCCGGCCTTGGCGTCCCACGCGTAGCAGAGCAGCGGCTTGCCCTTCGCCTTGATGTCAGCGGGGAGCGAAGACTTGCTGTCCATCATGTTCCATAACTGGACGAATTGCGTGCCGATCACCTCCGGACAACCATCGCCGTCGAAATCAAACACCGCCGCGTCGCGGCCCCAGCGATCCTCGGGTGGATTCGGCAACCGTTTGCAGCTGTTGTTGCTGATCTCGAACACGTCGGCGATCAGGCCGCGTTCGGCCGCGCGGGCCGCCTTGGTTTCGGCGCCGAGCAAAACAATCTGCGCCCGACCCCGGCCAAGGAGGTCACTGGCCACGGCGAAGTTGGCAGCAGCGGTAGCGTGAAAGCCGACGGCGGCGCTGACGTTGGTAAACCGGTCACTGTCGTTACGGTAGAGTTGCGGGAACGTGAGTTGGTCGGCTTTCACGGCTTGGTCGGCGGTGATCAAATCGAGCCGGCGGTCATTGTTGTAATCAAACCACAACGCGCTGCGCCCGCTGCCATACATGCCGAGGATGCCGTAGTCTTTCGAGACGTAGCGGAGGATGCCGTTCCTGTTCTCCAACAGGTGTCGCGCGTGCGGTGTGCCGCTGCCGGCTGCCCCGCCGTTCTGGATGAAGAGGTCCGGGAAGCCGTCGTTGTTGAAGTCGCCCCACGATGCCATGTGGATGTCGCCAGCTTCGCGGGTGAAACCATCCGGGGCGACTTCCCTCGTCGGCACGAATTGGAACCGGCCTTTATCGTTGCGCCAGAACAGCGGGTGTTTTCCTTGTTTGGTGCTGTGAGCCTGGAAATACAGGTCGTCAAAACCGTCCGCGTTGTAATCCACCCACGCCGCCAACATTCCGTATTGGCTGAACGTCGGCCCTTGCCAGCTCAGCCCGCGTTTCTCCGCCACGTCCTCAAACTGCTGCGCCTGTCCCGAAAGCAGTGGTAGCCTTACGAGCGCAGCCACGATGGCCAGCAGTCTCCATGTCGTTTTCATTTTGCTGTCTCCTGCTTCTCCGCTTTCAACACCAGCACCCAGTCCTGGTTGAGCGGCCCACGCGGCACGGCGCAGGAACCGGCGGCAGGCGGTCGCGCGGGATGTCGCCGAAGTCTGTCGCCGCAACGACCAAGGCTGAACCACAGCACAGCGCCGCCACCGGAACCCGTGCGTCTCATTTCGCCGCCTTCCAATTTGGGAGTTGGCCGAGTGTCACGAAGTGTTCATGGCCATAGGTTGACTTCACCGGCGCGGCGGTGCGCAGGGCCAGGGCGAAAAGGAAGTGGTTCATCATGTCTCCGGTTATTCCGCGAGGTAGTACGGCGTTTTGTCGCGGGCGCCGTCAATCGTGAAGGTGCCGTTGAGGGTGGGCAGCGTCTTGCCGGTGCGCTTGCCGTCGTGGTCGAGCAGCACCACGCGCGACTTGCCGGGTATGGTGAGCGTGGCTTTGACGGGTTCGAGCAGGACCGGGGCGTTGCCCTTCGCGAGCAGGCGGTCACCGGCCTCGTTGAACTGCATCCCGGTGTTGCGGGCGCGGGCGATGGCCACGATGAGCAATGCCTTGGCTTTGGCGATCGTGTCGTTCCGGCCCGGGGCGGTCACGTAGATGGCGGCGAACCGGCTCTCCGGCTTGATCGTGATGCCGGTGAGCGCGCAGGTCTGGCCGTTGGCGAAACCGACGACGGCTTTCGTCGCGTCGGTGTCCATCGTGAAGAAACCTTCCCGGCCTTCGTGCCAGCGCAATTGGCCGGTGGCGGAGACGAGTTGGCCATCCTTTTCGAACGGACGCAGATCGAACGCGGGCGTCTCCTGGTACGTCGGCGTGAACGCCACCACGCTGCGCGCGACGGCCAGCGCGCGGGCCGGGACTTTGGTGCTGTCGAGTTCCTTGTCGTCGTAGCCCTGCTTGATCTTGTCGTCGAAACCGATCTTGCCCGCGAACAGCGACGGGACGTGGACGTTGCGGATGGCGAGCGGCGCCGTTTCCTTCACATCGCCGCGCAAGACCTGCCGGGCGACGGCGGGGAACACGCCAAGAATCTGCGGCGCCATCACGTCCCACGTGGTGCCGCCGAGCGCGCGGCTGAACCCGGCGCTGTCGCCGTTCTGGAACATGTAGCTCACGTCCCAGCCTTGCAGGCCGAAACCATACGCGCCGATGATGGCGGGGCCTTCGACGCCCCACTCGTTCGGGAAACAGTGGATCCATTCGGACAGCATGAACGGCCGGTCGGCGACTTGTTGCAGGCCCGAACTGAACGAGCCGCTACCGGCACGGGCGAGCATCGAGGCGTTGTTGACGGCGCCCTTGTCGCCCTTCTTGCCGCCGCCAAAGTAATTGTGCCGGTCAATCGTACCGACTTCATAATCGGTGTGCAGGTTGGCGAAATGACTGAACGCGCGCCCGGCCTGCCAGTTCGAGCCGAGCAACTCGCCCGTATAACCGGTGGCGCGGACGGCCTTGATGTAGCGCGCATAGAATTCGGCCTGCAACTCGGAGAGGAACTGGAGCGAGTCGAGCAGGCGTTGCTTGCGGTACGCTTGTGCGCCCGCCAGCTGTTCCGGCTCCCAGTACCATGGATTGCCCAACGGCAGGATCGTTCCCTTGTCCAGCGACTCGGCCTCGGGAAAGCCTTCGCCATTGAAACTATCGAGCGCCCTGTTGCCCCAGGCTTTCGCGAGGCCGTCGGGGCTGCCGTACTTCTTCTTCAACCACGCACAAAACTGCGCGCCGACCTGCCGGCGCAACGTCGCGCTGGCCTTGAGCGGCGCTGTCGAGGTGAAGAACAGGATGCTCTGTTCGTTGACGATCTCGATGACCGCGATGACCGGATCGGCGGCGTAGGTCAGCCCGGTGTGCGGGTTCTGGTGCTGAAGCAGGTTCACCATCTGCCGGATGTGGAGCGCCTGTATTTCCGGCGAATAGAAAATCGCGCTGTGCGGCACGGCGATGCGGTTCTGCTTGCCATCGAACTTGCCGAACTCCTCGATGAACGGGATGTCGCGTTTGTCGGACGGCCCGGCTTTGATCGTGCCGAAGTGCGCCGAGAGATTCACATAGATGCCGGCCTGCTTGAACTTCGCGACCTGGTAATCCATCCGTTCCAGACCGGCCGCGTCATACCCGGCGGCGCTGTCCTTCGATTGGATGCCGCTCCAGCCGCTGCCGTCGGCGAACTTGTGGAGCCGGACCGTGTTGATACCAAACTTCGGATAGAACGCCGCGCGCTTGTCGGCGAGCGCTTTGTCCGGCGCGCACGTGCCGTAACAAAGGTTCACTCCCCAGAGTTTGATCGGCTGGCCGTTGTAGATGAGCTTGTCGTCCTGGCGCACGATGCGTCCGTGTTTGCCAGCCGGTTTTTCGAGCCAGTCTTCCATGCCGATGGCGCTCGGTCCAGCGTCGTTGGCCGGTGCAAACACGAACCAGCCGCCCGTGTCCGCGCCGGCGGCGACCGCCGAAACGAGCAAGGCGATAAGACAACCGCTGTGGACCGGACGTTTCATAATAATCTCCTTCGGTAATCGGGTGGTCTCAAAAGTTTCAAGAACTCATATCTTGTCATGGTTGTTTCAGCACCAGCACCCAATCTTGGTTGATCGGCCCGCGCGGCACGGCGCAGGAACCGTTGGCGTCGGCTGCGAGTGGTGCGCCGACCGGATATTCCTTGCCGTCGAGCGGGCTGATGAACGTGGCGGAGTATTTCACGCCGGGTTCAAGCTGCAATAATTTCTGTTTGGTTTTCTTGGCAAAATAAAATACGCGCACCTCGCCGGGGATGCCGGCCGCGGCGGCTACGAGTCCGCGCTCGTCTTTTTCCTGCGTGGACGAAAGCCATTCCGGGTGGGGCTCGAACCGCCACCACTCGAACCGCTCCATGATGCGTTTGCCGACGCTGACGTGCGTCGAGCCGGGCCAGTGCATGGCTTCCTCCCACGGCCAGTTGCCCCAGGTGAACCCCGACGCCGACTCGCCGAACGGCTTAGCGCGCGAGTTCATCTGCCAGAGCGCGTCGGTGCCGTAGCAGTGGCCGGGCGCGCCGCCCAGCACCGCGCCCCAAAATTGGATGCGCTGCACGAACGGGCCACAGTTGCCGCCATACATGCCTTCCCAGCAGAGTTCGCCGACGAGGGCGGGCTTGCCGGGATTTTTCGCGCGCCAGTCGGCCATCGTCTTCAGGCAGCGCGCCACCTGCGGATACTCGTCGCCGCCGCCATGACCGCCCATGCCATAGTAAATATCCACGGCCGAGTAGTCGCTCAACGCCTCGTAGGTCGCATCGTGAAACCACAGCGGCGGGCCGGGATGAATGCCCAGCATCCGGCGCGTCGTGTTGAGGTCGCGCACGACCCGGCTCAACGCAGTCCATTTCAGCGTCTGCTGGTAGCCGTCGTCGCCATTGCCGATCAGCGGATACCACGGCAGTCGCGACTCGCCGCAGAGAATCCACGCCACCGGATACGCGCCGTAGCGCGCGATGACGTAGCGCCAGTGCCGCTGCATTTTCTCCTCGCCCATGAAGTGCAGGTAGTAGCCCCACGACCCCATGATGCTCGGCAGTAGGCCCTGCTCGACGAGATACGCGATGCGCCGGTCGGTCAGGTTCCAGTAGGCGGGATTGATGGTGGCGAAGTCCTTCGTCCACGCGTGCCCGGCCTCGTTGCCGCCGCGGTCATCGAACGGCGCGATGTCGCAGGGATTTGCCACGGCGAACTGGATCACGTTGAACCCCTTCGCCACGCGGTCGGCGACGAGCGTCTTGAACCCGTCCATCGTCAGTCGCGACGACATCGCGTGCCACCACGAATCCGCCAGCCAGAAAAACGGCGTGCCATCCGCGTGCGCGAAATACCGGCGGTTGGTGCTCAACTGCACCGGCCCGTGCAGCAGGAGTGGGTTCTGGCCGCGGTAGGCCGTGACCTCAATCACACCGCGCTGGTCATGCAGTCCGGCGTCGTTCGTGCAAGAGCAGACCGTGCGGAAGGGAAACCGTCCGGTGACCGGCGAACTAAACCGGAAGCGCCACTCCTCTTTGCCGGCCCAAAAACCCGGCACGCGCAGTTCGCGGCCATCCGCGAGTGTCACCATCGCATCGAGTGTGACCTCGTTGAACGGATCGGTGTAAGTGCGGCGCGCCTGACCCCGCCACTCCGCCACCTCGTTCTGCCGCACGCCCAGCGTTTGATCAGGCAGGCGCGCCGCGTCCGCTGCACCGGCGCCTATCGTGCTCAACAGGCTCAGCAATAAAATCCAGAGTGTTTTCATAACGCACTTTCCCATGTTCGATGGGCGCTGAACAAGCCGGTTTCCAAGCCTTGGAAAACGTCAGGCCTATCTTTTCCAATGCTTGGAAAAACGGCCCGATTCACTTTCCAATGCTTGGAAAAGTTCACTTTCTTTTTTCCTGTTGCGCGAGCGCAGCGGCGGCGAACGGCGGTGGCAGCGTGAGCGGCACCTGCAACGGTTGCGCCAACGCGCGGCCCTGCTCGTCGAATTTCTGATAGAACGTGGAGCGATAAGGCGCATTGGCGTCCACCCAGGTCACGAGCGTCAGCCAGTCGGCGGAGCCGGGCTTGAGGCGCTCGCGGTGCGCGGCATCGTTGAGCAGATGCAGCACGAGCCGGCTCTGGTGCGAGCCGAATTGTTTCGGTTGCGAGATGCTCGCATCAATCGGCTTCTGCCACGGCGAGGTCGTGCGATCGGAAAGCGCGATGAGCTGGCCGGGCGCCTTGTTCTCCAGCGCCAGCCGGAACCAATCCTTGCCGTCACAGACCTTGGCCTGTGGGAAATACCGGCGATACCAGCCATCGCCGTCGTGGACCGGCGTCGGCGCGCCGTGCTTGAGGCCGAAGAGCGAGCGGTAGGCTTGCGCGAAGCCGAGGTCGTCGCGCTGCGCGGTCAGGTTCAACCCGGCCTTGGGATTTGCCGCGCCGTGACAGCGCACGCAACTGCGGTCGAAAATCGGCTGGACCATTTTCTCGTAGTCGAGCACAGCGCAGTCGCCCCACGGCGGCGGCGCGGGGCGCGCGGGCGGCCGCGCGGCGGCCGCGGATTTCTGCCAGCTGCTCGCGGGTGTTTGCGTGCCCTTCGATTCGTGACAGCCGATGCACGCGCGCGTCTCGCCGGGCTGGAAGGCGATGTGGCTGCGCATCCGCCGGACTTCCATGAAGTTTTCGTCGAGCGCTTGGAAGTAGACGCCGAGTCCGGCGGGCACTTGGAAGTAAGCGGAGCCATCCTCGGCGACCGGTACGAGGCCGATGACGCGGATCGGCGCCCACGTCCAGTAGCCGAACTGCGGCGAGAAGGGATTGCCCGGCACCCAGCGCAGTTCGCCGTGCGGTGACTTGTCGAAAAGCCAGTTCACGCGCTCGGAAATCCGCAGCCACTTGACCGTGCCGCGCGCGATGCCGGGCAGGTCGTGATAGACGTTGCTCACGTGCGCGAGGGCGTGCGTGCTGTCGGGGCGCATCGTGTCGGCCAGCACCGGCGGGCGCTCGCGTTTGGCGAGCGGCATCGGGTAGGCGCATTCCAGCAACGGATCGCGATGCAGCAGCTCCTTGTGGCCCCACACATCGATGTAATAAAGCGCGGCGTTCGCGGAACCCGGCTGCCGCCACGCGTAGGAGACGAGAAAACTTTTTTCCGAGAGCGCCCACGGCGTTTGATAGAGGCCCTCACGATCCGTCACGCCGCCCTCCGTCACCGCCGCGATGGAACCGAAGCCGCCTTCCGTCGGGCCGGCGAGCGGCGTCACATAGCGCATGCCCGCCGGGTTGTTGACGCCCGCGTTCGGGTTGACGAGCGTCACCGCACCCTCGGCGAGGTTGTGATGGCCGCAAGCGATGGCGACGAGCTTGTCGGAATTCGGAATCGGGCGCGGATCGCGCAGGGAATAGGGCGAGGCCTGGATGTGCGACTTATAAATCGTGTCCGCCATCGTGCCATCGGGCCGCACGCTCCAGAGCGAGTGGCAACTGAAGAACTGCCGCTCCGCATAGTCCCAGCGCAGGAACGCGATCAGGCCGTTGTTGAGCGTGTGCGGATAGCGGTCGTAGTCCTTGTTCACCGTGAGGCGGCTGAGCGTCTTGCCGTCGGCGCCGAGGCGGAAAAGATTCAGTGTGCCCGCGTTCTGTTCCCACCCGCCGCATTCGCTGCCGATGCCCGCGCGGTCGGAGCCGAACACCACGCCGCCATCGGCGAGGTACGCCGGCTCGGTATCAATCCACTTTTTGTCGTCGGTGAGTTGGCGCAGCCCGGTGCCATCGAGCTTGATCTCGAAGAGGTGCGTCGGCTCGCCCTCGAAGGCGTGTGCGTTTTGCGTCGTCCAGTCCGGCTGTTTGGAGAACGCGAACACGACCTTGTCGGCGTTCCACCACAAATCCATTCCGCGCAAACTGCCCGGCCCGAGCCGGCCCGCGAGCACGGCGCGCACTGGCGCATCGGGTGCGAGGCCGTTCTGCACGACCACGTCGCCGCCCGGCCGATAATTATTTTGGTGATAACTGTAGCTCGCGAGGTTGTGCGTGCCGCTGCACGAGTAGCGCGTGACGAACGCCAGTTCCTTGAAGTCGAGATCCGGCCCGGCGAGCACCACGGCGCGCGCCGCATGCCGCAGCGCCAGCCACAGCCGGCGCTGGCTCGCGAGGTCGTCGGGGCGGGCGCGCGCGGCCTCCTCCAGTTGTTGCTGCGCGGCGCGGAGCGCGGTCAACTGCGCGGCCGGCGCCTGACGGAACGTGGCGGCGAGCGCCTCGGCCCGACGCGTGGTTTCGGTCGCGGACTTCAGCAGCGCGGCCGTGTTGCGATGCACGCCGAGCGCCACCGCCTGCCGCACATAGTCGTTGTCGAGTTGCGTGGCGGGCGACAGCGCGCTCCAGCGCCGGTACCACTCCGGCGGATTTGGTCGCGGCCAGAATTTCCGCCGCTCGTTATCGCTGGCGACGCGGATGGCGAGAGCCCACTCCGCCATGCCGCGTACAAAGGGATCGGCGTGCTCGAGCAACGCCGCCGCGCGCGCCGCCTGTTCCTCGGTCAGCCCGGGTAAGTTTTTCTTCGCCTCCGGCGCGGCCTGTTCCAACAATTGCCCGGCCTCGACGGTGACATCGGTTGTTTGCGCCTGCGCAGCGGGCACTGCGCCCAGCAGCAGGGTATAGAGGAGGACGCGATACGGAGTCATGGTGTCGAGGTCCCGAAGCTCATGCCCGTCACCTCAAGCTGGGCATCCTGTTCGTAGGTGGTCACGATCGCCGCCGAGACACCGTGACCGGAAAACTCCGCGTGGTTCGACTGTAACGGCTGGAAGCTGCGCAGTGGAA
>CAIWHP010000247.1 GCA_903912445.1 uncultured Lentisphaerota bacterium
CATCGGTCGGCCCCCACCACGGCCCGCCCCCGATCGCCCATGCGCCAAAGGCCACCACCGAAGCTTGTATACCCGACGATCCCAGTTCGCGTTGTTGCATGGCTGCTCCTCGTTGAACGTTTCCGCGGGCATCCTGCCACGTGCCGCGCCCTTTTCCAAGGCTGGGACGGCGTTGGCCCGTCTGCTCGCCCCGCCATCCCCACCCGTTAAGCCTATGTTGGGCACGTTGTCCGGGCCAAGGCGGCGGCTGGTCGGGAGTTGGAGCGTAACCCGGCATCCGGGCCGGGTCACAGGCAGCCGGTCCGGGTGGGCCGCAGGTTGGCCATGGAAAGCGGGTACTTCAGAAGGGAAAAAGGCGCAGGAGTTGAGCTTTTGGTGCACCCGGAGGGACTCGAACCCACACGGTGTTACCCACTAGACCCTGAATTTAGATATATCCATGCTTTCATTAGTTATTTCTATATGTGATACGTTTATGGTATTGACAGGCGACCCCCTCGGTGCTACGCTTACGCCAAGAAAAGCAAAGAAGGGATGGGCACCATGAGCAAGGTTCGCACAGGTTATCTGCTAAATCGCAAAGGCATCTACTATGCCTGCTGGACGCTCGCGGGCAAGCAAACCCGCAAGAGCACCCACACTCGCGACCGCCGCGAAGCGGGGAAAAAGTTGGCCGAATTCATGGAACCTTTTCTTATCGAGGATGAGGCCAAGATGTTGCACAACATCAAGGCGCGAATCGAGTACGACAACGACAAGCTGGCGGCACTCAATGACGCGCGCAATCCGCCACTGACGATCACCCAAGCCTGGGCGACCTATGAGAAGTCGGCCACGCGGCCACAGTCCGGCCCGGCCACGCTGGCACTTTATGGCTTGATCTGGGGGCGCTTCACGCGCTGGCTGGAGGAACATCACGCGGAAATCGTCACCCTGCGCCAAGTGACGCCGGAAATCGTCAGCGGATACGGGGCGGAATTGACCACCGAGCGCAAAGTGAGCGGGCGCACGTTCAACCTCCATATCGGCTTTCTGAAACTCGCCTTCCGGGTTCTCGCAGTCCCGGCCAAGTTGACCGTCAACCCCTTCGCGGAAATCCAGCGGAAGAAGCACAAGCCCCAAGGTCGCCGGGCGCTGACCACCGATGAACTCCGCCGGGTGTGTTCCTCTGCCAAGGGCGAACTGCGGACGCTGCTGGCGCTGGGGTTATATCTAGGCGCGCGTTTGGGTGACTGCTGCATGATGGAATGGGGCAGCGTTGATCTGCACAAGCGCGTCATCGCCTACACGGCACACAAGACGGGTCGGAAATTGATCGTGCCCATGCACCCGGCCTTGTGGGGCATCCTGAACGAGTGCGCGACCGCCCAGCGCAGCGGCTACCTCGTACCGGGGTTGGCGCTACTCTACGCAAGCAAGGGTGCCTATGCCGTCACCACGCAGGTACAGGCGCATTTGAAAGACTGCGGCATCATCACGACCGCAACAGGACAAGGACGACGGGCACAGGTGCTCGCGGGCTTTCACAGCCTGAGGCATAGCGCCGTGTCCCTACTGCGCGAGGCAGGCGCGCCGCTCTCGGTCACGATGGCGATTGTGGGGCACAGCACGATGGAACAACACGACAACTACACGCACGCCGGGGAAATCGCCATGCAACGCGCCGTGGCCGCGCTGCCGTCGGTCATGGACCCCAGCGGCAAAGGTAGGAACCTACTGCCCGCCCGCACCCCGGCGGCGGCGCTGAAAGACGGGATTGCCAAGCTCGAAGCGGCGAAGGCGAAGACGTGGGCCAAGTCCCGTGCCGCCGCGCTCGCCGACTTCCGCGCGGCGCTTGAAGCAATCGACGGTCGTGGCGCTGCCTGATTCTTCACCGGCTTACGAGCGCGTTGACTGTTCGCGCCTCTGCTAACTCATAAGGTGGTGGCCGCACACCGGGTCAAGTGCGCGTGAAAACAGGTACAATCTAGCAGCCCCCCTTATCAGAACGCCGTATAGGGCCGTATAGGAAGCCGGTCTTCTGCATGGAGATGACAGAACCAGACGATTGCATCCAAGCCAAGGGAACTGCCCCGCGTAGCTCACATGCCCCGGCGCCCGCACCCGGGAGCTGCCGCACGCCCGCACCCCGGTAACGGCGCTGCACGACTTCCCGCAAGCCATCACGCATTTCGACGGCTCTGACTTGCAACGTGGCTGGGTTTGGTAAATAATTCCGCTGTCTAGGCAAGCCAGTAGTCAGAAAATAAAACGAGGGTTGAACAGACGGCAGACAAGACAGACTAAAATTTTGCGTCAATGCGCTGATCGCTTTCACCGAAACCGCGAATTTCAACCAAAGAAGCGAGACACGCGGAGGCGCGCCTATATGGCGCGGCTCCCGGTCTTGTGTTTCTTTGGTGGGACTTCGCGGTTCCCCGGTGGAGGCATGAGCTTGGAGTTCGCGCCTCTTTTATGACTTGCCATCACCCCAGCCTATTGCGGAAGGCATCCCGCACACCGCCCCAGTTCAACGGCAAGCTATTCGTTCAGAATCGCCGCATTAAACTGGAGCAACCATGAAAGAAATTGAAGAACGTTTGCCGCTTACATTACTCGCCAAACGGATGAACGTATCCCGGCGGCAAGTCTTGCGCTGGTGTGACGCGGGCTTGACCTACTCCAAGCCGGGTGGCGTACGGATGTTTTCCGCGACTGACGTAGAACGTTTTTTCTCAAGATATACCCCGGCCAAGGTGAACGAGCCTAAGTGAATTTGGAATGGCAGGCAAACATGGCAATCGGAAATCAAACCAAAACGGGTGCTGTTTCCTTCGCTTTCTGCAAGCTGCTCGCCAAAATAATTGCAAATGTTCTGGCGTGGTTGATATGGAGGCCATTAGGCGCTTATTTGACGGTCATGTTAATCGGTGATTTCCGTGGGTTAGTTAGCAGGATGGTTCGAAATGGTGCGGCACCCATTGGGCTCTCCATCGTGGGGGTTCTAATCGGGATAATCGCAGTGGTTGTCACTCAAGTCGCGGCATACTGCGCTTTCACGGCGCTGTGGAGTTCGCTGCTTCTGGTTGGCTTGGGGTTTATGTGCGTGTCGTATATCGGTTACGGCGTGCAGGGGCACTGGGCAGTTCAACTCCTTGTGAATGATAAATGCAGGATCGCGAGTTCGTCTGCACAGGTTTCCTACGGCATTTTTTCCATGCTCGTTCTTTCAATTAGGTGCCAAGTGTACGGGCAGTTGATGTTCTGACCGAACCGTAAAGGGGTACATGGGCAGCCTCAAGCTGACGCTGCGTTACTGAT
This sequence comes from uncultured Lentisphaerota bacterium, assembly GCA_903912445.1. Lineage (GTDB taxonomy): Bacteria > Verrucomicrobiota > Kiritimatiellia > CAIQIC01 > CAIQIC01 > DP16D-bin41. The sequence goes on from CAIWHP010000247.1 coordinate 3,301, forward strand.
ACACGTCTTGGGCCGCCCCACTCAAGTACAGTGACAACGCCGGGGCGGATGTGCAGCCCCCACCCGCTGCTTGGTTCTGGCCCAATGAATGCAGTCGAAAGGTGAAGCCTCAGATGGAAGGGTCTGCGCTTGTTCCGCCGCTTCGGCTCTGTTATTTTCTGCGCCCGATGGGACTTGGAGAGGCAGAAACACGCGCGAAGTTGATTGACCCGGCGCTACACGCGCGCGGTTGGACCGAGGATTTGATCTGCCGCGAGGAAACCACCGGGGCCATCGAAATCGTGGACGGCAAGCCCCGCAAGCGCACCAAAGGCCGCACGGACTACACCCTCCGCGTCAAGGTTACCGCCACCGCCCAACCCGTCGCCCTGGCACTGATGGAGGCCAAGGCAGAAGACTTGCCGCCGGGCCACGGCTTACAGCAGGGCAAAGGCTATGCCCCTTGCAAGCGGTTTGATGTGCGCTTTGTCTTTGCCAGCAATGGCCATCTGTTCGTGGAATTTGACACCTTCACGGGCAAGACTAGCGCGCCGCGCCCGCTGGCAGAATTTCCGACGCCCGCCGAGCTTCGCGCCCGCTATGAGCACGGCATGGGTTTCACGCTCGACTGCCCCGCCGCCCGGCCCCTGCTTATGCCCTACGTCGGCGGCGAGGCCACGCGCCGCTACTATCAGGACGCCGCGATCCGCGCGACACTCGAAAAGCTGGCGCAAGGCGAGAAGCGCGCCCTGCTCACGCTGGCGACGGGCGCGGGCAAGACGTTCATTGCCGTCCATCTGCTCAAGCGCATCGCCGATGCCGGGCAGTTGCGCCGCGCATTGTTCATATGCGACCGTGACGAACTCCGCAGCCAAGGCTTGGGGGCCTTTCACAACGTCTTTGGCAACGACGTGGCCGAAGCCTACCGTGACCCCGATGGCAAGAACCATGCCCGCAACGCCCGCATTCACATTGCCACCTATCAGGCGCTCGACGTGGACACCGAAGGCGGCACGGCCAATTTCCTGACCACGTTCTATCCCGCGAACTATTTCAGCCACATCGTCATTGACGAGTGCCACCGTTCGGCATGGGGCAAGTGGTCACAGGTGCTCACCCTGAACCCCAACGCCGTGCAAGTCGGCCTGACGGCCACGCCTCGCAAGCTGGACTTCCCCGAAACGTCCAACGCAGCGGAAGACGATCTGCGGCTCAACGCGGACAACGTCAAACATTTCGGCGAACCGGTCTATGAATACGACATGGCGCAAGGCATCGAAGACGGCTATCTGGCCGCCTGCGAAATCCACTGCTTCGACCTTGCGGCAGACGGCAAGGATGAAAAGAAGCTGGGGCTAAAGCGCGCGGATTTGAAGGGTAAAAAGCTGACCGATGCCATCACCGGCAAGCGCGTGAGCATCGAGGAGGCCCGTGCGCAGTACCGGGCAGGGGATATGGACGGCAAGCTCATATCGCCGCAACGCGTCGCTGAAATGTCCGGACAACTCTTTGCCCACCTATTGAATTCCGGCGGGCCGGAACAGAAAACCATCATTTTCTGCGTCCGCGACTCCCACGCCGACCGCGTCGCCAACGCGCTGAACAACCTCTATGCCGACTGGTGTTCCGCCAACGGTAAGCGCCGCGCGGAACCCTATGCCTTCAAATGCACCGCCAGCGTCAGCGGTGCGGACTTCGTAGCCGACCTGCGCGGCGCGTCCCGTTCGCACTTCATTGCCACCACGGTTGACCTGCTGACGACCGGCGTGGACGTGCCGTGCGTCCGCAACATCGTTTTCTTCAAATACGTCCAATCCCCCATCGCCTTCTACCAGATGATCGGGCGCGGCACCCGGCTTGACGCGCCGACCGGCAAACTAATGTTCCGCGTCTATGACTTCACCGACGCCACGCGCCTGTTCGGCGAGGAATTCAAGACCAAGTGGCAGCCGCACAAGGGGGGCGATGGCCCGGAACAACCCACGGAACCCATTATCCAGGTCGAGGGCCTGAAAGTGGAAGTCAGCGACGCGGGCCACTACATCGTGACGCAGGTGGATGGCAAGGCCAAGCCCGTCACGGTCGAGGAGTACAAGCAGCGGCTCGCCGCCCAGCTTGTCGCCGAAGCGCCCACGCTGGAAAATTTCCGTGCCGCTTGGGTTGAGCCGTGGCAGCGCAGCCATTTACTCGAAAAGTTGCCCGATGCCGGGCGCTCCGCGCTGCTGGTGCAACAACTGGAAAACATGAGCGAATTTGACCTCTATGACGTGCTCGCGGGCGTCGGCTATGGTCAGGCCCCGCGTACCCGTGTTGAGCGGAGCGCGGCGTTCGGCTATAAGAATGCCGCTTGGCTGGATGGCCTGCCGCCCTCCGCTGCCGCCACCCTCAAGGCGATGGCCGCGCAATTCACCCGCGCCGGGACCGACTCGCTGGAAAACCCGGAAATCTTCCTGACGCCGGAAGTCCGCAGCGCCGGGGGCCTCGCCGCGCTGCGCGCCATGGGCGACCCCGCCGACGTGCTGCAAAACACCAAAGAGCGGATCTTCGCGGCATGAAGAAACCGCACGCAACCCGTCCAAGCCTTGGAACAACCAAGGCCACAATATTCCAAGGGTTGGAGAACCTGTCGATTCCACTGCCCGTGAAGATCGCCGCCAAGTGGCTACCTGCTGGGTGGCGATTGATGAAGTTGGGCGAGGTATGCGATGCCGTTCGTGGAGTTACATTCCCAAGCGGTGAAGCCGCCAATATCGCGTTTGAAGACAGCATTGCTTGTCTAACTACAAGCGGAGTTCAAGACACACCGGCATGGGATTCACGCCGGTTCATCCCGCGAAGTCGCGTTCGCGATAATCAACAACTCCTTAGACCGTTCGATTTGCTGGTTTCTACTGCGAACAGCCGGGCTCTCGTCGGCAAATCATGCATTATTGAAAACATTCCTTTCCAATGCTCTTTTGGAACTTTTGTGACGGTCTTACGCCCCAAAAACATCATTGAACCCAGCCTCCTTGCATGCTGGATGCGTCTGCCTGATGTGCTGGGTCAATTTATTACAGTGTCATCGAACACAACGAATATCTCAAATCTACGTGTATCAGACTTGCTCGCGATTGAAATCCCCTTGCCGCCTTTACCAGAACAACAGCGAATTGTGGCTGTGCTGCGCGAACAGATGGCGGCGGTGGCGGCGGCGCGGTGTAGCGCCGCAGAACAACTGAAAACTGTGACGAAACTTGAATGGTCATACCGGCACGCGGCTTTTCATAACAACCGGCCGATTTCTGTCCAGCCGATACCCCCGCCAGTTGCGTCCGGCTGGAAATGGCAATCATTACGAAGCCTTGCACAGCTCGAAAGTGGACACACGCCCAGCCGTTATCACCCCGAATGGTGGGGCGGGAAAACATCATGGCTGGCCTTGCCGGACATTCGTGCCCTAGACGGCCAGATGGTTTTAGAGACAACTGAATGCACAAATGCACTTGGCATTCAAAATTCTTCCGCACGAATCTTACCGGCTGGAACGGTCTGCCTCTCGCGCACGGCTTCGGTGGGCTTTGTTACGATCATGGGGAAGGCCATGGCCACAAGCCAAGATTTTGCCAACTGGGTTTGTGGCCCGGAGCTTGATCCGAGTTTCCTGATGCACGCACTCATTGCTGCGCGGCCTTATCTGCACAGTCTTTCGAGCGGTGCTATTCACAAGACAATCTACATGCCAACACTGAAAGAGTTCCACATCTGCGCCCCCGCTATCGCGAACCAGCGCCGCATTGCATCACGACTTACTACGCAGATGGCAGAGGTTGAGAAATTGCGGAAATCACTAACCGAGCAACTAGCGGCCATCATGGCGCTGCCGTCGGCGTTGCTGCGCCGGGCGTTTAATGGAGAAATTTGACATGGCACGACCTCCCAAACTCGAAAATGGTACAGGCAAAAGGCTGGGCACGCAGCAGTCGGTCAATGGTGCGGTCAAGTCGATTTGCGACATTATGCGGCGCTCGAACTGCGCCGGGGCCTTGCAGTACGTGCCGGAACTGACATGGATTCTATTCCTGCGCATTCTTGACGAGCGCGAGACGCACGAGGCGGAAGCGGCGGCAGCGGTTAAGGCAAAGTTCACGCCGTCGCTCAAGTATCCTTATCGCTGGCAAGATTGGGCCGCACCAGAAGGAGCCAAACGCAAGGAATTATGGGACGGCTCGAACGAATTGGCTAACGCCAAGGAGACGCAGAACAGCACGCCGAACAAGTTCATCGGCTTCGTCAATAATGATCTGATCCCACACTTGAAGGCGCTGCGCGACCAACGAACGGCGTCGCCGCGCCAGAAGGTTATCAGCGAGATTTTCAGTAGTGTCACGCACACCCGAATTGATACCGAGCGCAATCTGCTGGACGTGCTCGACAAGGTGCATGAAATCAGCGGCGAGACGGTGGACACGACGCACGTTTTCACCATTTCACAAGTCTACGAGGGTTTGTTGCTCAAGATGGGCGAAAAGGGCAACGACGGGGGACAATTCTTCACGCCGCGCGAAATCATCCGCGCGATGGTCCAAGTGATAGACCCGCAGATCGGCGAGTCGGTCTATGATCCCGGCTGCGGCACCGGCGGGTTCTTGGCGCAGGCGTTTGAGCACATGGCGGGTAGAAACAACGAGAAGATCAAGCGGGCTGACCAACTGGAAACGATCAAGCGGCGGACGTTCTACGGGCGGGAGAAGGATAACGCCACCTATCCGATTGCGCTGGCTAACCTGGTACTGCACAACATTGATGAGCCGCACATCTGGCACGGCAACACACTGACGAACGCGGCCACCTACGACGGACTTTTCACCGATGCACCCGCGCTGTTCGACGTGATCTCGATGAATCCACCCTTCGGCGGCAAGGAGGGCGTGGAAGCGCAGAAGAATTTCACCTATAAGACTGGCGCGACGCAAATTCTCTTTCTGCAACACGTCCTCGACAGCCTCAAGCCCGGCGGGCGCTGCGGCATCGTGCTCGATGAGGGCGTACTTTTCAGGACGAACGAGACGGCGTTCGTGCAGACCAAGCGGAAGCTGTTGGACGCTTGCAACCTCTGGTGCATCGTCAGCCTGCCCGGCGGCGTATTCACCGCCGCCGGGGCCGGTGTGAAGACCAACCTGCTTTTCTTCGTCAAGGGCGAGCAAACCGAAAAGATTTGGTATTACGACCTTTCCGACCTCAAAACGGGTAAGCGCACTCCGTTCACCATTGCACATTTCGAAGAATTTTTCCGCCTGCTGCCGAAGCGCAGCGACAGTGAACACAGTTGGACGGTGGACATGGTCGCTCGCCGGGAAAAGGCCCAGCAAGAGGCCGCGCCCTTCCGCGCCGGGGCCGAAAAGCTCAACGCCGCCACCGAACCGCTGCGCGAGAAGCTCAAGGCGCTGAAAGCCGATAAGAAGGCCGACACCCCGGCCTATGTCACCATCATCGAAAAGCTGGGCGCGATGGAGCGCGAAGCCCGCGAACTCAAGGCGAAGGCGGAGGCCATCGAGCAAGCCGCCTTTGACCTCAAGGCCGTCAATCCGAACCGCAAAAGCGAAGAGGACACCCGCACCCCTGCTGAACTGCTGGCCCTGATCGAAGCCAAAGGCCGCGAAGTCACCGCCGCCTTGGCTCGCTTGCGGAAAACTGACGGCACCTGAACCCGGCAACTCAACGGGAAGCGCCGAACTGCTCCGGGAGCGGCGCGAACCCGCTCCATAAGCCTTGGGCCAGCGTACAGCTTGAAATCCGCCTACAGCTACCAATCCCGTGTCTGCGACGCTGGCACCCACCCCTACAAGCCTTCCCGCCGTCGTGCTTGCCAGACCGAGTGTAACATGGTGAAGTAGCGCGAGGAAACGCATGGCGGCGCATGAAAGACCAAGAACCACGAGGAAAACTGTTGCGCAAAGACTGGGATTTATCCCCGCTTTTTGACTCGCGCACGCCCGAGGCAGAACGACAGGCGGCGATGTTGTGGGAATACGCCCGTGAATGCCCGCTGGTTCACGAGGCGATTGCCGCGCATCGGGATCTGCATGATTCGGATGACGCCACGACCCTGAAGCCGTTTCGATGGCGTGAATTTTCACTACATCATACGTGGCCCTTTTTCCCCAACGCTAGCGCCACGTTCCGGTTTGTCACCGAGGCGGGCGCGGCCAAGCAGAAAGAATATGCTGCGTGGAAATCAGCATGTGACCAATGGGACAACCGCGAGTCTGATCTCCGCGAACGCCGCCATGCTTGGACTCAAGCCTTTGCCGCACGGCTTAATGGCAGACTCCCCCCACCCTTTGACAAACTCGCCCTGCATGAAGATCGACTGGGCGTTGACCTTTATTGCAAGCCTTGGCTCGCTCTGCCGGAGAAAACACGCAAGCGGCTGACGCAATACATGGTGGCCCCGGCCGCGGTGTCGATGGGGTCCAAGCGGGATTTGAATCTGCTCGTTGAAGACATCGCAAGCAAGCCGCCCGCTAAGAATCCACGTAACGCGCCGCAACTCATGCGCGAACCCATCCCCTTGATCGCGACTGAGCACGCGGACATGTTCATCATGTGCCTCCGCTACGGCGGGGCCTTTACCCGTAAAAAGCAGCTTGAAGACTTCGCTCGCCTGCTCGATCGACGCCGCGCCGCACGCAAGCAGGCAAATCTGACCGGGCAGCAAACTCACGCCACCGATGCTCTTAGCAATTTGGCCGTCATGCGTGTCCTGCATCATTTTCGCCGGAACGAAGCACGGATCACTCTTAACTTACCGGTTTTCTTTGAACGCCATTTTGGCGAAAAAGATTTTGTTCGTGAGGCATCGCGCGCGACCCTCGCCGCGCTTGAGAAATTTCGCGAACTTTTCCCCGCCGAGACTCGCACTCCGCTGCATTATTCTCCCGCCCGCTGATACTCTCACATCCCGATTTAAAGAAACCTTTTAAGTCGGGATACGGAATTGCTGTTCCGTGGTTTTCTGTACCCGCGCTCGCCGATATGTGTCCTGAACATCAGGGCCGCGACGGGCGAGGAGCAGAAACATGCAACTAAGTCCGACAACTCGCGTGGCGATGCAGGCGCTTGTCCGCGCCGACCAAGACACCGACGCGCGAACGAAAGCCCACTGGTACGCTCTCATCAAATCGGGCGGCGAGCCGCAGCCCGACATGGCAGCAAAAGTATTTGCGCCTCGTGTTTACCGGCGCGGGGAAGCGGCACGCCTGACGGGCCACTCGCTTCGCTGGATTGATGCTCTCGCCCGCAAGGGTCTCGTTCAGCGTGTCCGCCTGCCGGGCAGCAAGCGCGGAATCGGCATTCTTGCGGCCGACCTTGAATCCCTGATCGCGTCCAGCGCCATTTCGGTGAAGGGCGGCGCTCAATGAACACATTCCATCCCCCCGAAGTCCGGCGCGATAGATGGATTCGCCTCGCAACCGGCATGTTCGACGACGAAAAAATTAAGCTGATCCAAGCCATGCCGGAAGGTGCGCGCCTCATTATTATCTGGTTGCGCTTACTGTGCGTCGCGGGGAAGTGCGATGCCGGTGGCGCAGTTTTCATCACACGGGAAATTCCGATGAACCCCGAAATGCTTGCCGTCATGTTCGGCGAGGACCTCACCGTTGTTCAACTCGCTGTCCAGACATTCGCGCGCTTCCGTATGATCGAGATCATCGAAGGCAAGCTCCGCATAATTAATTGGGAAAGGCACCAACAGCGCGACGCGCTGGACGCCCGGCGCGAGCAGCAGCGGATTGCGTCCGCCAGCTATCGGGGCAAGAAAAAAACATGCCTTGCCTTGCCTGCGGCGACCATCACAGAAACGCCGCCCACAGCGACCGCCGACCCGTGGACAGGCTGCACGCTGGCTGTCGTCGCTGAGTGGCGCGCCGCCTTTGACGCATTATCAGCAACAGGCAAACTCCCCGCCCTGCGCGGCGAGCACCTGGCTATCGTGAACCGCGAGTACCCGCGCGCCAAACTCACGGAAAACTTCGGCGAAATCGTCGCCGAAGTCAGCGGCGTCACCGGCACCATCAACGCCACGCTGCCATGGCTCCGTAAACACATAGGTGCGCTGGAGCAGCGACTTGAACAGCGCGCTTCGGAACGCCCACCCAACAACACGGACAAATTTTAACGGAGAACCAAGATGGAACAGCCAAAAACCATAATCATGCACCCAGATCTTGTGACGGACGCGGGACTCGCGGACAAATATTATGAATACCCGGAGCCCCACGCTCATCCTAGCTTCCCGCTCGTTCGCGCACGGTTCCCGAACGATCTGCCGCCTCTGGTAAATAATCATGTGAGAAGGTGGGCGATTGATGCTGATAGACGATGGATGCGGGGCCACATCAACGAGGATGCATTGCGTGCGGAATACGCCTCATTACTGGTGAATATGCGCAGAATGGAGCTGCGTTTAACCCCCACTAATTATGAGCGGCATACTGGTTATCTTGAACCCAAAGATCAGAATCAGGCTGTATTTCTTCGGGTGTGGTTCCCTAATAATCTTCACAACGAGGCGCGGGACTTGGGGCGGGAACAGTGATGGTGCAAACGGGATCAGGTTCCGCTTCCATCACAGTGCTCATTGGCGTGGCAACTCCGGCCATTTCAGGTGTTTTCCGCGTTTGTACCTCTTCGGTGTATCCATATTCTGTTGTATTACCCATTGCCGGCGAAGATTATGACTGGGTTGTTTCAGGCGGTGCACCTCCGGTTTGGTCGGGGACTTCGGGTGTGATAACCTGGCCTGGAACCCCCGGAACATATACGATTTCCCTGCAGGCATCACGCCCGGGCGAAGGTTCCGTTGTGTGTTATTCAGCGCCGTTCATACAAAATGTTACCGTATTGTCGCCACCCATCAGTGGTTCCATTACAGGAGGCCAGGACAACATCTGCAGTGGCTCATCTTCGGTATTTAATGCCCCGGCGCCTCCCCCGGGAAGTGTATATTACAATTACACGTGGACGGTGACAGGTTCTGCTCCCAATGTGGTATCATTTACCGGCCAGGGAACTTCAGCAATTACAGTTACCGGGGGAACAGTGGCAGGTACTGCAGCTATAACGGTGAGTTATTCCAATGTTTTAAACGGGAATTGCACAGCAACCAGCATCACCCGGAATATCAATATTGTGATCGGCCCTGCGCCATCAATAACAGGGTCATTATTGGTTTGTCCCGGTTCAGGAATATCGTATTCAGCCACCGGATTGCCCGGATCGACCTTTTCCTGGTCGGTGAGCCCTGTGAGTGGTACCTGGTATGGCACCATATACGGCACCTCCACCGGGACACCAGTAACCATCAACTGGACAAACACGACCAACCAGGCGCAAACGGGAGTGGTCACGCTTATCGAAAGCAACAGCAGCGGCTGTACGGGTTCAACAAGCAGCAATGTGACCATAAACCCATTGCCAACAGTTACAGCGATCAGCGACCAGATCTATTGCAATGGCGTGCCTGCCCCGGCAATTCCTTTGACCGGTCCGGTAACGGGAACCACCTTCGCATGGACCAACAGCAATCCCGCCATTGGTCTGGCCGCAAGCGGTTCAGGAAGTTCCATACCGGCTTTTACGGCCACAAATGCCTCAGCACTTCCAATCACGGCGCTGATCACAATTACGCCATCTGCAAACGGATGCGTGGGACAAATTTCCTCCTATACCATCACCGTCTATCCCACACTCATTGCGGGAACAGCTGTCTCAAACCAGTTGATCTGTTCCCAGGCCATCCCAACTGCGCTGACTGCAACCAGTCCGACAGGAGGAAGTGCCCCATACGCCTATCAATGGGAATATTCCACCAATAACATTACCTTTATCCCCATCAATGGCGCAACGGCTATGACTTACCAGCCAGGCGCCCTTTCTGTCGATACCTGGTATAAACAAGCTCAGACCAGTGCGGGCAATTGCGGAACCGTTTACACCAACGCAGTGAAAATTACAGTCAACTCCCTTCCGGTTCCGGTAATCACGGGGGCTGCAACTGCCTGTGTCAATACCTCCGGGAACATATATACTACCGAAGCCGGGATGACCGGATATACATGGTCGGTAGCGGGCGGTACCATTGTTGGAGCCACAAACACGAATGCCATATCGGTTACCTGGAATGTCGCCGGAAATCAATTGATCACGGTTAATTATACAAATGGTAACGGCTGTACAGCGGCAACACCTGCAACAAAAATCGTGACGGTACAGGCCACCATTATTCCATCGATAACAGGTCCTGATCCCTCCTGTACTGGGAATACGGTTATTTATACGACCGAAAGCAGCATGTCAAATTATATATGGACCGTTTCTCCCGGAAATACCATCGTAGGGCCAACCAATACTAATTCAATCGCAGTGACCTGGAATTCGGCCGGTTCACAATATGTAACGGTTAAATACAGCGATCTGAATGGCTGTGCCACCTCTGCACCAACTGTAAAAAATATTCTGGTCAATGCATCACCGGCATTGACCATAACAGGGACCGCCTCAATTTGTCCCAACAGCAGCGGGGTCGTTTATTTTACAGAATCCGGTATGACAAATTATATCTGGACGATCACATCCGGTGGATCAATTACCGCCGGACAGGGAACCAACGCGATCACCGTAACATGGTTAACATCGGGAACCCAGACCATCACAGTTAATTGTACCAATGCTTCGGGCTGCAGTGCCGGCATTCCTTCTTCAAAGACCATCTTAGTGCTGCCAACACCACATCCGGTAGTTTCAGGACCTGCCAGTGCCTGCACAGGCGTTACCGTTTATTACAATACAGAAGCAGGTATGACCAATTATCAATGGACACTTACTTCGGGAGGCACTATTGTTTCTGGTAACGGAACCAATTCTATTTCTGTGAAATGGAGTGTTGCCGGGTCACATTCGGTGAGTGTCGGCTACATTAACTCATCAGGCTGCCCGACAATAACTCCCACTGTTAAAACTGTTTTGGTGAACACCACCCCACTGGCGAACATTACAGGGGTTGACACGGTTTGTTTGAACGGAACAACAGGATACACAACCGATCCTGGTAATGCACTCTACCAGTGGACCGTTGGATCCGGAGGAATCATCAC
>CAIWHP010000248.1 GCA_903912445.1 uncultured Lentisphaerota bacterium
AGCGATCGTTGCCGTAGCCGCGTTCGTGAGAACGCGGCCCACCTGAAACCGCACTTGCCCTTCCACCGCCCGTGCCCTAACATCGCCGTCTGCAAATGATGTCACCTTCGACAACACACCTGGCACGGGAGGGAAAAATGAAAACATGGATCGTCTCCATCGTGACGTGCGCGCTGCTTTCCAGCACAACGACGGCGGAAATACCAAAGCCGGTCAGAGGCACGCGCGTGGTATTGACTCCACCGGCGGGTTTCGTTGTCGCCGATCGCTTCCCCGGCTACATGTCGCAGGAAACGGGAGCGTCCATCATGGTCCTCGAATTACCGGCCCCGTTTGCGGAGGTGGCCAAGGATTTCAATGCCGAGGGATTCAAGCGGAAAGGTCTGGCGTTCATAAGTCAGGACAAAGTGACCTTTGGCGGACAGCAAGGCGTGTTGATTTTGAGCGGTCAAACCGCGCGCGGCGTCGAGTTCCTCAAGTGGATGGGTATCTTCGGGGACGACAAGGGCACCTGTCTGGTGACGGCCTCTTTTCCTAAATCCGCCGAGGCCAGTCTCCTGACTCCGCTTAAGACAGCGGTCCTCGGCGCCCAGGCCAGCGGCGCCCCCGTTGATCCTTTGGCCGGGTTGACCTTCCGCATCTCCCCAACCAACGATCTGCAACTGGCTAAAGTCATCGGTAACAATATGCTCTTCAGCAAGGGCGGCGTGTTTCCCGTCAAGAGTCAGGACATCCCCATCTTTATCGCGGCCGCCTCGGCCAGTCAGGGGTTGAACATCCCGGACAAACGCCTCTTTGCCGAGGCCCGCCTGCAGAAAGTCGCCAAGCTCACCAACGTCAGGGTAAAGAGTACCGAGCCGATTAGCGCCGATGGCTTGGATGGCTTCGAGTCCACGGCCGACGCAACCGAAACCACCAGCAACGCCAACATGTTTGTCTACCAAGTGATCCTGTTTGATGCCGATGGCTATTTCGTCATGCAAGGCATCGCCAGCGACGAGGTCGGCCGGGCGCAGTTGCCGACCATGAAACTGATGGCCCGCTCCTTCAAGAAAGCGACGCCCAAGTCCTAAGCCGCTGGCTTCACTCCGAAATTGATTTGCTCCGCCGCCGCCCCACCCCTCGCAACCTTTTCCGCCATGACACCAAGAGCGCCAGTCGAGCCTTGCGAGGCGGGCAGCCCTTGGCTGCCAAGCCGGAGAAGAGTATGACGCCGATATTCACCACACTTCCGCCAACCGCTACTCGGCGCAAGAGCGTTCAGGACGACGCGCGGTCCTAACCGCCCCGGGCCGCGACTGGTCTCCGGTCGCAACGCGCAGCATGTCATTCTAAATGACCAGTCCAGTACATTCTGGTTATTAACGCCGTCCAGAAGGCGCCAGCCGAGTGAGTTGTTAAGGTGTGATCCCTTTTCTTGAAAGAGCCGGCACCAACTTGACCACAATGATTTCATCCGGAACATTCAAGTTGAGGCTCGTTGGCTTGATGTAACTCTCAATCGGTTTCAGTGTAGCCAGTGAATAGACCGCAGCACTGGAAATGGTGGTTCCCAATTTCAAAGTCACCGTCACGGGCGCATTGGTGGTGTCCTTCCAGTTTGCCATGTTTTCATTGCCACCCCCGTTGAAAAAGCAGTTTACGTCTTGCCACAGCAATAGGTAGAACGCTCCTGTGCTTTTCTGCAACAATGTCTGCCGCACTTCATTCGTATTGCCTGACAATGTGTATTCCAGGCTGCCTGGTGTAAAAGTTGGAATTTTCCATTCTCGCGCCGTCGCGTTCCACGTCCCTTCCTTGAGCAGGCTGATGAGATTTTTGACATGGGTGTAGGCTGGTTTGGGTGTCAAATCACGGTTCAGGTATGCCCCGAAATTATTTTCCCGATCCGCCATGTTGGTGCCAAAGTCCACCCACGTGAAAGGATAGGCAAAAGCAATGCCACGGTTGAAGTAGGTCGCGTAAAGCCTGGGCATGTATTTTCCGGCGGCACGCTGCGAGACATAGCGATGCCCGGACTTGTCTCTTGTGGCATTGTGATACCCCGTCTCGGTGGCAATGATTGGTTTTGAGGTGTCAAACATTTTTTGGGTATCGCTGATCCAAGCTTCCAAGCCTTCCGATGGTTCCCGGCCGTTGGGATAACTGTGCATGTTAGCGTAATCTGCACGGATGGGCTTGAGATACTGGGACTGTCCGGGATGCGCCATCGGCGGAGCTAAAACCGGAATCTTCGCCGTGCGCGGATCGCCATTGAGCGCGGCATACATCGCGCTCATAAATGCGCGGGTGCCGGAATAATCATTCGCTTTGACGTTGTCAATTTTCTTAACACCCTTTTCATCCACCCAGTAAATCTCCTTCCCTTTCGCCTTGCCGAATCCGTCCACTTCATTCGGTCCCTCGAACGCCTCGAAAAATGGATGCGCTACAAAATTGCTTACCAGGTCTGCGGCCTTGATGGGTGGGCGACCGGGTATCACCGGTGTCCAAGTAACTCGAATCCCATAGTTGGCATAGAGGGCCTTCAGGTAACGATATTTGCCGCTGTTGATGGGCATGTCATCACGAATATGCCTGAGGCCCAATTCTCCCAACAATCTTGACGCCGTTGGATTGGTAAAGACCGATGTTCCGGCATAATTCGCTTTGAAGTGCGTATCCACACCCATCGTGTTCACAAAGCTCTCTGTTGTCCTTGCCTGTTCAGCTCCAGTTGTGGAAACAGTCAAGGTATAGATCGAGGGCATTGCGGCCATTAGAGCCTTGATAAGAAATATTTTCATGCCATCTCACTGAAGTCCCAACGTTTGTTTAGGGCACGGACAGAATAGGCTGATAAACATGGCTTTCAAGGCGAAAAAGGATTTTATCGGCTTGAAGTTGGAATCTGTTCGGGTTGGGTGGTCGGGCGACATCTGTGTTCATCCGAGTCGAAAAACTCCCGCCTTCATTTCCTCTGTTCAATTCTTCTCTGCCGCTCCGCGCTTGCCCCGCCGCCGCCCAGTTCCTCTGCCGTTGACAGTTGACCGCGCGTTTCCTAAGGTTCCTATTGAAGTTGAAACGTTCCTCGAAAAATAGACAAGGAGCAACCCGATGAAAGTGCCAAGCCTCGCCAAGCCGGTAGCGGTTGCCGTTATGATGGTAATCGCTCTTGCCGGGTCAGCCGTTTCGTGCAAGACGGTGCCTGTTGCGGCGCAACGGCACGAACCGATGGTTTCCATCACACAACTGGAGGCCGGTACGCGCACGACCAACATGAAGCTGCTGCGCATTTCGGCCCTATTAGATGGTAGTTGCCGGATCAGTTTCACACGCCAGGGGGTGCGTTATGAACACAAGAGCTGGGCACAGCCCAAGAACGTGATCTTTGACGGTGACCCGTGGTCCCCGCTCGATCAGACACCGCCAGTGTGGGAAAAATATGCGGCCAATTTGGACTTGCCACGTGCTTACATCGCCGAGCGCAAGGGTCGCGATGTGATGGCGCTGGAATTAACCCCCGACGGCTTCGATCTCTATCTTGCCGATGCGCCGAATGGTGCCGCGCCTTACTCGGTGACGATCATGATTCCGATGATAAGGCGCTGACCGTCGCGTGACGGTTTATGAGCCGCGCATAGACCACCCTGCCCGTAGGCTTCCCCGTTGGCTGCGCAGGGTCGGCGGGAAATCAGCGCTTCGGTATCAGGTCATTTCTGGTCACCACATAATAGACGTAGGCGATGCGGGTGCCATCGTTAAGCACGCTGCAGATGGGCTGCGCATACTTATAGTGCGGGGTTGTGGCCGCGCTCTTTTTGACGAGGTCGACATATTCCCGCTTGTTGGATGCAAACTTGGCGGGTTTTTGCTGTTTGGCGCCCTTGATGAGCCACCATTGCTCCGTGTCGGCAGGAATATAGCTGGTCCAGCGCTCGGAGGTCTCGAACAGGAACAGTTCGTTGGTGGTGAGGCACGACATCCAGAAGCTGTTGATGTCGAACCGGTCCGAGAGCCGCACGGTGATCAGATCGCCCGCCTGCAAGCCCACCCGGGCCTTGCCGGCCTTGTCCCGGCGGACGGTGATGACGTCTGCGCCATTGATGCGGATGATGCAACCATTATTGCCGGAAGCATAGAGGTCCATGTTCCCCGAGGGAAGTCCGCCCAGCCGGACTTCGCCCGCCCCTGTCGCCGGCGTTGTCTGCGACTTGTTCGCGGAGGGCTTCGGCGGCGAGAGGTCCAGATCCCATTTCAATTTGATCCACGGGCTGGAGGGCTCTGTCAGCAGTTTCTTGTAGCTCTGCAACGTGACGCTGCCACGGTCTTGCGTCTGCTCCCATGACCAAAACTCACGACCGACAATGTGATTCCGGCCCAAGTCCTCCCAGGAACTGAAGGTCTTCTGCAGCAAGCGGGCGACGGGCATGATCCGCTGCCAAGCCTCGTCTTCCGAAAGATAGCCTGCCAGATAACCCCAGCCACACAGCGCGACGTAACGATCGAAATCCCAGGCAATGATGCTTTTGGCGCCAAACTCATCCTTATACTTCAGCGCGATGGCCACCTGGTTGCTCTTGTCGTTATCACCGGCCACCACGCTCAGAAAGTTTTTCAACTGCTCGGGGGATGCTTTCGTAAGCGTGTGCGCCAACTGGTCAAAACCACGCCGATGCCCGCCGGCTTCAATCCATTGGAAGGTCCCGAGCAGATCTTCCCGGTTCTGGTCACCCCACCATCTGGCCAATAATTTCTGCTCGGCCTCCTTGTTGGCTTGGTTGGCGGTAAAGCTCCCCAGCAAATCGTGGCGGCCCTGATTGCTCTCCGTCAATATGCCGCAGGTGGCCAACGCCCATTTCTTTTGCGTGGGCGTCGGTGCGACATACGGTGTTGCCTCTTTGGGGATCAAGGGTGGATAGAGCTGATCGGTTTCTGCATACGAAGCCGTTGCAACAATCGCCGCAATCAAAATACTGTAGCGCATAACGACACCTCGCAAGTTACAACCCAACAATGTCGCTTTTTACAGTTTTCATTCGTTTGGCTCAAGCTGAATCCCACGCTTGCCCCGCCGCCGCCCGTGTCCTAGCATGGCCGCAGATGAATGGACCGAAACGTACCCGCAGCGAAACCGCCCATGCCTGAACCTGCTCCCATCCCCGCACGCGAAGCGCAAACCTTGCGCGAGCTTTCGCCGCAGCAGTGGCGGTCGGGCATTGCGGCGTGGCTGGGGTGGTTGTTCGATGGGCTGGATATTCATCTCTATACCTTGGTCGCGGCGCCGTTCGTTGCGCAGCTCCTGCTGAACGCGGGCGACATCACCGCGCTCAATCCGGCGGACCCGCTGGTGAAGGAAAAGAGTTCGTGGATTCAGGGCGCGTTCCTCGTCGGCTGGGCGTTGGGCGGCGGCTTCTTCGGCCGTATCGGCGACCGGCTCGGCCGCAGCCGCGCCTTGAGCCTGACGATCCTGACCTATGCGATTTTCACAGGGCTCGCGTTCTTCTCACAGACCTGGTGGCAGCTGCTCATCTGCCGCTTCCTCGCCGCGCTCGGCATCGGCGGCGAGTGGGCGGTGGGCTCCGCGCTGCTCTCGGAGACGTGGCCCAAGAAGTGGCGCCCGTGGATCGCCGCCGTCCTGCAGTCCGCCGTGAACATCGGCGTGCTGCTCGCCTGCCTGACGGTGTATATCCTCGTCTCCTTCAGCGCCGCGCGCGGCATCGCCTACCAGCCGCGCTGGGTTTTCCTCGTCGGCATCCTGCCCGCCCTGCTCGTCTTCTGGATCCGCCGTAACGTGCCGGAGCCGGAGACGTGGCACGCCGCCAAGACCGCCGCGCACGGCCACGAACCCGGCATCCTGCAACTCTTCGCGCCCGGCATCCGGCGCACCACCGTGCTGACGCTGATCGTCTGCTCCTGCTCGCTGACGGCGTGGTGGGCGTTCATGTTCTGGCACGCGCAGCACCTGCGCAACCTGCCCGAGCTCGCCGCCTGGCCGGTGGACCAGCGCGAGAAGCTCGTCAGCGTCGCGTTCTTTGTCGTCATCGGCGTCTCCATCTTCGGCAATTTTTTCTGCGGCTGGCTCGCGCGCCTCATCGGCTATCGGCGCTCCATCTCCGGCATGTGCTTCGCCTTCTGCCTCGCGACGACCGGCACCTTCGCGTGGCCGCACACCTGCACCGAACTCGTCTGGTTCTGGTTCCCGCTGGTCGGCTTCTGCAGCAGCGTCTTCAGCCTGTTCACGATGTACATGCCGCCGCTGTTCCCCACCCTGCTGCGCACGACCGGCGCGGGCTTCTGCTACAACTTCGGCCGCATCGCCGCCGCGGCCGGCACGATCGTCTTCGCGCTCTTCGCACCCGTCGGCGATTTCCGCCACGCCCTGCTCTACGCCGGCTTCCTCACGCCCATCGCCGCCGCCGTCGCCCTGCTCCTCCCCGAGCCGCCCGACGAAGCCGGCCCCGTCGCCGCGCTCGACTGAACCTTGGCCAAGGCATGGATTTGTTGAGCCCTCCTTGTTCCGGTACTTGGCTGCCCAAGGCTTACCCGCGGATATAAAGGCCCGCCGGGCACAATAAGCTCGCATGTGGGACGTTTCCCGATAAATATGTGGGCGGTGTGCGAGGATAGGGTGCAAACCTCACAACAGCGCGGTGAAAGCGGCAGGCTGTCAGGCTGGCTTTTCTTCCTGATCTTCGGCCTGCTCGCGGGGGGCATCGTTTCGGCGGGCTATTTTTTCCATCAAAACTTCGAGCAGCACTTCCGCGCCGGGGTGGAGCGGCAGCTTTCCGCCATCGCAGAGCTGAAGGTGGAGGAACTGACGCAGTGGCGCAAGGCGCGACTGGGCGATGGCGAGCTCTTGCTCCAGAACCCCGCCTTCAGCGCGCTGGTGCGGCGCTTTTTGGGACAACCGGCGGACGCAGACGCGCAGCAGCAACTGCACGCCTGGCTCGGCAAGTACCCGGCCGCGCATGAGTATGACCGGGTGCTCCTGCTCGATGCGCAGGGCGCTGAACGGCTGGCTATCCCCACCAAGCTCGAACCGTTGGCCGCACACCTGCCCCCAGATATCGCTGTGGCCCTGCGTTCCGGCCGGGTGACATTTCTTGACTTTCATCGCGATGCCCCCGACCGACCGATTCATCTATCCATCTTGGTGCCCATTTTGGATGACGCCCATGCAGGCCGACCCTTGGGCGCACTCCTGTTACGCATTGACCCGGAAACCTATCTCTATCCACTCATCAAGCGCTGGCCGACGCCAAGTCTGACTGCCGAGACGCTGCTCGTCCGCCGGGAAGGCAACGATGCCCTCTTCCTGAATGAACTTCGGTTCCGAACCAACACGGCCCTCAGCGTGCGCCGCTCCCTCACGCAGACCAACCTGCCCGCCGTGATGGCGGCCAGCGGACGGCAGGGCCTTGTGGAAGGGGTGGACTATCGCGGTGCGTCCGTGGTGGCCGATGTGCGCCCCGTCCCCGACTCACCGTGGTTCATGGTCACCCGCATGGACAAGGCCGAGGTCTATGGGCCTTTGCGCGAGCGGCTGTGGCTGGTGCTGGTGCTAATCGCCAGCCTGCTCTTCGGCGCGGGGGCCGGTGTGGGCCTGGTCTGGCGGCGGCAGAGCCTCCTGTTCTATCGCAAACAAGCCCAGACTGTCGCCCTGCTGCTGGAGAGCGAAGAAAAGTTCTTGCGGGTCTTTGAGCATTCCAACGCAGGCATGTCCATCACGAAACCTTCTGGGGAAATCGAGGTTAATCAAGCCTTCTGCGATATGCTTGGCTACTCGCCGGCGGAACTGCACCAGCAACGCTGGCAAGACCTCTCCCATCCAGCTGACGTGGAGGAGACCCAACGGGTGATGGAAAAGTTGCTGGCCGGCGGGCGGCAAGCGGCGCGGTTCACCAAGCGTTATCTCCATAAAAACGGGTCCGTGGTGTGGGCGGATGTCAGCAGCACGCTGCGCAGAGATGCTGCCGGACAGCCGCTCTATTTTATGACGATCGTGCTCGACACGACCGCGCGACAGAAGGCAGAGACCGCGCTCCGTGAGGCCAATGAATATCTGGATAATCTGTTCAACTATGCGAATGCCCCGATCATCGTCTGGGACCCGCAGTTCAAGATCACCCGCTTCAATCACGCCTTCGAGAATTTGACCGGGCGCACCGCCGCCGAGGTCATGGGACAATCGCTGGAAATTCTTTTCCCTGATACGATGGTGGAAAGCTCGATGGCGCAGATTCGTACGACCCTGACGGGGGATCGGTGGGAGACGGTGGAAATCGCCATCCAACATCGGGATGGGCCGGTGGCCACCCTCTTGTGGAATTCGGCCACGCTGTTCGCACCGGATGGAAAGACCCCCGTCGCCACTATCGCGCAAGGCCACAACATCACTGAGCGCAAGCGGGCTATGGAGACGCTGCGGGAGAGCGAAGCCTTCACCAAGACGGTGCTGGATAATCTGCCCGTGGGCATCGCCGTGAACTCGGTGAATCCTGCGGTGCAGTTCAGTTACATGAATGACAATTTCCCGAAAATCTATCGGACCACCCGGGCTCGGCTCTCCAGTCCGGATGGTTTCTGGACCGCCGTTTATGAGGAGCCGGCGTTCAGGGAAAAGCTCAAGCAACGGGTGCTGGAGGATTGCGCCAGCGGGGACGCCGAACGCATGTATTGGACCGATATCCCCCTCACCCGCGCCGGCGAAAAAACGGCTTTCATCTCGGCGAGCAACACGCCGTTGTCCGACAAACAGTTGATGATCTCGATGGTATGGGACGTCACCGAGCGCAAGCAGGCGGAGGCGGCATTACAACAGAGCGCGCGGGAGTTGCAGGAGAAGAATGCCGAGCTGGAGCGGTTCCTCTACACCGCGTCCCATGACCTGAAGAGCCCGGTCGTGACCATCAGGACCTTCATTGGTTATCTGGGCCAGGACTTGGCGGCCAACCAGGTCGAGCGGGTGGAAAAGGACATGGCCTTTATCCGCGGCGCAGCCGACAAAATGGCCCGCCTGCTCGAAGATTTGTTGGAAATCTCAAGGATCGGGCGCATCGTCAGCCCGCCGGTGCCGGTTACTTTGCTCGCGCTGGTGGAGGAAGCCCGCGCCGCGGTGGCCGGACGCCTTACCGAGCGCGGGGTGCGCATGCAGGTGACCGGCCCGGAGGTGACGTTCTATGGTGACCGGCTCCGGCTGGCCGAGATCTGGCAGAACCTGATCGAGAACGCCGTCAAGTTCATGGGCGCCCAATCCGCGCCGACCATCGAAATCGGTATGCAACCGCGCGATGCGGAACAGGTGTTCTTCGTGCGCGATAACGGCATCGGTATCGACCCGCGCTTTCAGTCGAAAATTTTTGATTTGTTCGAGAAGCTGGATGCCAAGGCCGAGGGGACAGGCATCGGCCTGGCCGTGGTCAAACGGATCGTGGAAGTTTACGGGGGACGGATCTGGGTGGAGTCGGCGGGGTTGGACCAGGGCGCCTGTTTCTATTTCACATTGCCCGAGGCACTGCACAAACCCAAGGAAGGAAAGGGGAAATGAAAGGCGAACCGATTGTCATATTGCTCGTGGAAGATGATGAGGCGCACACCGAGATCGTACGGCGCAACTTTGCCGAGTGCCGGATGGCCAACCAGTTGCTCTGCGTGCCCGATGGCCAGGCGGCGCTGGACTACCTCTATCGGCGCAACGGATTCAGCGATCCGGCTACGTCGCCACGGCCGGGCATCATCCTGCTCGACCTGCGCCTGCCGAAGGTGGACGGCTTGGAAGTGTTGAAGACCATCAAAGGCGATGCCAACCTCGGCATGATCCCCGTGGTGATTTTGACCACCTCGAAGGCGGAGTCGGATATGGTCAAAGCCTATGCCCACCACGCCAGCAGCTACCTGGTCAAGCCGGTGGACTTCTCCCAATTCAGCCAGTTGATGGAAACCTTTGGGTTCTACTGGCTGGCGTGGAACCAATATCCAAGCTGACCAAACGGCAGGACTTAACTATGATCGCCCCCACCCTGCAGCTGCTGATCGTGGACGATGAAGACGCCCACGTGGAAGCCATCCGCCGCGCGTTCGACAACCCCGCCAGCCCCACGGAGATCGAAAGCGTGGCCAGCCTGTACGCTTTCCAGGCAAGGGTGAAGGTCCGGAGACCCGATCTGGCCTTGATTGATCTGAATCTGCCGGATGGGCGTGCGCTGGAAGTGCTCACGCATCCCCCGGAGGATGCGCCCTTCCCGATTCTCGTGATGACCGCGTTCGGCAACCAACAGACCGTGGTGGAGGTGATGAAGGCGGGCGCTCTGGATTATGTGGTCAAGTCGCCTGAGGCCTTTGCCGACATGCCGCGCACCGTGGAACGCGCCCTGCGCGAATGGAACCTGCTGCAAAAGCGCAAGCAGGCCGACGTGGCGCTGCAACAAAGCGAGCAGAGCTATCGGGCCATCTTCAATGGCACCAGCGACGCCATCTTCATTCACGACGCCGAGACCGGTGCCGTCCTCGATGTGAACGACGCCATGGTGGAACTCTTCGGCTTGAGTCGTGACGAGGCCCTGCAACTGCAGCCCAATGATGGCAGCCAGGGTGTCAGCCCCCATTCGAAGGTGGAGGTCGGACGTTGGATGGCCAAAACCATCGCGGAAGGACCGCAGGTTTTTGAATGGCAGGCCCGGAAGAAAAGCGGCGAGGTTTTCTGGGTGGAGGTGGCGCTGAAGAGCACCATCATTAACGGGCAGCGACGTGTACTGGCCGTGGTTCGCGACATCACCGGGCGCAAGCAGGCCGAGGAGGCGCTGCGCGAGAGCGAAGCCCGCTATCACTCATTCATCGAGTCCTCGACCGATATGGCTTATATCAAGGATGCGGCTTTCCGGCATATCCTGGTCAACTCGACGCTGGCGCAATTTTTCCAGCGCCCGGTGGCCGAGATCATCGGACGCGACGATTTTGAGCTGATGCCACAGGAGGCTGCAGCCCGCTGCCGGGCCAGCGATCAGCAGGCGCTGGAGGCCAAGCAGATTGTCGTCACCGAAGAGCTGTTCGGGACACGCTGCTACGAATCCCGCAAATTCCGGCTGCCCCTCAGTGACGGACGCATGGGGATCGGCGGCATCATCCGCGACATCACTGAGCGTAAGCAGATCGAAATGGCGCTGCAACAAAGCGAGGACCGGTTGCTGCGCGCACAGGCGGTATCGCACGTTGGCAATTGGGAGCTGAACCTTGGATCGCGAACCATGTGGGCCTCGGTCGAAGGCTTCAAAATCTATGGGCTGGAGCGCACCTCTCTGGAACTCCCGCTGGAGACCGTGCAACGGATGGTCGTCGCCGAGGATCGGCCACGCCTGGATGCCGCGCTGCGTGACCTTTTGGGAAAACAAAAACCATATGATGAGGAATACCGCATTGTGCGCGCCCGGGACGGCGTACAGCGCGTGATCCGCACCCTCGCCAGCGTGGAGTGCGATGCGGAGGGTAAACCGCTCAAGGTGGTTGGCACGATTCAAGACATCACCGAGCGCAAGCTCAACGAGGATGCCATGCATTTCCTCGCCCACGAATGCGGCATGCAGGCGGGCAAGGGTTTCTTCGAGGCGCTGGCGGAATATTTGGCCGCCAAACTCGGCATGGATTTCGTCTGCATCGATCGGCTCGAAGGCGATGGACTGACGGCCCGGACGGTGGCGGTCTGGTGCGACGGTCATTTTGAGGACAATGCGACCTATGCGCTGAAGGACACCCCGCGCGGCGAGGTCGTGGGCCAGACGGCCTGTTGCTTTCCCGCCAACGTGTGCCAGCGCTTCCCGCATGACACGGTGCTCAAGGACCTGCGCGCCGAAAGTTATGTCGGGGTGACCCTCTGGGGGCACGCGGGCCAGCCCATCGGCCTGATTGCGGTGATCGCCCGTCATCCGCTGGAAAACCGCGCCATGGCGGAGGCGTTGCTGAAGCTGGTGGCCGTACGCACGGCCAGCGAGATCGAGCGCCAGATGGTGGAGCTTGCGTTGCGGGAGAGCGAGCAGCGCTTCCGCAGCATGCTCCAAAACGTCCCGACCGTCGCGGTGCAGGGCTATGCACCGGACGGCACCACCCGTTACTGGAACCGAGCCTCCGAGCGTCTCTACGGTTATTCCGCTGAAGAAGCCGTCGGCCGGAATCTGCTGGACCTGATCATCCCCCCGGAGATGCGCGCAGGCGTGACGCAGGCCATGCAGGAAATCGCCCGGACCAGGCAACCCATCCCCGCGGCCGAACTCAGCCTCATGCGCAAGGATGGTTCGCGGGTGCCGGTGTTCTCCAGCCATGCCATCGTGCAGATCCCCGGGCACGAGGCGGAGCTGTTCTGCATTGATGTGGATCTGACCGAACGAAAACAAACGGAAGCCGCCCATCACCGGCTGGCCATGGCGGTCGAGCAGGCGGCCGAGATCATCTTGATCACCGATACGGAAGCAAAAATTCTCTATACCAACCCCGCCTTCGAGAAGATCACCGGCTACACCTGCGCGGAAGCCTGCGGCCGGAATCCGCGCATGCTCCAGAGCGGCAAGCACCCTGCGGAAATATACAGGAAGATGTGGGCGACCTTGACGGCGGGGCAGGTGTGGAGCGGCCACCTCATCAACAAACGCAAGGACGGCACGCTCTTTGAGGAGGAGGCCACCATCTCGCCCATCCTCGATACCGCAGGCCAGATCGTCAACTACGTCGCCGTCAAACGCGACGTGACCCGCGAGGTCGGCTTGGAGGCGCAGCACCGGCAGGTCGCCAAGATGGAGGCCATCGGGTTGTTGGCCGGCGGCGTGGCCCACGACTTCAACAACAAGCTGCAGATCATCATGGGCTGTGTTGAAATGCTGCTGAAAGATATTCCGGAGGACCTGTCTTGCCATGCTGACCTGCTGGAGATTCAGGATGCGGCACGCCGCTCCGCCGACCTTACGCGGCAGCTGCTGGCCTTCTCCCGGCAGCAGGTGATTGCGCCCGTGCTGCTGGATCTGAACCTGGCGATCTCCGGCAGCTTGAAGATGATCGGCCGCCTGATCGGCGAGAACATTCATCTGAATTTTATGCAGCACCGGGATCTGGGGCGCGTTTTTATCGACCCCAGCCAGCTGGATCAAATCCTGGTCAATCTGGCGGTCAATGCGCGCGATGCCATAGCCGGCCCCGGCAACATCGATATCGAAGTCATCCCCTGCACGCTCACGGAAGCCGACTGCCTGGCGCAGACCGATTTTGTCCAGCCGGGCGACTATCTGGTGCTGACCATCCGCGACGACGGCGCGGGCATACCGCTGGAGCTTCAGGGGCGGATCTTCGAACCGTTTTTCACCACCAAAGGCTTGGGCCGGGGCACCGGCCTGGGCTTGGCCACCGTCTATGGCATCGTCAAGCAAAACCACGGCGCCATCACCGTGCAAAGCGTACTGCGGCAGGGCACCACCTTCAGCATTTACCTGCCCCGGTCTGCTGCCGTCGCGTGCGCTGCCGAGGCCACGGCTGTGGAGCGGAGCCCCAAGGGCACGGAAACCCTGCTGGTGGTCGAGGACGAGGTGAACATCCTGACGATGGTGCAACGCCTGCTGACGCAGCAAGGATACAAAGTGTTATCGGCGCCCACGCCTGGCGAAGCGGTGCTGCTTTGTGAACACTATGCGGAACCCCTTCACCTGCTCCTCACCGATGTGATCATGCCCGACATGAGCGGCAAGGAGTTGGCGGAGCGCATCCAGACCCTCCGTCCCGGCATTCGCGTCCTCTATATGTCCGGCTATCCGGCCGACATTATGGAGGAACAGGGGCATCTGCTGGCGGGGCTGCAGGTGTTGCAGAAACCTTTTAGCGGGGTGGCCCTCGCGCAGCGCATCCGCGCCGCGCTCGATGCGCCCCCACCCCCGCCGTGGGCCGCCTCATAACGCCACAGATCGAGCCGCTCCGGGCGCGGGGGCACTCCGCCCTCCCGGCGCCGTGCGGATTCTGCTTTGTTCAATATTTTCCAGAAACATATTTTGGAAGCAGGGCACCCGCCGGTCTGCTAATGTCGCGGCGTTGGAATTCGGCAGGCAGCAGCCAGCGGGAAATGGCCCAGAGGAAGGGTAGCGATCCGCGCCCGGCAGCTAAGACCCTGCCCCTATTGATCAACAGGAGAGCAAACGATGAGCATGCAGAACCAGATCAGCCGGCGCCGGTTTCTCGGCGGTGTCATAGCGGCCGCGGTGGCCCCGCAGTTCATCCCGCGCCGTGTGCTCGGTGGCGAGGCCGCGCCCAGCCGGAAGATCCAGCTCGGACACATCGGCACCGGGGGCCAGGGCACCGGCCTGTTGCGTAATTTCCTCTCGGTGGAGAACGCGGTCAGCGTCGCCATCGCCGACCCCTTTCAGGAGCGGCGCGAGCGCGCGAGCAAGCTGGTCAAGGAATCGCAGAAGCACGAGCCGAAGCTCTACAACGATTTCCGCGAGCTGCTGGCCGACAAGTCCATCGACGCCGTCGTGATCGCGACACCCGACCACTGGCACGTGCCGGCGGGCTTGGCGGCGGTGCGCGCAGGCAAGGACGTCTATATCGAGAAGCCGCTCGGCCATACGCTCGCCCAGAACCGCGCGCTGCTGGAGGCGTGCCGGAAGCACAACAAGATCTTCCAGTACGGGACGCAGCAGCGCAGCCAGGAACTGCTCAAGCGCGGCATCGAGCTGGTGCTGAACGGTTACATCGGCGACTTGCAGCGCATCGAGGTCTGGGCTCCGAGCGGACACGGCGGCGGCGGGCTCGACGAGATCCCCGTGCCGGCCGGGCTCGACTATGACCTCTATCTCGGCCCCGCGCCGATGAAGCCGTGCAGCAAGGACCGCATCACGAGCCAGGGCTCCTATCATTGCTCCGACTACTCCATCGGCTTCATCGCCGGCTGGGGCGCGCATCCGCTGGACATCGCGATCTGGGGCCTGGACTACGACCAGAAAGGTCCGGTCAGCTTCCGCGGCAAGGGCGAGTTCCCGACGCCCGCCGCACTCTTCAACAACTGCGCCACGTGGGACGTGGACATCAAGTTTGCCGGCGGCCTGCCGATGCATTTCATGAGCACCAACCACGCGAAGCCCATCGTCGAGAAGTATCGCACCGATGTGCAGGGCAAGGACGCGAAGTTCTTTGGCGACGGCACGACCTTCTTCGGCTCCAAGGGCTGGGTCAGCCTGAGCCGCGGCGGCGTCTGCGCCAGCGACCCGGCCTGGTTCAAACTGAAGGAATGCTCCGGCACCCGACGCGTGCTCTATCACAACCGCTACTACAAATCCTTCGTGGATTCCGTCCGCGACCGCTCGCCCTCCATCGCGCCGATCGAGGACGCCGTGCGCTCCGACGCCCTGAGCCACCTCTCCTTGCTTGCCATCAAGAGTGGCGGCGAAGTGGTCTGGGATCCGCAGGGGTACAAGATCGTCTCCCCGGATGCGCTGAACGCACAGATGACGCATCCGGTGCGCGGCGACTGGAAGCAAAGCTAAGCGGAATTGATGAGTGCAGCTTTCCGCTTGATGATTTGAGGAAGAAGACCTTTCTATCTTTAGAGAAACAAAAAGGAGTCCGACATGAAGATCGGTTGCTTTGCGTTGGTCGAGCCATTCCAGCTGATGGCGCGGCAGTTCGTCGCCATCAAGGAAATGGGCATCTCGTGCGCCGACATCACCGACAACCACCAGGGTGGGATGCTCGGTGTCGAGTATGGCTTCTCCGCCTCGGTCAGCCTCGACAGTCATCCGGCGAAGCTCCGCGAGATGGCCGCCGCCGCCGGCATCGAGCTGACCGCCTTCTGTGCGCACGCCAACCTGCTCGATCCGCCGTCGCCGGATGTCTATGGCACGAACGAAATCATCAAGGCCATCCGCCTGGCGGCGTTGCTTGGCATCAAGGACGTAATCACGGCCGAGGGCGACCCGAAGACTGTCCACGGCGAACACCTGACGCGCGCGGAACAGATTTTCGCCACGGTCGAAAAACTCCGCGCCCCGGTGCAATGGGCAGCGGAACTCGGCGTCAAGCTCCTGCTGGAGCCTCACGGCCGCGTCACCGACACGTTGGAAGGTATGGGTGCGGTGCTGGACAAGCTCGGCCAGCCTGACACCGTCGGCATCTGTTTGGATACCGGCAACTCCTGGCTCGGCGGCGCGGACCCGCTTGACTACATCAAGATCTTCGGCAAGCGCATCGGCCATGTGCATTGGAAGGATATGCCGAAGGAGATGGAGCCCAAGCGCGGTACGCTGTTCGGCTGCGGCATGGCGGCCATACCGCTCGGCGACGGTGTCGTTGGCATTCCGGCGGTCGTCAAGGCGCTGAAGCAATCCGGCTTCGATGGCGCGACGACGTTGGAAATCTTTGGTGTGGAGAACATCAAGCTTTCGGCGCAGCGCCTGCAGGCCTGGTGGCAAAGTTAGTTTTGGGCCTGGCGTAGAAGCGGGCGCATGCGCCTTGGAACCGCACGGCTTTGTTGCCAGTGTTCCGGCCGTGCGCAGAAGGCTGTCAGATCCGGATTACTACCCCGGAGGACCGGCCCCCCAACCGCATTGTCCGCAGCGCCGAAGTCAAGATCACTGGCGGCAACGCGACCACCTATAGCGTTAACTGACACTGCCCGGCGACCAAACACCTGGCGATAGCATCACCCTGACCGCTCCGCACCTTCTGTTTCCGGACCTTTGAAAACGCCGGCCCCATCTTTTCCGAATCTTGGGCAAACCCAACGTTCCCCGTTCCCATCCTTGGAATCGCTGTGGCGCGCTGCTATCGTTGTGCGCATGAAAATCTTGTTGTGCTGTCTGGCCCTGGGCCTGACCGGTGCGCTGGGCGTGGCCCGGGCCGCGGACACCGCGCCGCTGCCTGAACTGGCGGTTTTTCTAGGCCAGCAAAACCATGGCGCGGGGCTGGAAGTCCCCTCCGGCGGCGATGGCGAAAATGTGCCGTGCTCCATCGAAGGCGTACCGGCGCGCCGGATGCAGGGCGCGCGCGCCCACTATCTCTATGTCCGGATCACCCATCCGGCGTGGACCAATGCGCCCTGCCCCGCCTACGTTTCGGTGGATGTGCTGGACGAGAAGTTCTCGCGGCTGGAGTTGGAATATGACCGGACGGACGCGACACCCAACCTGCGGACGCTCTACACGCGGTCGCGGCCGGGCGTTTTGCTCATCGGCAGCGGGCGCTGGCGGACGGTGACGTTCTTCCTGCCGGACCTGCGCCTGGGCCATGGGCAAAATGGCGGCGCGGACTTCCGGCTGGTTGCGCGTGGCCTGGCGGTACGGCATATCACGCTTTCGCCCACGCCGCCGCCGGGCTTTGATCCCGACCAGCCGGTGGATGCGGCAGCGCTCCGCACCCTCGCGGTCGCCCGCCCGGCGGGCATAGAGTTGACGTTCGGCAACGATGCGACCCTGGCCGATGCGCAGCTGTTCAAGGCCCTCGGGGTGTCGAGCGTGGAAAGCTACGTGGATTGGGCGGGGGTCGAGCCGGTGGAGGGCCATTGGGACTGGAGCAAGTGGGATGCGCAGGTGGCCATTCTCCAGAAGGCGGGCCTGAAGTGGGTGCCTTTCCTGATCGCGGGCCCGGCCTACGCGACGCCGCTCTGGTTCCAGAACAGTCCGCAGTCGCACGTCTTCCGCTGCCTGGAGCACGGGCAGGATAGCCGCGTGCAGAGCCTCTTCAACCCGGACTTGCGCCCGCGCGTCGCGGCCTTCCTGACCGCCTTTGCGGAGCGCTACGCGGCCTCGAACGTGATCGAGAATGTGCTGCTCGGCGTGACCGGAATCTACGGCGAGAGCATCTACCCTGCGGGCCCGGAGGGCGGCTGGACCGGAAAGCTGACCGGCAGCTACCACAACCATCACGGCTGGTGGGCGGGCGACCCGCTGGCCGCGGCCGCGTTCCGCACCGCCATGAAAAAGCTCTATGGTGACCTCGCCGCGCTCAATGGGGCGTGGGCCACGCATTTCGCGGACTTCGCCGAGGTGACGCCGTTCCTGCCTGCGAAGGCGCCGAACGACCGCGCGCGCGCCGACATGGCGGAGTGGTACCAACAGGCGATGACCGACTGGGCCGCGTTTTGGGTGGCCGAGACGCGGCGCGCGCTGCCCAAGACGGAAATTTACCTCTGCACAGGCGGCCACGGCAGCCCGTTCCTCGGCGCGGATTTCACGGCGCAGGCCAAGGCCATCGCGCCCTTCGGCGCCGGCATCCGCATCACGAACGAGGGCAGCGACTATTCGCACAACTTCCAGCTGACACGTGAGGTCGCCACCGCGACGCGGCTCTACCAGACCTTCTGCGGCTTCGAGCCGGCGAGTGCGGTGACGGCGACGGGCAACATCGCGCGCATCTATAACGCGACGGCGTCCGGCGCGCACCAGCTGCATTGCTACACGTCCAACGTGCTCGGCGGCGACCCCGACGAAAAGCTGACCGCGTTCCGCACCAACCTGTGCTGGCTCGCGCCGCGGCAGCCCATGGTCCCGGTGGCGCTCTACCTGCCGCGCGAGACGTGGGCGGTTGACGAGGCGCCCTTGGACGGCTGCTATCGCCTCGCCCACCAGCTGCGCGATGTGACCGACCTGGATTTCGTGACGCGGCTGTCCGTGGCCGATGGCGCACTGCGCGCTTGCCGCGTGCTGGTGCTGGCCGAGGCGCCGGTCTTGGAACCCGCGGCGGCCGCGAAGATCGAACAGTGGGTGCTGGCCGGCGGCACGCTCGTCGTGGCGACGCGCAAGCATGCGCCGCCCGGCGGCCGGCTCTATGACTTGTCCGCGTGGCGGGAGCGCCTGCTGGCGCCGGCCCTGTCCTGCGGAGGCTTGCTCTCGGGACAGGTGGTGAACCCCGGTCTCTTGGCCAAACTGACGCGCCGCATCGGAGCAGGCCGGACGGTGTATCTGGCAGGGTTGCTGCCGGATGCCGAAGCGGTTGCGCGCGTCATCGCCGCACTCCTGCCCGGCGGTTCACCGGACGGCAAGCTGGACGGCCGCTTTGCGACACAAACATCCACAGGTGTTCTTTGGTTCGAGGCTCGTTGCGGGCGACTCTGGTTGGAGCAGGCCAAGTGAGGGAAAACATCCATGAAACCCGACCCTTCGGCGTGCAGGCCGCTAGTCGCGCTCCTCTTCACCTCGTTGCGGTTCCCGCTATAGTGCTTTTCCAATGCTTGGAAACGAGAAGCTCCGGTTTTCCAAACATTGGAATAACCGGTCACAGGTTTGGCTGCCCAGTTAGTCGGACTTTGTGATGAGTGAGCTCAGCTTCGTAATCAAGCGCGTATGATTTCCTCAGGCGTTCCGGCTGGGACGCATTGCAAGTAGACCGGCGTTTCAGCGCCGGGTGAGCGCCCCACCCTCAAGAAAGTCCCGCAGGGACGAAAGAAATCCGACCCTCCATCACCGCGCCGAGAGCGCGCGGTCGGCGGCGGCGATGAACTGCTCGATATGGTCCGCGGTGTGCGCCGCGGAGACGAAGGCAGCCTCGAACTGCGCCGGCGGCAGATATATCCCCTGGTCCAGCATGCCGTGAAAGAAGCGCCCGAAGGCGGCGGTGTCGCAGCGCTTGGCGTCGGTCATGTTATGTATCGGCGCCGTGGTGAAGAACGGTGTGAACAGGCTGCCGAGCTGTGCGCCATGCGCGGCGACGCCATGCCGCTCGGCGGCGGCGTTGAAGCCCGCCGCCAGCCGGGCCGCAAGCTGTTCCATCCGCGGATAGGGATTGTCGCGGCGCAGAATCTCGATGGTTTTCAGCCCCGCCGCGACGGCGACGGGATTGCCGGAGAGCGTGCCGGCCTGGTAGACGCGGCCCAGCGGCGCGAGGTGGTCCATGATCTCGGCACCGCCGCCAAACGCGCCCATCGGCATGCCACCGCCGATGATCTTGCCGAGGCACGTCAGGTCCGGCGTGACGCCGCAGAGCGTGCCGTAGGTCGTCGGGCCGAACCGGAAGCCGGTGATGACCTCGTCGAAGATCAGCAGCGCGCCGCTCTGCGTGGCCAGCTGGCGCAGGCCGGCCAGGTAACCCGGCAGCGGCGGCACGAGGCCCATGTTGCCCGCAACCGGCTCGACGATGATCGCGGCGAGCTCGCGGCCCGCGCGGGCGACGAGGGCACGGACCGCTTCGAGATCGTTGTAGGGCAGGACAAACGTATCGGCCGCCGCGCCGGGTGTGACGCCGGCCGACGAGGCGACCCCGCCGGTCAGCAGGCCGCTGCCTGCGGCGACCAGCAGGCAGTCGCTGTGGCCGTGATAGCAGCCTTCAAATTTGAGCACCTTGTGCCGGCCTGTAAAGCCGCGCGCCAGCCGCAAGGCCGACATCACGGCCTCGGTGCCGGAACTGACCAGCCGGACTTTTTCGAGATAGCCGGCGCAGGACCGGAGCAACTCTGCGATCTCGACTTCATGCGCCGTGCAGGCGCCGAAACTCATCCCATCGGCCGCGGCCTGCTGAACGGCGGCGACGACTTCGGGCTGGGCGTGCCCGAGAATTAACGGTCCCCATGAACCACAGAAGTCCAGAAACTCGCGTCCTTCCACGCTCCACACCTGCGCGCCAGCGCCGCGCGCCATGAACACCGGCTCACCCCCGACCGCGCGGAACGCCCGCACCGGGCTGTTGACGCCGCCGGGGATCACCCGTTCAGCGCGGGCGTATAATTCTTTCGATGTCATGGCTTCAGCAACTCCGCGTAGCGGTTCGCCCAGTAGGAAATGAAGATGTCGGTACCGGCGCGGGTCAAGGCGAGGACGGATTCGCGAACCATGCCGCGGAGGTCGCCCCAGCCGCGCGCGGCGGTGGCGTGGAGCATGGCGTATTCGCCGCTGACGTTGTAGGCGGCGAGCGGCAACTGCGTCTGCTCTCGCAGGCGGGTGATCACGTCGAGGTAAAAGAGCGACGGCTTGACCATCAGCATGTCGGCGCCCTCGGCCTCGTCGAGCGCGGATTCGCGCAGCGCGGTGCGCAGGTCGGCGGCGGAGGCTTGGTAGCCGCGGCGGTCGCCGGACTTCGGGGCGGATTGTTCGGCTTCGCGGAACGGGCCGTACATGGCGGAAGCGAACTTGGTCGAGTAGCTCATGATGGCGGTTTCGCCAAAACCAGCGGCGTCGAGCCCCGCGCGGATCGCGCCGACCTGGCCATCCATCATCGCGCTCGGCGCGACGATGTGCGCGCCGGCTTCGGCCTGCGAGACGGCCACCTTGGCGAGCAGCTTGAGCGTCGCGTCGTTATCCACCTCACCACGCTTGTTCAGCGCGCCGCAGTGTCCGTGATCGGTGTAGGCGCAGAGACAGACATCGCCCATCACGACAAGATCGGGGAACTCGCGGCGGATGCTGCGGATAGCTTGTTGCACGGCGGCCTTCGGGTCGAACGCCGCGCTGCCGCGCGCATCCTTGCCGCCATCGGGCACGCCGAACAGCAGCACGCCGCCGATGCCTTGTTTCACCACCGGCTCAAGCTCGCGCAGCAGCATATCGCCGCTCAGCCGGCACTGGCCGGGCATGGCGCTGATTTCTTCGCGCCGTTTTTTCCCGGGCGTCACAAAAAGCGGCCAGACATATTTCCCGGGGCCGGGCAGCGCCAGGCCGGTCATCCGGCGCAGCGCTTCCGTCGCGCGCAGCCGCCGCAGTCGTGTCGCAGGAAATCCGTTCATGTCTCTCTCCCCATCGCGTGCTCTTGCAAGACGGCGTTGACCGTTTGGGCCGCCAGCGCCGTGATCGCGCCCTCGACCGTGGCCGTGAAACCCATCACATCGGCGCGCAAGCCGGCGGCTTTCAGGGCGTCCTCGGTCGGGATGCCGATGGCGAGGATGGTGTGGCCGGCCAGCGCCTCCGCGCCCCATGCCTCGACAAAGGCTTCCACCGCCGAGGCGCTGGCGAAGAACACCGCGTCAAATTCCGGACAGGCAGCATAACGGAGGCGCTCGTTCTTGTAGATCACCAAGTCGTGGACTTTGAGCCCGAGCTTCTTGAGGTCCGCCGTCAGGTCGGGGCCGGCCTTGTCGGAGCGGATGCGCAGCACCGGCTTGCTCTCGTTGAGCAGCGCCGCGACGCTCGCCTGGATGCCGGCGGCGCCGAAATCACCACCCGGTTGCAAGTCGGCCACGATGCCCAATTCCTGCGCCACGGCGGCCGCCGTGCCGGGGCCGCTGACCATGATCTTGGGCAGGAGGCGCACGTCCTGGCGGGCGGCGCGCAGCAGCTCGGCGAAACAGCGGACAGCGGACGGCGACGTGACGACGAGCCAGCCATACTTCTGCAAATCCTGCAGCTCTGCGCGCGCCGCCGGATCGGGCACAAGCCGGATCAACGGGCGCGCAAGCGGAAGTCCGCCGAAGTCGCGGACAAGGTCGGCGGTCTTCTCCTGCAAAGCCTCGCTGGAGGTGACGAGGATGCGCTGGCCTTGCAACGCGCCGAGCGAAGCGTCGTAACCGTGGCGGGTTACATCGCCGACGATGAATAGCCCGGGCGCCGCCGCAGCGGCGGAATGGTTGATGGCAGATGGTGCAGGGTCGTCTTCCGCAAATTCCTTCAACGACGTCCGCACTATCTTTTCCTGCTCGCCGCCGGCGTCGAACACGAGCGCGGCCGCCGTATCCGGCGCTGTGCCGTCGGCGATGAGCTCGCGCGCAGTCTGCGCGACAATTTCCGCACCCATGAAAAACACGATCGGAAGCTGCGCGCGCGCGGCGCGGTTGATCGGAGCGACCGCGCCCGCCTTGGCGCGCGGCGTCATCACGCAGAAGCCGCGCGACTCGCCGCGCCGCGTCAGGAGCATCCCGGTGCCGGTGGTCGCGGCTTGCAGGCTGCTGATGCCGGGCAGCACCCGGTAGGGCAGGCGCAGGCTTTCGAGGGTCTCGACCTCCTCGGCCAGCCGTCCGAAGATGCCGGGATCGCCGCCCTTGAGGCGCACGACGCGGAGCCCCTGGCGCGCATAGCGGGCGAGCAGCGCGTTGATCTCGGGCTGCTCCGCGCGATGCTGCCCGCAGCGCTTGCCCACATCGATGCGGCGCGCGCTCGGCGGCAGCTCGGCGAGGATCTGCTGATCCATCAGCACATCGTAGAGGCAGACCTCGGCCTGCCGCAGCGCGCGCAAGCCGGCCAGCGTGATGGCGTCGCGACCGACGCCGCCGCCGACGAAGATCACCGACTTGACGAACAGGCTGCGCAGCCGCTGGAAGAAGGGATCGCCGGCGCGGAAGGTGAGCGCGAGCGACCCCTGGCCCTCCGGCGTTTCCAGCGCCTCCAGCGGCAGCCACTCGCTGATGCGCTGCTCCAGGCCGAGCCGGTTGAGGGCCGCGCCGGCCATCATCAGCAGGTCGAACTTCCCGGCATCGAGTTGGGCCAGCCGTTCCTCGATGTTGCCCCGGATGGGCAACAGCCTGGCGTCGGGAAAGCGGGTGAGGCAGTAGGCTTCGCGCCGGGCGCTGCTGATGCCGATCCGCGGGGCCGCAGGCAGCCCGTCCCAGTCTTTCCCGGCGGGCAGGATGAGCGCGTCGCGCGGATCCTCGCGCCAAGGCAGCCAGCACCAGTCGATGCCCTCGGGCATGGGATCCGGCAGATCCTTCGCGCTGTGAATCGCGCAATCGAGCTGTCCGGCACGGAGTCCGTCGTCGAGGTCGCGGGTGAAAAAATCCGGCGGGCTGGCGCGGAGATCGGTGACCTGGTCGCGGTCGCCGATCGTCTGCATCGGGACCGCCTCCCAGCGCGTGCCGGGCAGCCAGGCGGCCAGGCGCTCCAGCGTGCCCCGTGTCTGCTGCAGGGCGAGCCGGCTATTCCGCGTTCCCGCCTTTAACGTCACCCACGAGTTTGTCATACATGTCCCGGTGTTCGGCCACGGCAGAGCGGGCGGTCTCCAGCAGGCGGTCCAGGTCGCCATTGCCATGCCGCTGCCAGGCCTTGAGCCCGTCGAGGTCCACCACGTGCAAATTGTCGCTCAGGCCCTGCAACTCCGGCGCGACATTGTGCGGCACGCCGAGGTCGAGAACCAGCACCGGTTGTTCCTGGTTGAAAAACGGGGCGTGCCCCTGGTGCAGGACATGGCCGCCGCTCGACAGCGCGCACAGGATCACATCGGCCTGGCTGAGCGCGTCGCGCAGGCCATTGAAGGAAATCAGGCGCACCTGCTTTTCCAGCTCCGCCGTCATGGCGGGCTTGTTGACATGGTAGCACCAGGTGCATTCCAGACCGGCAGCCGTGCAGCGGCGGATCAAGCCTTCGCCGATCTTGCCCCCGCCGAGGATCAGCAGGCGACGCCCGCGCAACTTGGGCAGCTCGGCCTGGAGATATTGCAGCGCCAGGTCCTCGATCTCCACATTGCCCAGCAGCGGGCCGGTGGTTTCGCGGATGTGCTTGGAGATATGCAGCGCGGCGCTCAGCCAGCTCTCCATGAAGCTGCCGGCCCAGCCGGCTTCCGTCGCGAGGCGCAACCCTTCCTTGAGCTGGGACACGATATGATTTTCTCCGGGCGACTGCGAAAGCATGCCCGCCGCGAGCAGTCCGAGATGCTCGAAGGCTGCCCAGCCGGTCTTGCCATACTGCGCGTGCGACGGCAGCACATCGAAGCGGAGCACGCGGCGCAGCAGCTCCTGCACGGCGGGCTCGTTGGCGCCGAGGGCGATCAGCTCCACGCGGTTGCAGGTGTTGAGCAGCATGAATTCGTGCAGCCCCCAGACCTGCCGCAGCATGGCGCCCGTTTCGGAAAAAATACTGCCGACCAGGTGATAGCGTTCGCGCTCGGTGACGTTCAGCTGCGCGTGGCTCGTGCCGAGCACCAGCAGCCCCGCGGAGGCGACGAGATCCATGTGCCGCGCGAGGTTGTCCTTGATGATGCGCGCCTGGCGGCACGAGCGGCCGCCGGTCGTCACCGAGACCGCGACGCTGCGGTTGCGGAAGGTCGCGGGGGTCAGGAAGCGGCCCTGCCGCCAGCTGCCATCCACCGAGCACGCCAGGACGTTGTATTTCGCGCATTCCTCGAGCACGCGCCGGTTGACCGGCTCGATGCTGGTCGCGGCAAAGACGAGGAACTGCCCGGCGACGTCCTCCGGCGCGAAGTCGCGCGCGCGGTGCTGGACCGTGCCGGCGGCGACCAGCTCGCCCAGCTCGGTCTGGAGCTCCGGCCCGACCACGGTGACGGCCGCGCCGGCTTCGAGCAGCGAGCGCACCTTGCGCGTCGCGATTTTGCCGCCACCGACGACGAGGCACGGCCGCCCGTCCAGCAGCAGGCCGACGGGGAAGACCGATTCCGGCGTTGGATCGCGCGGGCTCATTTCGTTTCGGCAAAGTAATGCATGCTCGTCTTCTTGAACTCGCGCTGCGAACACAGCAACCGGCCCTCGGTCAGCCCGGCGACCGCACTCAACCGCTCGAACTCGGCGAGCACCTCCGGCCACTGTCGCGCATGCGTCATGGCATAGAGATTATAAGGAAATTCCGCAAAGGCAACCCGTTCGTAACAATGCGTCACACTCGGTTGCTCCGCGAGCCGCCGGCCGACCGCCGCCACGACCCCGGGGGCTGCGCGCCAGACGCACATCGCATTCGCGCGTAAACCCACTTCGCGGTGCCGCAAAATGATCGCGATCCGGCGCAGCACGCCGCAGTCCTGCCAGGCGCGCAGTTGCGCCAGCAGCTCGGCGGTGGTCAGGCCCAGGTCGCGCGCCGGCACGTCATAGAAAGCGGCGGCGGGCTCCAGCTGGCCTTCGAGCCGCTGCACGATCAGCCGCTGCTGCGCCGTGAGCGGCGGGGGCAGCGGCTCCTCCGGGCGCACGGCCACGTCGGGGAACTTTTCGACGTGCCGGGAGAAACGTGCCGTATCGAAGACCACCTCGATCTTGAAACGCGTCTTGGCGGGCAAGATCCAGAGCGGCGCCGGGGCCAGCGCCTGCCGGACCGCCGCCACCTGGTCTTCGAACTGGGCGTTGAGTTCGGCGATGGTGAACCAGAGATTGGGCAGGAGCTCGCCGGGGCGCGGCGCGGCGGGATGCGCGGCCGGCAG
Organism: uncultured Lentisphaerota bacterium; assembly: GCA_903912445.1. Taxonomy (GTDB): domain Bacteria; phylum Verrucomicrobiota; class Kiritimatiellia; order CAIQIC01; family CAIQIC01; genus DP16D-bin41. Next base: position 25,999 of record CAIWHP010000248.1, read on the forward strand.
CTCCGCGGGCCAGGCGCGCGCATAGCAATGCGTCACGCCGGTCAGCGGCGCGATCGCGCGGGCGGCGGCTTCCAGCGCCGCCGTGTCCTCGATACGCGCCGCACACAGCGCGCTGCGATAGCCGAGATAGCGCGAGTCGAAGATGGCCCCGAGGCGGCGCGCGATGCCATCGCGGAATTGGTCGCGGACAAACTGGAGCACCTGCTCCTCGGTCAGGCCAACCGTCGCACCAAGTTCAGCGAAGGGCCGCGGCACGAGCGGCACGCCCTTCTGGAGCAGGAACAGGAGTTGTTCTTCAGCGGCGTTCATGGGTGCTGATGACCGTGTGGATGCGCGCCGGGATGGGCCGTGGCCGGCGCGGGCAGCGGCTGGTCCTGGCCCGGTTGATAGGCACAGCCGGGTTCGGGGTCAAGATAGTCGCCGGTCTCGGCCAGCGCCCGGGCGCGACAGCCGCCGCAGGCGAAACGGTATTCGCAGGCGCCGCATTTGCCGTGATAGGCGTCCGGCGCGCGCAGGTCGCGGAAGATAGGTGAGGTGTCGTAGATCTTCCAGAAATCAAAATCAGTAGCGCGCAGATTGCCGCACGGGCGGTCGAAGAAGCCGCACGGCTGCAGCTCGCCGGTGTGCGAGACGAACATGAAACCGCGCGCGGCCATGCAGCCATTCGCCGGCGGCGGCATGCCCGGCCGCGTCGGCGGCGCGCCGGTTTCCTTCCAGACGTGGCGTGCCACGCGGACATAGTGCGGCGCGCAGGTGGTCTTGATGCGCATCGGCGACGCGGCCGCGGCGCGGGCGATCCACTCCAACGCGTTCTCATATTCCAGCGGCGAGATTTCCACGGCGCGCAGCTCCGAGCCGCGGCCGGTCGGCACGAGGAAGAAGAAGTCCAGCGTCGCCGCGCCGAGCTGGCGGGCGAGTTCGGCGATCTGCGGCAGCTCGCCGACGTTGAGCTTGGTGACCGTGGTGTTGATCTGAAATTCCATGCCGCCGGCAATCGCGTGGCGCAGGCCGCGCAGGGCGTCATCGAAGATGCCTGGCACGCCGCGGAAGGCATCGTGCGAGGCGGCGGTGGCGCCGTCGAGGCTGAGGCTGATGCGCTTGATGCCCGCCTCGCGGAGCTGGCGCACGGTGTCCGGCGTCAACAGCGGACCGCAGGGCGACATCACGGCCCGCAGGCCCAGGTCCGTCGCCGTGCGCGCGAGCTCATAGATGTCTGTGCGGGCCATCGGTTCGCCGCCGGTGAAGATCAGGATCGGCTTGGCGCGCGTGGCGATGGAGGCGAGCAGCCGCTTGCCTTCCTCGGTCGTCAGCTCGTTCTCATAGGGAACATTGCGCGCCGCGCCGCGGCAATGCCGGCACTTCAAGGGACAGCGGCGCGTGGTCTCCCACGCCACCACGCTCAGGGGTTGTTCAGGCAAGGCCGATCTCCTCGTCGGTGAGGTAGCACGCCGGGTCCGGCGCCCAGAGGTCGCCGGTCGCGGCCTCGGCGCGCGCCCGGAAATTGCCGCCGCAGATGTCGAGGAACTTGCAGCGCGCACAGCGGCCCGTGACGTGTAATTTCTTTTCCTTGAGCTTGCCCAGCAGCGGGTGCGAGCGGTCGGTCCAAATCTGGCTGAACGGCCGCTCGCGCACGTTGCCCAACGGCTGGTTGCGCCAGAATTGGTCGGGATAGACCGTGCCATCCCAGCTGACGCAGCCGATGCCCACGCCCGTGCTGTTGCCGCCGTTCATCTTCAGCAGCTCCAGCACACCGGCGGCGCGCGCATTCTGCTCGCGCAGCATCCGCAGATAGAGGTAGGGCCCGTCGCAATGGTTGTCCACCGTCAGCACCTCGGCGGGCAGCCCCTGCCGGTGCAGTTCCACCGCGCCCGCGATGATCTGGTCCACGACCGCGCGCGTCGCGGCATGGTCCAGGTCCTTGCTGGCCAGCTCCGCGCCGCGCCCGCTGTAGACGAGGTGATAGAAGCAGATGCGCGGCACGCCCTCGTCGGCCATCAGCTTGAAGATGCCGGGGATGTCGCCCGCGTTTTCCTTGAAGATGGTGAAGCGCAGACCGACTTTCAGCCCGATGCTGCGGCACAGCCGCACCGCCGCGAGCGCGGCATCGAATGCGCCGGCCTGGCGGCGGAAGCGGTCGTGCGTCTCGCGCAGGCCGTCGAGGCTGATGCCCACGTAGGACAGGCCCAGCTCCTTGTAGCGCGCCGCCAGCTCCGGCGTCAGCAGCATTCCGTTGGTCGAGATCACCGCGCGCATCCCGCGCCCGACCGCATGCGTGATGAGGTCCGGCAGGTCCTTCCGCGTCATCGGTTCGCCGCCGGAGAACAGCAGCACCGGGCAGCCGAAGTCCGCGAGATCGTCGATCAGCCGCAAGCCCGCCGCGTGGTCGAGCATGTCGCAGGTGGTGTCGGTGGTGACCGCGTAGCAGTGCTGGCACTTGAGGTTGCAGGCCGGCGTCACGTTCCAGACCACCACCGGCTTCTTGTCGGCGGAGAACTGGAGCAGGTGGCTCGGCAGGTGCTTCGCCTTCCGGCCGTAGCGCAGCAGGTCCGAGGGCTCCACCGTGCCCAGGTATAATTTCGATATGCCAATCATGTTCGCACGAAAATGTGCGGCGAATATACACTGGTTTGCGCCCCCCGCCAGCAGTTGATTTTCCAAGGCTTGGAATCGGGAACCACCCTTGGTCCAAACCTTGGAAACCCGGCGGCGCCAGCTCGGCAGGCTTGCGCCTTGCGCCGCCGGGGCAAAGCGGGTTTAATGCCGCGCGATGACCGCTCCCGTTCCAAAGGCCGCCGACTGGCCCCTGCGCCTGTTCAAGCTGTCCCTGCTCAAGCAGGAGAAGTTCCGCGCCCTGTGCGACATGCTCGGCCCGACGGACGGGCTGACCTGCCTCGACATCGGCGGCGATAACGGCGTCATCAGCCTGCTGCTGCGGCAGCGCGGCGGGACGTGGACCAGCGCCGACGGCAGCGCGCAGGCGGTCGCGGCGATCCGGCAACTCGTCGGCGAGCCGGTCTGCGAAATGGATGGCGCGCGCCTGCCGCTGCCCGACGCCCGGTTCGACCGCGTCGTGGTGATCGACTATCTCGAGCATGTCATTGCCGATGGCACTTTCATTGCCGAATGTCATCGCGTGCTCAAGCCCGACGGCATCCTCATCGTCAACACGCCGCACGTCAAACCCTCGGTGCTGTTCGGCCTGCGCCGGCTGCTGGGCTTGAGCGATGCCCGCCACGGCCACGTGCGGCCCGGCTATACCGAACACCAGCTCTTCGACGTGCTCAAGAGCGGGTTCGAGGTCGAGACCGCCCGCACCTACTCGCGTTTCTTCATCCAATTGCTCGACACCGGCATCCGCTTCGCCAGCGAGCGCAAGGGCGCGAGCCACGACGCGGTCAAAGGCACCCTGCTGACCGCGGCCGATTTCAAGCGCATGGAGAAATCCCTGAAGCTGTTCAAACTCATGTTCCCGTTCTTCTGGCTGGCCGTCCAGCTCGACCGGTTGCTGCTGGGCGCGCGCGGCTTCATGCTGATCGCCCGCGCCCGCCGGCATCCGTAGCTCCCGCGCCCCGGTCAGCCCGCGCGCTCCCCGCCGGCCGCAACCTTGCGGAGGCTACGCTCGGTGATACCAGCGGCCACCACCCGTCCGACTGAATGAAGTCGCAGCGGCGTGAGGTCGTGGACTCGCAGTACGCCCCCGTCTGACGATCGCGATGCCACAGCATGGGTGCCGCAAGAACTGCGCTTGCGTCCGGCAGCAGCCGGATCGGTGTCGCAAGCGACGCCCTGCAATGCGCAGCTCAGATTGTTTTTTATTGCGTGGGATTAGAAAATCCTTCCCAGCGCCACGATTGGGTTGACAAGCTTTTAGCGGTTGGACTAAAACCCCTACGTGTTCCGCGGATGCGGCGCACAACCCGGGGCCAGCAGAAGCACTGTGCAACCGCCATTACAACGATGAGGGAGACATCATGAGCATTGGGTCAGGCATCTACATTCCGCTGAGCGTGGTCATGTTTCTGCAATACGCGATCTGGGGCGCATGGGCGCCGGTGCTGGCCACGCGGCTGCTGGGCCCGCTCAAGATGACCGGCAAGCAGACCGGTTGGATCTACGCGACGCTGCCGCTGGCCTGCCTGTTCGCGCCGCTGATCTCCGGCCAGCTGGCGGACAAGTATTTCAACGTGGAATGGATCCTGGCGGCGGCGCAGCTGGTGGGCGCCATCCTGCTCTTCGTCGCGAGCCGCACGCAGAAATTTGGCCGCCTGTTCCTCGTGATGCTGCTCTATTCCACCTGCTACGCGGCGACGCTGCCGCTGGCGAACGCCCTGCTGTTCGCGCACGTGAAGGACGTCCCGACGCAGGGGCTGGTCTTCATCTGGGCGCCGATCGCGTGGGCGCTGGTGGGCTATTTCCTCAGCGGCTGGCGGATGCTGCGCAAGGGCGAGAACGATGGCAGCGACTGCCTGAAACTGGCGGCGGTGCTCTCGCTCGTCATGGCCCTCGCGTGTCTCTGTGTGCCCGCGACGCCGCCCGCGCAGGCCGGCGGCGCCCCGATGGCCCAGGCGCTCGGCAAGCTGGCGCAGGGCGACTTCCTGCTGTTCTTCATCACCTCCATGTTCGTCTCCGGCATGATGCAGTTCTACTTCCTCGGCTCGGCGCAGTTCATGATGAACCTCGGCATCTCCGGCAAGGCCGTGCCGGCCTCGATGGCCGGGGCGCAGGTCGCGCAGGCCGTCGCAACGTATTTCGCGCTCGGCTTCTGCCTGACCAAGATCGGCTTCCAGTGGACGCTCGTCATCGGCGCGGCGGCCTGGCTCCTGATGTATGTTGCCTACGTGATCGGCAAGCCGAAAGCCTTGATCCTCGTCGTGCAGCCGCTGCACGGGGTGGCCTATGTGCTGTTCATCATCGTCGGTCAGATCTTTGCCGGCGCGGTCGGCTCCGATGCGCCCAGCTCGATGCAGGCGCTGATCTTCACGGCGACCGTCGGCGTCGGCATGTTCCTTGGTACGCAGCTGGCCGGCATCGTCATGGACAAGTTCGCGCGCGACGGGAAGTTCCTGTGGCCGAAGATCTGGATGGTCCCGCTGGTCGTGATGCTGGTCAGCACCATCGTCCTCGCCGTGCTCTTCAAGGGCACCGTGCCTGAGGCGAAGCCGGCCGCCACCCCGCCGCCCGCCGCCACGGCCCCCGCGAAATGAACGGTGCAGTTGTGTTGACTCCGAGAGGAATCGCATCATGACCAAGCCCCAGCCCATCACGCGCCGCCGGATGCTCCAGCAGAGCGCCGCGGCGGCCGCCGCCTTCACGATTGTCCCGCGCCACGTCCTCGGCGGGCCGGGCCACGTGCCGCCGAGCGAGCAGATCACGCGCGCCGTCATCGGCGTCGGCGGCATGGGCCGCGGGCATCTCACCTATAACTATGGCCCGCTTCTCGCCGTGTGCGACGTGGATGCGCAGCACCTGCAGAAGGCGCTCGATATCGCCAACAAGGACAAGCAGGAGAAGCTGACCGTCAAGGGCTATCACGATTTCCGCGAGCTGCTCGAGCGCAAGGATATCGACGTGGTGCACATCGCCACCCCGCCCCACTGGCACGCGCTCATCACCATCGCCGCCGCCAACGCCGGCAAGGACATCTGGTGCGAGAAGCCGCTCTCGCGCACCATCGGCGAGGGCGAGAAGGTCGTCGCGGCCGTGCGCCGCAACCGGCGGATGCTGCGCATCAACACGTGGTTCCGTTTCACCGCCTCCTTCTACGGCATGGAGACGACCGCCGAGCGCATCCGGAAAGCGGTGGCCGCCGACCTGCTTGGGGGCCCGCTGACCGTGACGATCGGCGCGTGCACCGGCTTCGACTGGAAGCTGAAAGGCTGGAGCGGCTTGACGAGCTACACGCCGCAAGCCGTGCCGCAGCATTTCGATTACAACCTCTGGCTCGGCCCCGCGCCGGTCAAACCCTATCACCCGCACCGCACCCACGGCAGTTTCCGCGGCTACTGGGACTATGACGCCGGCGGACTCGGCGACATGGGGCAGCATTACCTCGACCCGGCGCAATACATCCTTGGCAAGGACGACGAAAGTCCCATCGAGATCATCCCTGATACGCAACCGCAACATCCCGACGCGGTCCTGCCCTGGAACAAGATCACGCTGAAGTACCGCGACGGCAATACGCTCATCCTCGACGCCGTCACGCCTGCAACGGAGCGCGTGCCGTATCTTTCCGGCCCGAAAGGCAAGATCTACCGCAAGCTGGAGTCCGATATCCTAAACCTTGCGGAGAAGATTCGGGAATTGCCGGAGCTGCCCAAGCGCATCATCAAGTTCGAGGAATCGGTGCGCACGCGCGAGAAGTTCGCGCTCAACGAAGTCAACGGCCACCGCTCCTGCACGCTGATCAACCTCGCCAGCATCGCGGTCAAGCTCTCCCGCCCGCTCAAGTTCGACTCCGCAAAACAGCGTTTCATCGACGACGACGTGGCCAATGCGCTCATCAACCAGCCCATGCGCAAGCCGTGGAGCCTCTCCGGCCCGTCGTGGTGGTGGCCGTTCTAAAAAGTGGAGTGCTGGAAAACTGGAGCATTGAAAACCTTTGTGCGGCTGCGCCCCCCGCGGCCGCAACGGAATAAATATCATGAACAAATCAGCTGACTATCGCCTCCTCGGTCTTGTCTTGGCGCTCGGCAGCGTAGTGGCCACTGCGAGCGCCGCGGAGGCCACCCCCAAGCACGTGAAGCTGCTCGCCATCGGCAACAGCTTCTCGGGGAACACCACGCGCTATCTGCCGCAGATCGTCGCGGCCGCCGGCGACAAGCTGACCTTCCGCACGATCGCCATCGGCGGCTGCCCGCTGGAGAAGCACTGGAAGAACGCCGACGCGTTTCAGCACGGCGCCACCAACAAGGACGCGCGCGCCTGGGCCACGCTGACGGCCGAGGAATGGGACTTCATCACCATCCAGCAGTACAGCATGCACAGCTTCAAGCTGGAGACCTACCAGCCGTTCGCCAAGCAGTTGCACGCCTATCTCAAGCAGCAGCGGCCCAAGTCCGAGGTGCTCGTCCACGAGACGTGGGCCTATCGCGAAGATGATCCGCTTTTCAAGGATGGCTTCACGCAGCAGGATATGTACTGGAAGCTGCGCAACGCCTACGAGACGACCGCCGCCGAACTGGGCTGCCGGGTGCTGCCCGTCGGCGACGCCTTCGAGAATGCCCGCCGCGACTCTGCGTGGGGCGGTATCTTCCCCGATCCGAAGTTCGATCGCAAGAGCGCCAAGGCCCCTGCCCTGCCCAACCAGACGCACTCGCTCCACAGCGGCTACAAGTGGGCCGGCCAATCCTTGAAGTATGACGGCCACCACGCGAATACCGCCGGCGAATACCTTGGCGGTGCGGTCTGGTATGAATTCATGTTTGGCCACAGCGTCGTTGGCAACAGCTTTGTGCCGCCGGGCATGAACAAGGACGATGTCGCCATGCTCCAGCGTATCGCGCACCAGACCGTGAGCGAAGGGCTGAAGCCGAAAAAATAAACGCAGTAGTTTCGCAGGCTTGAATCCGCGAAAGGTTGCTGACATGAAACAGATGCTCGCGATGGTTTGTATCGGCGCTGCGCTGGCAGCCGCCCCGGCCCCGGTGACGGCCACCGACAACACGCCGCCGGAAGGCTTCCTGGCGCTGTTCAACGGCAAGGACCTGACCAACTGGAAGGGCCTCGTCGCCAGCCCGCCGAAGCGTGCGCTGATGAAGCCGGAGCAGCTCGCTGCCGAACAGCAAAAGGCCGATGATGTCATGCGTGCCGGCTGGCGGGTGGAGCATGGCGAACTGATCTTCAGCGGCAAGGGCCAGAATCTCTGCACCGCGAAGGACTACGGCGACTTCGAACTGTGGGTGGATTGGAAGATTCTGCCGAAAGGCGATAGTGGCATCTACCTGCGCGGCTCGCCGCAGGTCCAGATCTGGGAGCGGCCAGCCATCGGCTCCGGCGGTCTCTATAACAACCAGAAGCATCCGAGCAAGCCGACGGCCATCGCCGATAAACCCATCGGACAGTGGAACACGTTCTTCATCCGCATGGTCGGCGACAAGGTCACGGTCAAGCTCAACGGCCAGCTCGTGGTGGACACCGTGACGATGGAAAACTACTGGGAACGCGCCAAGCCGATTTATCCCACCGGCGCCATCGAACTGCAGAACCACGGCAACGAACTGCGCTTCAAAAATATCTACGTTCGCGAACTGCCGCGGTGAACGTTTCCCCCCGTCGGTGACCTCAAGCCAGTGTTGCTCACGCAGGGAACGAACGCAGATCCATGCTGCGTCGTTCATCCACGACGTGAGCCCGCCACCGCAGCCCACGACAAAGATAGGGGCGGCTCCCAAAAGAGTCCAAGCCTTGGAAAAGTGTTGCACGACTTTTTCCAAGGCTTGGATCAACCGCCCTGTCGTCTTCCCACCCTGGGAAAACTCACGCCTGCGGGGCGGCGGCCAGCTGCTGCTGCCAGGCGGCGCAGGAGTCGGCGAAGATCTTCACGGCCTTGCGTACCTGGGTCGCCGTGATGTTCAGCGGCGGCAGGAACCGCATGATCAGGTTGTTGGTCGTCAGCGCGAGCAGCCCGCGCGCCCGCATCAGGTTTTCCAGGTCCTTGCACGGCCGGTCGCAGATGACGCCGATCATCAGGCCCTTGCCGCGGACGGTCTGGATGAACGGGTATTTCTTCGCGAGCTTCTGGAGCAGTCCCATGAAGAGCTCGCTCATCTGGGCCGCGTTCTCGAGGCAGTGTTCGGCTTCCATCGCCGCGATGGTCGCGAGCGCGGCGGCGCAGGCGAGCGGCGTCCCGCCGAAGGTGCTCGCGTGATGGCCGGGCTGGAAGAGGTTGGCGAGCTTCGGGCCGGCGACGATCGCGCCGATCGGATAGCCGTTGGCCAGACCCTTGGCCAGCGAGAAGGCGTCGGGCTGCACGCCATAGTGCTGGAACCCGAACCATTTGCCGGTGCGGCCCATGCCGCACTGCACCTCGTCGCACAGCAGCAGGAGATTCTTCTCGTCGCACAGCTTGCGCAGGCCCTGCATGAATTCCGCGGTCGCGGGCAGGATGCCGCCTTCGCCCTGCACGGCCTCGGTCAAAATGGCGACGGTCTTGTCCGTGAGCGCGGCGCGGATGCTGTCGAGGTTGTTGAAGTCGGCCAGCACGAACCCGGTCGGCAGCGGCTCGAAGCCCTTCTGCACCTTGACCTGGCCGGTCGCCGTCAGCGTGGCGAGCGTGCGTCCGTGGAAGCTGTTCCGCATGGTGATGATCTCGTAGCGGCCCTGGTCATGGCCCCAGAGGCGCGCGAGCTTGATGAGGCCCTCGTTGGCCTCGGCGCCGGAGTTGCCGAAGAAGACCCGGCCGGCGCCCAGCCCGGCGCGCTCGACGAGCTGCTGCGCCAGCTGCGGCTGGTTCTCGTTGTAATAGAGGTTGGAGACGTGGACCAGCTTGCCGGCCTGCTGCCGGATCGCCTTGGTCACGCCCGGGTGGCAATGGCCCACCGTGACGACCGCGATGCCGCCCAGGAAATCGAGGTACTCGCCGCCGTCGGCGTCCCAAACGCGTGCGCCCTTGCCGCGCACGAGCGGGATACTCGGCACGTAGGTGTTCATGACGAACTGTTGATGCAGTGCGATGATGTCGGTGTTGTTCATGGCGCGAAAGGAAACACCCATCGGCCGGCGGTGTCAATGGGAAAGCGCAACTGCACCAACTATTCCCCGGTCGCGGAATACAGCGGATGCCCCAGATGGTTTTCTGCCGTAACCAATTGTCATAACGTTTAATAGGTATGGCGCACAGCCGATGAGGTTGGGTATGGCAGGCTCAGAATTTCGCGGCCGGCAGGTTGGTGGCGGCGGGCGACAGCGCCCGCGGGGGCGGCGCGTTGGTGACGCCGCGCATCCAGTCGGCGCGGAATTCAACCATCAGCTTCTGATCGCCGAGGTCGAAAAATTCGCAGCGGATGTCATGCGCGCGGCTGCCGTCATGCAGGGTGGCCTCGTCAATCCGCAGCCAGTAGTGGGTGATCTCGCGGCTCGGCAAGGTGAGCGGCAGGATGGCCAGGCGCAGCTTGTTGGCCGCGCCTAACTCGTTGCCGTCGGTATCCCACCAGACCAGCCGTGCGTCTGTAATTTCCAGCCGCATTTGCCGCAGGCTGCCGACCAGATCGCGCGGCGGCTTGGCGGCGCCGGCGGGCTTCGGCTCCAAGCTGGCCACGGCCCGCTCCGCCTTGGGCGTCGGAATCTTGAAATTGCACCAGTCGGCCAGCTGCGCGCCGACCGCGGCCAGCGGCGGCGGATCCCAGCGACCATAATCGTCTGGCGCAAAGGCGACCCCGACGCCACGCACCACCACACGGCGCACGGCCGGCAGATGCCAGCCGGTATCGTCACGCAGGTTCCACGCGATGAAACCGTGCTGGATTTGCAGGCCCGGTTTGCCTTTGCGTCCATACCCCTCGGTCGATAAACCGTCGAACTCCAGGTTCAGCGAGGGCGTCAGCCACGCCTTGGTGATCTTGACGCGCAGATCAAGGCTGGCCGTAAGGTGGTCCTCCAGGAAAGCGCGGAAGCCATCCATCAGGCCGATGATATACACCGACCCGTAGAGCAGGGCCGCCAACAGCAACATGGTGAAAAAAAATCCGCTGACGCCGGAAAAGATGCCGCGCCGCGGCGGTTTCTCCGTCCATTGGTTGGTCGCTTCGTTCATTTTCGATTTCTCGTTCCATCCAATATGGATTTGCCCGTCAGCCGCCCGTCCGGAGGAATCGGGTCCCGCCGGGGTCTCACGTTTGCGCCAGAAGCCTCGCATCATGCCTCACATCCGGGCCAGTTCGCCGGCGCGGCGGTGCGCGGCCAACATGGCCTCGATGATCGCGCCCTTCACCTCGCGCCGATCCTTGACTTCCATGGCGGCGGCGGTGGTGCCACCCTTCGAGGTCACGCGGGCCCGCAGCTCCTCCGGCGGCACGCCATGCCGCAGGATCAACTCCGCTGAGCCTTTGACCGTCGTATAGACCAGCTTGCGCGCGACATCGCCCGGCAGCCCCATCTGGCGCGCGGCCTCGAGCATCGCCTCCATCAAGTAGAAGACATAGGCCGGGCCGCTGCCGCTGACCGCCGTGACGGCATCCATCGCAGCCTCCTCGACGCGTACGACCTCGCCCGTGGCGGAGAGCAGATTCTCGGCGATGTCCAGGTCTGCGGGCCGCGTGTTGCGCCCGCCGCAGATCGCGGCGACGCCGCAGCCGACCAATGCCGGCGTGTTCGGCATGGCGCGCACGACCCGCACCTTGCCGCCGAGCAGGTTCTCGATCTTCGTCGTCGTAATGCCGGCGGCGATGCTCAGGACGAGCGCGTCCGCCGGCAGCGCCGCCCGGATGCCGGCGAGCACCTCCGCCAGCATCTGCGGCTTGACGGCGAGCACGACCACGGCCGCGTCCGCGACCGCGGTGGCGTTATCGCCCTGCGCATGCACGTTGAATTTTTCCTCGAACCGGGTGCGCCGCTCCGGCGCGATGTCCGTCACCACCACGCGATCACGCGACCAGCGGTGGCAGGCCATCAGGCCGGACACCAACGCTTCCGCCATGTTGCCTGCGCCCAGAAACACCAGTTTTCCATTCATGTCCGTTCTCCAAACAAGGCCGTGCCGACGCGGACCCAGGTCGCGCCTTCTTCGATCGCCACCTCAAAGTCATGGCTCATGCCCATCGACAGCTCCGCCAGCGGCAGGCCAAACTGCGCGCCCCACCCGTCGCGCAGCTCGCGCAGCCGCCGGAAATACTGCCGCGCCCGCTCGGCGTCCGGCGTCAGCGGCGGCATCGTCATCACGCCGACGACCTGCGTATATTCCAATTCGCCCGTGTGCGCCAGCACTTCCGGCACGCCCTCCGGCCGCAGCCCGAACTTGGAGCTCTCGCCGGCGACATTGACTTCCAGCAGCAGCGGCAGGCGCTTGCCCTCGGCCGCCGCGGCGGCCTCGAGCCGCTGCAGCAGCTTCAGGGAGTCCACCGAGTGGATCTGATCGAAGAGCGCCACCGCCCGCGCCGCCTTGTTCGACTGCAGGTGGCCGATGAGATGCCATGACGCCGTGCCGGGGCATTCCGGAATCTTCGCCTCGGCCTCCTGCACCTTGTTCTCGCCGAAAATACGCAGGCCGCAGGCCGCCGCCTCGCGGACGCGGTCCGCGCCGTAGGTCTTGGAGACCGCGACAAGCTGGACCTCGTCGGCGCGCCGCCCGGCGCGCGCGCACGCCGCCGCCATGCGCTCCTGGATGCGCGTCAACCGCTCTTGAAACGTATCGCTCATAAACCTTTCCAAAGATTGGAAACCGCGCCGCTGTTTTTTCCAAGGCTTGGAACCCCCCGAGCTTCCGGGTTCCAACCCTTGGAAAACAGCTCACACACCGGAATTAAACGCTGACCGCCCCGCGCCGACAAGCGAAGAATTGTGGAAGGCAGCTTTCCGCTCTCGCGAACCGCATCCGGCAAACCACCCAACACACCCCTCACGCGCGGTCAGCTTTGACGCTGGCGCCCAGCCTCACCCTCTTATGCGCAAGCAACGGCGCTTTCCGGGGGGCGGGCGGCGCCTGCTTGGCCGAGGCGCTCAGGATGGCGGCGGAGCCGTATTTCTTGCGGATGGTATCCACGGTGCGGCTGACGGCCTCGACGCGTTCCGGTTTACCGGCGGCCTCGAACAGATTCAGCTGCCCATCGGCCTGCAGGGTGAGGCGCCCCACCCCGAAGCCGATCAGCCGCACTGGGGCCAGCAGCTTTTCGGCGGCGAACAGCTTTAGCGCCGCGGCGCGCAGGCTGTAGTCGTCGCAGCGCGGCGGCGTCAGCGGCAGCTGGCGCGTGAGGGTCGTGAAATCTTTCCAGCGCAGCTTGAGCTTTGCGAGGCCCGCGTACTTGCCCGCCTTGCGCAGCCGCCGCCCCACGTCCTCGACGAGGTCGCCCAGCGTGCTTTCCATCAGCGCCACAGCGGAGCAGTCCTCGAGAAAGGTGTGTTCGCGCGAGATGCTTTTCTCGTCCCAGGTCACGTCGACCGTGCGCGTGTCGTCGCCGTGGGCGAGCGCAAAGAGGTGCGCCGCGGCATCGTGGCCGAGCAGGCGCGCGAGGTGCGCCGGCGTCGCGCGCTGCAGGTCGCCGATGGTGCTGAACCCGGCGCGCGTCAGCACGCCCTCGCTCACCTTGCCGACGCCCCAGATTTTACCGACGGGCAGCGGCGCGAGGAACCGGCAGATCGCGGCGGGCTCGGTCGGCACCACGGTCAGCCCGTCGGGCTTGTGCAGGTCGCTGGCCAGCTTGGCGAGAAACTTGTTCGGCGCGACCCCGACCGAAACGGTGAGCTGCGTCTCGGCCTTGACCGCCGCCTTGAGCCGCGCGGCGATCGCGGCGCCGTCGCCGAACAGGCGCTGGGCGCCGGTCACATCGAGAAACGCCTCGTCCACCGAGACCGGCTCGACCAGCGGCGTGAAGCGCTCGAAGATGGTCAGGATTTGCTGGGAGACGCGGCTGTAGAGCGGCATGTTTGGCGGCAGGAAAACCGCGTGCGGACAGCGGCGGCCGGCCTCGCGGGAGGGCATGGCGGAATGGATGCCGTAGCGGCGTGCCTCGTAGGACGAGGCCGCCACCACGCCGCGCTGGTCCGGCGGCGAGCCGACCACGACGGGCTGGCCGCGCAGCTCCGGCCGCTCGCGCACCTCGACGGCGGCGAAGAACGCATCCATGTCCGCATGCAGGATGATCCGTGGCATGGGCTGATGATACACGCGGGGCCGGCGGATATTCACGCCGGAAATAGCGCGCGGCAAACGGGTTGACAGCCTTACGATTACTGCTAGCCTTGAACGATGTCGTGCGGCCAAAGGAAAAAGCGACTGGAGCATGCTGAAGGAATTCAGAGCGTTCGCGATGTTGCTGGTCGTCAAGGGCCTGAACGCGATGCGCACGCAGCAGGCGGCCGCCCCGGCTGCCACCTCCACCAGCGAGAAGCCGCTGGCCGAGACCCGCAGCCTGCTGAAAATGCAAGACCACGCGGACCGCATCATGATTTAGCTTGTAACTGCATATTATATTGTTTACCCATAAATAACTTCACCGCATGAGGCGGTCAACAGGAACAGAAAGCGGAAGCCATGCAAAACAACGAGCGCTCAGCGGTGTCACGGCGCAGCTTCATGCGCAGCCTCGCCGGGGTCGGCGCGGGACTCTCCCTCGCCCGCCTCGGCCATGCCGCGGCGCCGGCCGCAACCGGCACCTATATGACCGGTTTCGCCGCGCCGAAGCTGGACCGCGTCCGCGTGGGTTTCATCGGCGTTGGCGCGCGCGGCAGCGGCCACGTCAAGCAAATGCTGACGCTCGACGGCGTGGACGTGATTGCGCTCTGCGACAATCACCCGCCGACGCTCGCCAAGTCCCTCGCGAATGTCGTCAAGCAGGGCCGCCCCAAACCCGCCGAATACGGCAACGGCGCGGAAGATTACAAGCGTATGTTGGAACGCAAGGACATCGATATCGTCATCATCGCCACGCCCTGGGAGTGGCACGTGCGGATGTGCGTGGACGCGATGCAGGCGGGCAAGCACGCCTTTACGGAAGTGCCCGCCGCCCTGACGGTGGAAGAATGCTGGCAGCTGGTGGATACCTCCGAAAAGACCGGCAAGCACTGCATGATGCTGGAGAACTGCTGCTATGGGCGCGAGGAACTGTTCTGCCTGAACATCGTGCGGCAAGGGTTGCTCGGCGATTTGCTGCATGCCGAGGCGGCCTACGTCCACGAACTGCGCGGCCAGATGAACGACGTGGCGCACGGCACCGGGTCATGGCGCACGTTCCATTACGCCAGGCGCAACGGCAACCTCTACCCCACCCATGGCCTCGGCCCGGTGGCGCAATACCTGGGCATCAACCGCGGCGACCGCTTCGACTACATGTCGTCCGTCGCCTCGCCGGCGCTCGGGCGCGCGCTGTTCGCGAAGGCCAAATTCCCGCCCGACCACCAGTGGAACCAGCTCAAGCCGTGGCACTGCGGCGACATGATCACCACGCTCATCAAGACCGCGCTCGGCCGTTCGCTCATGGTGCAGTGGGACGAGACTTCGCCGCGCCCCTACTCGCGCCACAACCTCATCCAAGGCACCAAGGGCACCTTTGCCGGCTATCCCAACCGCCTCGCCTGTGAAGGTCTCACACCCAACACGCACGGGTGGACCGAGGAAGCCAAGCTCGAAGAGATCATGAAGAAGTATGAGCACCCGCTCTTCGTCAAGATGGGCGAGCTCGCCAAGAAGGGCGGCGGTCACGGCGGCATGGACTGGCTGATGCTCTGGCGCGTCGTCACCTGCCTGCGCGAAGGGCAGGCCCTCGACCAGGACGTCTATGACGCCGCCGCATGGTCGGTCATCGGCCCGCTGAGCGAGAAATCCATCGCCAACCGCAGCGCTTCGATGGACGTGCCGGACTTCACCCGCGGCCGCTGGAAGACCACGCCGCCGCTCGGCATCATCAGCTGAGGCACGCAGCGCGCGTCGCAAAAAATCCGTCTCCCTTACGGGCCAGACAGCGTCGCCCGCTGTTTTGCGCCGCTGCCGTGCGGGCGTTTTCCAAGCCTTGGAAAAGGGTTCGCGTCAGCGCTGCATTTCTCACGGGCAGCCGAGGACGGCTTCGCTCGCGGTGTCCACGGTGTTGGTTTCGCCGGGCGGCGCGAGCGCGCCGCGCACGGCAGCTTCGAGCCGCTGAAATTCCGGCGTCAAGCGACTGGCGAGGTCCAGGCCGCGACACTGTCCCCACCCTCCCGCCAAGACGGAGAGGGGCGCTTGCAGCACGCGGCTTTCCGCCGGCAGCGCGGTGTTGATCAGCGTCTGCAGCGGCTGCGCCGCCAGGCCGGCGTGGCAGCTGGCGCAGCTGGCCTGCAGCACGGAGCGCAGCTGCTTCTCGCCGGCCGCCGACGGCCGCAACCGCTCGGCCCGCACCGGTCCGTAGTCGCCGAAGTACGGACAGTTCAGGTCGAGCCACTGCATCAGCCGCTCCCAGCTTGCGCCGTCGAGGCGGACGCGCGGGGCATGGGTGGTTTCCAGCAGCTTGGTCAGACCGGCGACGCGCGCCCCATATTCATCGGGAGTGCTCAACACGCTCTCCTGCCGCCGCCACGCCATGCCGGTCAGGTCGGGGCGCGCGGTCAGGCTGCGATAGGCCGTGCTGAAGCTGCCGCTCGGCGTGCTGCGCAGATCGGGCATACCCTGCGCGCGCGTCTCGCCGTGGCAGCGGAGGCAGTAGCGGTCGAGCACCGGCTGCACCGTGCGCGCAAAGCTCAAGCCGCCCGCGTAGCGCGGCCCCGCCGGCGGGCGCAGCGTCTGCACCGTGCCGCGCCACGCGGGCTTCTCCGCGGGCGGCGTGGTCAGGCGGTTTTCGTGGCAGCCGACGCACGACTGTTGCTCGCCCTGCCGGAAGAAGACCTGGCTGCGCATCGTGACCACCGCGCGTTGCTTCTCGTCGAGCAACTGGAAGAGCAGCGGCGCGTTGGCCGGCACGCGGAAGGCGGCCGAGCCGTCGGGCTGGACCGTGGCGGTGCCGACGACGTTGCGCGCGAATTCAATCTGGTTGACGCTGCGCGGCAGCGGATGCTGCGGATGCTGTTCAAACATTTGCACCACGCGGATCGCCGTCACCTTCCGGCCTTCCAGCGGGACCCCGCGCGTCACATCGCGCACGATCACGGTCGCCTCCCGCTCTGCCGGCGCGGACGCGACCTTGACCGGCTGCGGCGGACGCACGCGCGGCACGAGCGGAATCGGCTTGAAGCAGCAGTCGTGCGCGTCGCGCCAGATCAATTCACGGGAGCCGGTCGCGTCGAAAAGATAAAGGCCCCACGCGTTGTCGCGCGCCATTTCCCAGTGGCACGACACCGGATCGGGCGAGTAGGAGACGAACATCACGTCGCGTGCAAGCGGCCACGGGAACATATAGCTGCCGCAGGGCCAGCCCTCGGTCTCCGGGAAGCAGATGTCCGGCGTCAGGCGCGTCAGGGGTTCCTCGCCATCCTGCCCGCGCGCCGGATCGAGGCGGATGAGCGAGCCCCCGGGCAGCGAGTGGTGCCCGGCGGCGACGGCGATGAGCTCGCGCGCGCCGGGCACCGGCCGCACATGGATCACGGCGCATGGGTTCGGCGTGTAGTTGCCGTAGATGTGCGCCAGCGCCGCGCCATCGGGCAGGCAGCTCCACACGCCTTGGAACAGGACCTCGTGGCGGTTGACGTAGTCCCACTGCGTGAAGGCGATGCGGCCATCGTTGAGCACCACCGGCGTCCACTCGTTCGACTCCATGTAGCAGAGGCGGCGCGGCTCACAGTTCGTGCGGCTGGTGCGGTAGAGCACGAATGACGGCGCGTAGCGGCCGACGTGGCAGCGGCTGAAGCTCGCGCAGCGCGTGCTCATAAAGGCGACGTCGCCGTCCGGCAGATAAATCGGATCGAGGTCTTCGATGACCGCGCTGGTCCAGCCATCCTCGCCACGCAGCGGATCGGTCTTGGGATCGCCGGTCAGTTGCCGCAGCGTGGTGCCATCGCTTGCGCCCTCGAAGAGCTGATAAGCGCGTTGCTCGGTATTCGTCCCGGCGTGGCTGCAAAAGCTGAAAACGACATGCCGCGCATCGAAGTCGAGGTCCATGTTCTGCACCGCACCCGCCGGCAACTTCGACGGAAAGAGCTCGCGGGCGCTGGGCTGGCCGCGCCAATTGTCCAGCCGGCTGACGCCCGCGCCCGCCTGGCTCCAGCGGCCCGCGTTCGAGTCCACCAGGTTGCTCGTATACTTCGAGGGCCGCCCGCGGAAGAAGGCCAGCGACTCGAATTGCAGCAGCGGGCTGGCCAGCAGGAGGCTGCGGCGCAGGCGGCGGATGGCGAGGTAGTGCTCCCGCGTGCCGTCGCTGGCCGGCCGCAGCTTTTCCAGCGCGCCGCGCCACGCGGCGAACTGTCCTTCGCGGGCGACATCGCCGGTTTCGCGCCACTGGCGTTCGACGAGTTCCATGGTTTGGAAACACTTCTTCCAAGCATTGGAAACGCCGGCGGAAAAATCCGGGGCGCGCTGTTCGCGTAATTCCGGGAAATCCTGCTCCAGCCAGTCGGCTTCGATCACCTCGCGCCCGCCGCCGGCCAGCCGCGACGGCGCAGGCTGCGGAGCGCCGGCCGGGCCGGGCCCGGGGCGCCGCACGGTGCGGAAGCCCACGAAGGCGGTGACGACGTCCGGCGCCATGTGGCTGCGGTGCGCGCAGCGCAATTGTTCAGCGACGCTGTACCAGGAGCCGCCGCGCAGCGCGCGTCCATGCCACGGGCTGGCGGGCGGGCCGACCGGATTGGCCGGCCACGCTCCGGGCGCGTTCAGCGTGTAGGTTTCGGCATCGTACCAATCCCAGCACCACTCGGCAGCGTTGCCGGCCACGTCGCACAGGCCCCAGGGATGACCGGCGCTACGGCTCAGCTGATGTGTGCCGACCAACTGCGGCTGGTTGCCGGCGGTCTCGATGCTTTCGATGTAGTTGGCCTTGCTCGGGGAGATATCGTCGCGGAAATCGGCGGCCGCACCCCGCCAGGGAAAATGTTGGCCGGCGAGACCGCCGCGCGCAGCCTTCTCCCATTCCGCCTCGGTCGGCAGGCGGTAGCCGGTGCCGCTAAAATCGCATGACCAGTCGGCGAGTTTGATGCAGGGCGTCAGGCGCGCCCCCGCCGCGTTCTCCATCGCCGTGCGGATCGCGCAGTAGGCCAGCGCGCCGTGCCACGTGATCCAGACGCACGGCATGCGCTCCTGCCCGGCGGCAATGGCGACGACGTTGTTGCTGAGGAACAGGGCATTGGGCTGGCTGCCCAGGTCGAGGAGCAGCTGGCGTCCGCCGGCGCTGCTGATGACGCGCGCGCCCTCGAGTTTGATCCAGTGCTGAGCGAGCGCCCAGTTCAGCGCCGGCGCCATCTGGGCGGCGGTCACTTCGCAGCGGTCGATGAGGAAAGCATCCGTGTTGACGGCATGGCGCGGCAGCGCGTCGCGGCGCAGGCCATGCTCGTCACCCATGTCGAACGGCCCGGCGGGCACGGCGACCTGGTCCGGTTCCACCGCGCCGGCGGAGCCGAACAGCAACGCGACCAGCAGCAGCCGGCACGAAAACTGGAAGGGAAAAATCACGGCGCGAATCTAGCGCACGCTCCCGGCCCGGGCAATAGCGCCGATGGACAAACAAGTTCAGCGCTGGCAGAAACCGGCCGCCGTTGCCCGGCGCAGGGGGCACGCATCAGAAGGAAGAATCCTTGCGCGCGGTGAAGTCGTTGGTCTCGATCAGCATGCCGGGCCAGTCGACTTTGGTGATGTGGCCGTCAAAGGTCGCAAAGACCGCCGCGCCGATGTGGCGCAGCGCGGGCTGTGCGGCAGGGGTCGCGCTGCTGGTGAAATCCCATCCCCCGACAGACCCGGGACGGCCGTAGGTATAGTCGGTCCGATAATAACGGCCGCTGCCTTTGGCGCTGTTTTGCACGGGGCGGCCGCAATCGCCCACCATCCAGATACGATCGGGGCGTGGAATCCGCGACAGCTTCAAGGGACGTTGCGGGACATTATCAAACGTTTTGGGATCCTGTGCATTCTGGGGACGAAAAACACTGGTGCAGATGCCATAGCTGGGCAAGTTGCCCACATTGCCCTTGGCGTCCTTGCCGAGCACCTCGGCATAGCCCGCTCCCGGACAACGCCAGACGCCTTTGGTCCACGGGGTGGCGTTATCGGCCCGGGGGATATATTTGAAATAGTCCAGCTTTTGCACCCAATTGGTGCCATTGAGTTTTGAATTTGTCTTAACGCCCATCAAGTCGAACATCCCTGCATAAAAGCCTTCAGTGGACCAAGGCAGCTGTTGGTGGTCGTTGTCGAAGGCGATCAAGGCCAGGGCAATCTGGCGCGCGTTGCTGCTGCACCCGGCGGCCTTGCCGGAACTGAGGCTGCGCGTCACTCCCGGCATGACCAGGCCACCGAGCACGGCGATGATGGCCACCACGACCAGCAACTCGATCAGGGTGAACGCCCAAGCACAACGCCGCCCCGCCTCGCCGTTTGATTTCCCCTCAATAGTCATGTGCTTACCTGCAAAATTTACTATCAAGTTGAGCGATTATTATATCGCGTCCGGCTATCCGTCAAGCGCTTGCCAAGACCCCTCGCAGGGGCAAACGCATCTCAATTCTTTCGCTTGGCCCGCGGGGCGCCTGGCGGCGGAGCGTTCGGCGCGTGTGCGCTGAATGATGAGGTCGGCATACTGCTGGGTCAGCGCGAGGAAACGCTGATACCCGCAAGCGCCGGGCGCACGGGCCTATGCCGAAACCGTGGAGAAGAAGCACGGCCGGACCGAAACCCGACGTTACTGGCAAAGCGAGCGCTTGGCCTGGTTCGCTGACCGCGCACCGTGGCAGGGCTTGCGCAGCGTGGTCGAAGCCGTGCGCGAGCTCAAGGTCCAAGTCCAGCCCCCGAGCGTCGCTACTACCTCAGCCGTCTCGCGCTCGACGCGCCGCGCTTCGCCCGCGCCATCCGCGCCCACTGGGGCGTCGAGAAGCAACTGCACTGGGTGCGCGACGTGCCGTTCGGCGAAGATCAGAGCCGCGCCCGCAGCAGTCACGCCGCCGAGAACCTCGCCACCCTGCGCCGCTTAGCCCTCAACTTGCTCAAGCGCGACACGACCAAACAACGCGGCAGGACCGCTTGTCACGCACGCCGGTCTGGGCTAGCCTCGCGGCGATGCGCAACCTGTTCCACTTCTGGCAACGCCCGGGGCCACCCGAGCTCGATGCAACGCCGACCTACTGGCAGTTGCGCCGCTACTGCCGCTGGCAGGCGCAGGAACTGCGGCGCTGCGCACGCCAGGCGCGCGGCAGCGCGGCGCAACAGGCGCAGGCGCTCGGACAGGCCGCGTGGGTGGCGGACGTGCTGCGCCACCACCCGCTGCGCGACGACCTGCTGCGGACGCGCCAACAATCGGCAGACTTGCTGCGCGTGCTGGCCGCGGCTACAGTGCCGCCGGAAAAATGACCACCCGCAGCCACAATCATCCGACGGTTCCGTTCCCTGTGCCCCTCGGCGCCCAGGTGGTGCGCGACGGCGTGCAGTTCACGATCTTCTCCCGCCACGCCACGCGCGTGTGGCTGCTGCTCTTCGATGACGCGGACGCCGAGCGACCCCGGGAAGAGTTCGAACTGACCGTCGACCAGCATCGCATCGGCGACCTCTGGCATCTCCACGTCCGCAATGCCAAGGCCGGCCACTTCTACCTTTACCGGATGGAAGGCCCCAGCGGGCCGGAGGGGCGCCGCTTCGACCCGCAGCAGTGGCTGCTCGATCCCTATGCGCTCGCCGTCTCCGGCGCGCCAACGTGGGGCGACACCGAGTGGACCCAGCCCGGCATGCTGCCCAAGAACGGCGCGCGCTTCCCCAAGGGCGTCATCGTCCGCGACGAATTCGACTGGACCGGCGATCGCACGCCGCGGACGCCGCTGAGCCAGACGGTGATCTATGAGGCGCACCTGCGCAGCTTCACGGCGCACGACAGCTCCACCGTGCGCTGGCCGGGCACCTACGCCGGGTTCGCCGAAAAAATCCCCTACCTGCTCGACCTCGGGGTGACGGCGGTCGAGTTCCTGCCGCTCCAGGAATTCAACGAGATGGAGTTGCACCAGGAGAACATCGACCGGCGCGGCCTGCGCAATCTCTGGGGCTATAGCACGGTCGCCTTCTTCGCGCCGAACGCCCGCTACGCGCGCAGCGGCAGCGCCGGCCGCCAGATCGCCGAGTTCAAGGAACTGGTGCGTGCGTTGCACCAGGCCGGCATCGAGGTCATCCTGGATGTCGTCTTCAACCACACGGCCGAGCAGGCCGAGGGCGGCCCGACCTACTCGTTCCGCGGCATCGACAACGACATCTACTACCTGATGGATCCGCGCACCGGCCGCTATTCCAACTTCAGCGGCTGCGGCAACACGCTCAACAGCAACCACCCGATCGTGCGCAATTTCATCATGGACTGCCTGCGCTACTGGGTGCTGCACATGCACGTGGACGGCTTCCGCTTCGACCTCGCCGCCGTCCTGACGCGCGGGCCGGATGGCAAGATCCTGCCCAATCCGCCGATCGTCGAGCAGATCGCCGAGGATCCCGCGCTGCGCGACTGCAAAATCTTCGCCGAGGCCTGGGATGCCGCCGGCGCCTACCAGGTCGGCAGCTTCCCCAGCGAGCGCTGGTGGGA
Source organism: uncultured Lentisphaerota bacterium (assembly GCA_903912445.1). Classification (GTDB taxonomy): domain Bacteria; phylum Verrucomicrobiota; class Kiritimatiellia; order CAIQIC01; family CAIQIC01; genus DP16D-bin41. Next base: position 48,312 of record CAIWHP010000248.1, read on the forward strand.
GTGGAACGGGAAGTTCCGCGACGATGTCCGGCGGTTCTGGCGCGGCGACGGCGGGCAGCTCGGCGCCTTCACCACGCGGCTCTCCGGCAGCGCCGACCTCTACCACCAGAACGGCCATTCGCCGCTCAAGAGCATCAACTTCGTCACCTGCCACGATGGCTACACCCTCGCCGACCTCGTCAGCTACGAGCAGAAGCACAACGAGGCGAATGGCGAGCACAACCGCGACGGCGAAAAATACAACCTGTCCTGCAACCACGGCGTGGAAGGCCCGACCGACCAGCCCGGCATCCTGGCCCTGCGCCGCCGCCAGCAGAAAAACTTCCTGATCACCCTGCTCTGCTCGCTCGGCGTGCCGATGCTGCTCGCCGGCGATGAGCTTGGCCGCACGCAGCGCGGCAACAACAACGCCTACGCGCAGGACAACGACATCTCGTGGTTTGACTGGTCGCTGCTCGAGGCCAACGCCGAGTTGCACAACTTTACGCGCCGGCTCATCCGGTTTCGCCAGACGCATCCTTCGCTGCGCCGCCCGTCATTCCTGCACGGCCTCCAGACCGACCGCAACGCGCCTGCGGATGTGCGCTGGCTCGGCCCCAACGGCCAGGACCCGGACTGGCAGAACGGCAGCGCCATCGGCTGCCTGTTTTCCGGCGACAGCAAGCTGACCGGCGCGCCGTTCGACGACGATCACGTCCTCCTGCTCTTCAATGCCGGCCGCCAAGGCGTCGAGTTCCAACTGCCCAAGCCGCCCGGCGCAGCGTGGCAGCTCGAATTCGCCACCGAGGCGCCCCCGCCCTTCTACCAGCCTGGGGACTGGCGCCTGCGCCTGGCCGATCGCGCCTCCGCCGTCCTCGTCTCTGCGCGCACCTGAAGCAGCTGTCCCAAAGCCGGGCGCACGCCATGCGGTCGCTCTGTGCCAACCAGCCTCTGCGGATTCTGACGGGAGTCCCCGGAAGCGCGACCAGGTGCCACCCCTCGTTTTCGAACGCCAGGCCCGGTCGCGTTTCCTCCTGGATTAGGGTGCGGTTCCCTGTGTAGCGCGAACCGGCAGGACGGCCCCGGAGCGGCGAAAGGGCTGGTTAGCGCGTGCGCGACCGGCCCATCCGCCTGGTCACCGCCTCATCGCACAGTTGTACAACTGTGCGATGAGGGACCAAGGGAGGCGGAGATGAGTTGGGCGGCTGGGCCGCAGCGTACGGTGCCGTGCGGTCCTCAACGCGGCACTGCCGGGCAGCCGGCCACGCGCCAGGTGTGCGGGAAAGCTCGGCACTGCTGCGGGCGCGCGGCATAGACGCGGCAGGCCTGGTCCGGCCCCAGCAAACAGCACGCGCCATCGGGCCTATCGGCCAAGCTCAACTGGGCGCGGTTCGCCGCCAGCACGGTGTGGCGTTGGACAAACTCGTCCTCCGTCAGGCCGAGATGCCGGGCGAGCGCAGTGATGTCGGCGGCGGTCAGCAGGACGTGTCCGCCCCAGCGGCAGCAGGCCCCGCAACGCTGGCAGGCAAACGTTTCCACGGGTCAGGTCGGGAGTTCGCCGCGGGCCATGAGGACCTTGCCGGTGCGGCAGAGTTCAACGACCTTGAATTTCCTCAACAGCTTGAGCATGGCCTCGAGCTTGTCGCTGTCGCCCACGGCCATGAGGATCATCGAGCTCTCGGTCATATCCACGCTCTCCGCGCCGAAGTGGTCGGCCACCTGGAGCACCTCGGTCCGCGCCGCCGGGCCGACGTGCACCTTGACCAGCGCCATCTCCTTGACGACCACGTCCTCGCCGGTGTGGTCGGTGCAATGGATGACGTCCACGAGCTTCTTCACCTGCTCGATGATCTGGTACAGGTTCGCGGGGTCGCCGAGCGCGGTAATGGTCATGCGCGAGACGTTGCCCTCCATCGAGGAGGAGACGACGAGGGAATCAATGTTGAAGCCGCGCCGCGCAAACACGTGGGCGATGCGCGCGAGCACACCGGGCTTGTTGGCGACGACGACGCTGAGCGTGTGAGTGAAGTTGTTTTGCATGCTGCAGTTCCTTTCGGGGGGGCTCATTTTTTCCGTGCGGCGACCGGCGGCCGCCCGCGGCGCGGGCGGGGCTCCAGGATCATGTCCTCGAGCGCCTTGCCGGCCGGCACCATCGGGAACACGTTTTGTTCCTTGTGCACCTGGACGTCGATGATGCACGGGCCGCTGTCATACTCCAGCGCGCGGGTGAGCACCTTGCGCACGTCGGCGGCCCGCTTGATGCGCAGGCCGAGCGCGCCGTAGGCCTCGGCGATCTTGGCGAAATCGGGATTGCCCTCGAGGTCCACCCCGCTCTTGCGGTCGGCGTAGAACAGCTCCTGCCACTGGCGCACCATGCCGAGGTAGCTGTTGTTCAGGACTATGGCCTTGATCGGCAGCTTGTGGTTACAGGCGGTCGCGAAGTCGGGCATCGTCATCTGGAAGCCGCCGTCGCCGGAGACCGAGACGACCAGATCCTTGCGCCGGCCGAACTGCGCGCCGATGGCGGCGGGCAGCCCGAAGCCCATCGTGCCGGCGCCGCCGGAGCTGAGCCAGTCGTTGCGCCGGTCCACTTTCCAATATTGCGCCGTCCACATCTGGTGCTGGCCCACATCCGTCGCGACCACGGCCTTGCCGCCGGTCAGCGTGTATAGCTCCTCGATGATGTGCTGCATCTTGAGGCCGCCGGTGCGCCGGTAGTGCAGCGGAAAGTCCTTCTTTAGGGCGTTGATGTGTTTGATCCAGGCACCCGTATCGGGGTTCCCGACCACCTTGAGCAACGCCTCCGCCACCTGGCGGGCGTCGCCGAGGCAGACGATCTCCGGCTTGAGCATCTTGCCGATTTCAGCCGGATCGATGTCCACATGGATCTTCACGGCATCGCGCCCGAAGCGCGCCGGCACGCCGAGGATCCGGTCGTCGAAGCGCGAGCCGAAGTTCAGGATGAGGTCGGCCTCGACCATCGCCTTGTTGGCATAGGCCGTGCCGTGCATGCCCAGCATGCCGAGCGAGAGCGCGTGCGATTCCGGGAAGCCGCCCTTGCCCAGCAGCGTGCTCGTCACCGGCGCATGGATCTTTTCCGCCAGTGTCCGGATTGCCGTACAGGCGTCGGAAATGATCACGCCGTGGCCGATGAGAATGATCGGCTTGCGTGCGCGCAGGAGCGCGTCGGCGATCGCCTGGATCGTCGCCGGGTCGGGCGCGGGCGCCTCCGGGTTGTAGCCCGGCAGCTCCATCGCCGCCAGCGGGTCGCCGACGAAGGGCGCCATGCTGATGTCCTTCGGCACATCGATCAGCACCGGCCCCGGGCGGCCGGTCGTGGCGATGTGAAAGGCTTCGCGCACAATGCGCGGAATGTGATTCGTGTCGTGGATCAGATAGCTGTGCTTCACGATCGGCATCGTCATGCCGTAGATGTCGGCCTCCTGGAAGGCGTCCTTGCCCAGCATGTGCGTCGCCGCCTGCCCGGAGACGACGATCATCGGGACCGAATCGATGTGTGCGGTCATGATGCCGGTGACCGTGTTGGTGGCCCCCGGGCCGCTCGTGACCAGCACCGCCGCCGGCCGGCCCGTCGCCCGCGCGTAGCCATCGGCCATGTGCGTCGCCGCCTGCTCGTGGCGCGTCAGCACGAACTTGATCTTCGTCCCGGTCGTCACCAGCGCGTCAAAGATCGGGATCGTCGCCCCGCCCGGGATGCCGAACATATATTCGATCCCTTGGGCCTCCAGGCTTTTCACCAAGATCTGCGCACCGTCCCAGCTTGTTTTCGTCATAACACCCGCCTGCTTTTATTGGTTGCCATTTTCAAGCCATCCCGCGCTATTTAAAGTGCAATCATGCTCCTTAGCGCAAAACGCGGAGCCATCATACACGATTACGGCGTTGATGCAACATTTTACATCGTTAAAACAGGATTAGTCTTAGCATTAAAATCATTTTCCAGCATTATTGAAGTGCATGCGCGGTCAAGCGTCGTGTTTTTAACCGGCGCGGGTTGCATGCTCGGCCCGCAACGCCGGGGCAGACTGCAGGCCACAGCTTGGGACTGGTGATTGCTGACGCGTCATCCACGCCAACCGGCCTGTTCCTAAGGCGGAGCCCAAGCGCGAGCCTGCCGCCTGCCCGCGCTATCCGGGTCCTAGCAGACGCGGCGTACTTCAAGGCCCAGCAACGCGCCCAGCTTGGCGAGCTTGGCGGCAACGTGCCCCACCCCGATGGCGCAATGGTGTGCCGGGCCGGCCTTCGACCACTCGTTCATGAAGGTCTTGGCGCTGACGCTGAATTGATAGCGGCTGTTGGTGTTGCCGATCTGGAGGATGGGACCGGGCACCGACTGGCCCTCGGCGACGAGCAGGAACAGCTGGCCGCCGGCACCCTGCACGACCGACAACAGCGTGACAGGTCCATGTTTTACGGTCATCTGGATCGAGAGCCCCTGGCCGGGCTTGCCATGGTAGACCGACAGCGGCACCAGTCCGACCGAGCCTTCCGCAATGGCAAAGTGCGCCGGACCATCGTGCCCCAGGTAGACCACATCGTCGGTGAAATCGGCCAGATAGAACTCAGAGAACGAGCCGCCGGCGCCCAACTCGTCCATGATCTTCATCGCCTGGACGTTCTTCACTTCGCACTCGCCCGCGACGGGCACATGCCGGCCGGTCAGCAGGGTGTTGCCGGCGATGACGCTGGTGACGATGTCCTGGTAGGGATTGCCGGCGACGCTTTCGTAGTAATAGGCCAGCGCACCCAGCCGATGCTTGGCGACGAGCGCATCGAGCGCGCAGGAGGTCTTGGCCGCGCGCGCGATCTCGCTGGCGGCACAGTCGCGTGCGACGGCGAACTTCTTGCCGAACTCCCTGACCTTCGCGGTCACCTGCGCCTTGGTCACCCGCTCGCGCAGCGCATGCAGCTCGCACATCTCCAGCAGCTCATAGTGCTGCCCGAAGACGGCGGCCTGCTGCGTCATGTCGGAATAGACGTCGAGCATGCCGCAGTAGTAATGCCCGAGCACGCCAACGCGGTTCCGGCGCAGGGCGTCGGCGACCCGCGCGGCGGCGACCCAGTCGCGGATCTCCGTCCACGCCTCCGGGTCCCGCAAATGCCCCGTGACGAGGTGGTAGGCGATGCCGGCGCGGTTGAAGACGCAGGCGATCTCCGGCGCACTGCACGCCTGGCAATGCTCGAGCCAGATGCCGGTCATCAGCCCGCGGTCGCCGAGCGCGTTGAACTTCGCATAGTCGAGCTGCGGCACCGGCTGGAGGTTGAGCACGACGACCGGCACCTTGACCTGCTGCACCACCGGCAGCACGGTCGAGGAGAGCGCATAGGTGGAGATATAGAGGAAGATCAGGTCGACCTCTTCACGCCGGAACAGCGAGGCGGCGGCGCGCGCCTTCTCGGGATTGTCCACCATCCCCGCATCCACCAGCTCGACGCCGAAGCCGGCGATCTGCTCTGCGATCTCCGCCTGATAGGCCGTGAGGTGGCCGAGCAGTCCCTTGAACTGCGGCCAGTACGTATCCAATCCGATGCCGAAGAGTCCGACTTTCATGTGTGCTCCTGGTGGGGTTGCGGGGCCAATTCGTCCAGCGTCCACGGCGCGCGCAGGGAGCGCGCGCGCAGGCGGTTCGCGGTGTCGTCGCCGGGAAATTCCTCTTTGGCCGGATCCCAGCGCAGCTTGCGGCCGAGCAGCAGCGCGGCGTTGCCGATGTGGCAGATCGAGGCGCAGCGGTGGCCGATCTCGGGCGGGAAATAGCACGGGCGCCGGCTCTTCACGCTGTCGAGGAAGTTGCGGTGCTCGCCGCCGAAGCAGGTCGCCAGGTGGACTTCGTTGGGGCCGATCTGGCTCTTGAGGATCGCGGGCGCGCTCGCCTCCAGCGGGCCGATCCAGCCCTTGTTGCCCACCCAGCCATCCGTGCCCTCGAAGCGCAGGCCGACGCCGCCGCTCTCGGCGAACATACGCACGCCATTGGCATAGGCATATTCGAGATGGAATTCGGTCGCCGTGTTATACAGGCCTGCGTGGGGAAATTCGCCGCGGCCCTCGACACTGACGGGGCCGGTGTGCTCGGTGTCGTTCCCCCACTGCGCGGTGTCGAACAGGTGCATGCCCCAGTCGGTGAGCATCCCGCCGGAGTAATCGGAGATCCACCGGAAATTGTAATGGCAGCGCGCCGCGCAATAGGGCGCGGCCGGCGCGGGGCCGAGCCACATTTCATAATCGAAGCCCGCCGGCACCGGCTCGATGACCGCGGGCTCGATGGCCCGCTGCGCATTGGGCAGGCCGACGCGGATCGTGTGCAGCTTGCCGATGCGCCCGTTGCGCACCAGCTCCGCCATGCGGTGATACACCGTGAGCGAGCGGTCCTCCGTCGAGGTCTGGAAAATCGCGCCGGTTTGCCGCGCCACGTCGCACTGGATGCGGCCTTCCTGGATCGTCAGCGTCGGCTTCTCGCTGCAGACATCCTTGCCGGCGCGCATCGCCATCAGCGAGATCGGCACGTGCCAGTGGTCGGGCGTCGAGACCATCACGGCGTCAATATCGGGCCGCGCAAGGATCTCGCGGAAGTCGCGGTAGGCGGCGCAGTCGCTGTTGCCGTAGCGCTTGTTGACCATGTCCTGCGCCGCGCGCATGCGCGCGGCCTCTACGTCGCAGACGGCGACGACCTGCGCATCGGGTTGTCCCAGAAAGCCGTTGAGGTTGCGCGCGACGCCGTGGCTGCCGACGCCGATCATGCCGATGGTCACGCGGTTGCCCGGCGCCGCGCGCCAGCCGCCGCCGAAGACCGTGGCCGGCAGCAGCAACGGCGCAGCCAGCGCCGCGCCACAGGCGCCGGCGCGCTTGAGGAAAGTTCGGCGCGAGAGGAAAGAGTCTTGCATGATTTAGTTCTTCTCCGCGGCCAGGCGTGCCTGCAGCTTCTTCCAGCCATCCATCGAGTGCTTGAGGTTTTCCGCGACGCTGCCGCGGATGCCGAAATGCTGCAACCCGATCGGCCCGGCAAACTTCAGCGCCTGGAGTTGCTGCAGCAGCGGCAGCACATCGAAGGTCCCTGTGTCGAGCGGCTGGATCAGCTTCTTCCAATCCGTACCGCCGGCATCCGCGCCGCTCACGGTGACCACAAACAGGTGCGGCGCGGCGCTCTTGAGCGTCGCGGCGAGATCCTTGCCATCCACCTTGAGCCAGTGACACAGGTTGAAAGTCACACCCAGATTCTTGCGCCCCACCTTTTCGATCAGCCGCACGCAATCTTCGACCCGCTGGGCGTACTGGTTGGTGTGCGGATAGAGCGCGACCTTCACGCCGCTCGCCGCCGCGAAATCGGCCAGCTCGCGCAGCGCCTTGACGGCGCTCTCGTCGCCATCGGTCGCCGAGGGTTTGAATTTCTTGGTGGTGACATAGAGCCAGACAAACGTGTCGTGGCCCTTGAGGGCGGTGACCGCCTCCTTGAGCTGCGGCGTCACGCCCTCGTCCATATTGAGGTTGAGGTAGAGCGCGAACAGCTTCAGCCCCTGCTGGTCGAGCGCGGCGTACCACTGCTGCAGGTCATCCGCGCCGTGATAGATCGGCCCCACCCCCGCGAAACCGAGTTCCTTGACGAGCGCGACCTGCTCGGCGGGCGTGCGGTGCGTCGCATCGCGCGTGCCGGTGTCCATCGCAAAGAAGGGATTGGTCAAGGCCGGCGGCGCGCCGGCCGCGCCGAGACGGCACGCTGCGGCCAGAAGCAGTCCCAGTCCGCAGCGCTGGAGCATGCGAAAAGACCGGACGCACACCCCTGTTCGGATTCGCTTGGCGCTGTTCATCTTTTCCCTTCCTGAAGACCTTGCCGCGCTGCGCTGCATCACAACCGTGCATGGCATAATGGATATCCACGCCACCCGACAAGCCAAAACCACCAAGGCTCCGCGGTCGGCACCGCCGGCCCCGCGTGCCAAACGTTGAAAACCCGGCCGTTCTGGCGCGTATTCTTGGCAGCCCGTCGGGCGCTATTCGCGGACGCGGACCGGCAGCACGACGGTGGGCAGCCCTTCCCATTGGAGACGGCGCTGGATAGCGGTGGCGGTTTCGTTGTGGAGCAGGCGCTGATACCAGGTGTCCTTGCGGAAGATCAGCTTGCCGGCAAAGAAGGTCGCCTTCGGGAACTGGCGGCCGATGGCGCGACAGAGCGCTTCGATCTCGTCCATGGGGTCGGTGCCGGCGGCGGTATAGCTGGCGGCGGCCAGACCGTAGCCGCGGGCGAGCGCCACGTAGCGGTCGAGCGCCTGCTGCGTCTGGCGCTTGAGGTTCTCCAGTTCGCCCGCGCCCTTGAACGTGCCGGAATCCATCACGGACACGGAGACGAACGCCACCTGTTTATAAAAACCCGGGAACTGGCGGAAGATGGCGAGCAGCGAGTGCACGCCGAGCCCGCCGTAGCCGCCGACCAGCAGGACGGCGAGCGGCTGGCGCTCGTCGAGCGCGGCGGGCACGGCGGCGGCCGGCGCCTCGGCAGGCAGCTCGCTCAAGGCCTGCGAGAGTTTGCCGAGCTGGGCCGAGACCTTGGCGTAGTGCCGCCGGATGAGCGCGCAGAAGGCGATCAGCAGGGACGTGATGAGCAGGGTGACCCAAGCGCCCTCGAAGAATTTCTCGACCACGACCATGACGAGGATGCCCGCGCAGAGCAAGGCGCCGACCACGTGCAACGCCAGCGGGCGCCGCCAGCGCGGCTGGTTGCGCCGCTCTTGGACCCAGAAGCGGCACATGCCGAGCTGCGTCAGCGTGAAGGTGACGAAGACGTTGATCGAGTACATCGTGACGAGCTGGTCGATCACGCCCTTGGTGTAGATCAGCGTGGCGAGCGCGGCGAGGCCCATGAGGACGATGCCGTAATGCGTCGTCAGGCGCTCCGAAAGCGAGCTGAACCGCCGCGGCAGCCAGCCGTCGAGCGCCATGTTCGCCATCACGCGCGGGCCATCGATGAAGCCCGTCTGCGCGGCGACCACCAGCAAGGCGCCCTCGGCGCACAGCGTGAGCACGACGAACCACGTGCCGAAACCCAGCCGCTCGATGAGCACCGCGTTCAGCGTCTTGCCCTCGACCGGCGCGACGCCGAGCAACAGGTAGCACAGCAGGATGCCGCCGGCGGTGACGGCGAGCGAGATGGCCATATAGAGCATCGTCCGCTTCGCCGTGGCCACGCGCGGCTCGCGCATGATCTGCAGGCCGTTGGATACCGCCTCGATGCCGGTGTAGGTGCCGGCTCCGCGCGAGTAGGCGCGGGCAAAGATCAGCAGCAGCGCGCCCAGGCCGACCGTGTGCAGATCGTGCCGCAGGCCGGAGGCCACCTGCCCGGCAACGGCGGGGGTCTCGTGCAGGTGCATGCCGATGCTCGCCAGCAGCACGACGACGTGCGTGACGATGAACAGCAGGAAGATCGGCACAAGGATGCTGATGGATTCCTTCGCCCCCCGGATGTTCAGCACCAACAACACGAGGATCGCGAAGGCCTCGATGCCCACCTTGTGTTCCCAGCATCCCCACGCCGGCGGCAGGAAGCTGAAAATCTGATCGGCCGCCGACGCGATGGACACGCTGATCGTCAGCCCGTAGTCCACCAGCAGCGCGCTGCCGGAGATGAGGCCAAAACCCGGCCCGAGCAGCTTGGTCGCCACCACATAGCCGCCGCCGCCCGACGGGAAATGCTCGATGATCTTGCCGTAGGCATAGGAGATGATGAACACCGTCAACGCCACCGCCAGAGCCATGAAGACGGCCAGGTGCGTGTGGCCGGCGAGCGCGCGGAACGTCTCGTCCGGGCCGTAGGCCGAGGAGCTCAAGCCATCGGAGCCCAAGCCGACCCAGGCGAGGAACGCCACCAGCGAGATCTTATGGAACAGCTTCGGATCCGAGATATCCCGCGGCTGTCCAAACAACAGATGCTTTGTTTTATCGAACCACGACATACCCGCCACCCTTCGCTGCAATGCCTAGGCGCAGACCTGGCGCGTGTCAAAGGCGCGTGGCCTGTCGGTTAACCGGGGATTCATGTGGGCCCCGCTATGGCGGTGGCGCGTGGATCGCCCTTCCATATGCCGGCGGAGTTAGCTGACGGGCTCGGTCCTGGAAGTGACCGCGCGCGATGGTTGCCCACCGCCGTACGCCCCGTCCCCGGCCTGCGCCGAGGAAGTTGGTTTCTCCGCAGCGCCCTGCAGGAAGGCAAGACGCTTTAGGCTGCGGGCGCGGAGTTAATCACTCCGCTCCCTGCCCGTCAAGCCCTGTTGGAGCGGACTTTTCCAGCCCCTAAAACCGAACTTGCCTGCGCAAAATGACGTTGCGCGGTACGGCTCTCGAACTGGCCCGACTAGCCGGGAGCGGCGGCTTTCCAGCCGCCGCAGGAAGAACGCCGGATGCGGGCCCTGCACCTGTTGCACGGCTGAGGGCGGTGATCATGATGAGCTTACTATGACGACGCGACGCCGCCGTTACCAGTTGCCCCTGCAGGAAAGCCAAGCTTGCATCCCGGGCAGCACGCAGCCGGTTCGGAGAAATTTACAACCCTTGGAAAATCGCCTGCTCCCGTTTCCAACCCTTGGAAAACCGGCGGGGTTCGTCACGACCACACGAGATACGGCGCGGCCTTGGCAGCGAGGCGGCCGCGCGCGCCCGTCTCGGCGAGCGCATGCAGGCGGTGGGTCTGCCGCGCCTCGAGCAGGCGCTGCACGCCGAGCAAGCCCAGGCCGGGCACGCGCAGCAGCTGCTCCCGCTCGGCCGTGTTGGCGTTGAGCGGGAAGTATTCGGGATGTGCCAGGGCCCAGGCCTCCTTCGGGTCGCGCTCGAGCGGGAGGTTCCCGGCGGCGTCGAGCACCAGCTCCGAGCCGGCGAAGCCATATTTCCGCATCAGGAAGTCCGTCTGGTAGAGCCGGTGCTCGCGGCGGATGAGCGCATCCGCGGGCTGCTGCCGCAGCGTCTGCTCGCCGGGGATCGAGGGATCGCCGAGACCGGGCTGGTAGGCGGAAAAATAGATGCGCTCGAAATGCAGGCGGTCGTAAAGGCCGGTCATGTACGAGACGATCTCGCCATCGGTCTCGTCGGAGGCGCCGACGACGAACTGCGTGGTGCATTTGACGCGGGCGCGCGGCTGGCCCTTGGCCGTCAGGCGGCTCATCAGGCGCAGCGGACGGATGATGTCGCGGTCATAGTCCTTGCTGGAGGAGAGCAGGTCGAAGTGGCGCTTGCCGGGCGTCTCGATGTTCAGGGAGACCGCGCTCGCGTAGCGGACGGCCTCCTCCACGGCGGCGTCGGAGGCCCCGGGCAGGATCTTCAGGTGGATGTAGCCGCGGAACTGGTGCTTTTTGCGCAGCAGCTTGGTCGCGTCGAGCAGCCGCTCCATGCTCTGGTCCGGCGTGCCCGTGACGCCGCTGGTCAGGAACAGGCCGAAGACGTTCTCCGTGCGCCGGTATTCCAGAAAGATGCGCGCGATCTCGTCGGGCGTCATCGAGCAGCGCTCGACGTTCGAGCCGCGCCGCAGCGGGCAGTACTTGCAGTCGTTGGTGCAGGCGTTGGAGACGAGCGTCTTGAGCAGGAGCGAGTGGCCGCCGCTGGGCAGCGTGACCGGGTAGAGCCACTTGCCGCCCGCGCCGCGCCGGCGGTGCCCGTCGGTGCTGGTCCCGCAGGCGCAGGCGAGGTCGTACTGCGCATCCTGCGCCAGAATCTCCAGTTTGCGTTGCGTGTCCATTTTCTGGACGGCATTATATCAGATGTTTTTTCGCATCGCTCATGGCGCGCGCAGGCACGCCCTATCGCCTGCAGGGGCGTCGACTTGCTTGTGGTGAGCCTGTCGGGCCACCGCGCCCGTTCGCTCCGCATACGGCACACCTTGGGCGCAGCAAGACTGCGCCCCTACCCTGCCCCGCACTTATTCCACGTGACAGTGACGAAACGGAGCAGGCACGAGCCCCGGCGCTGGATGGGCGCTCCGTTCTTTGTGGAGGCACGCGTCTCGCGTGCCGGTGCCGGCGGCGTCCCGCCGCCGGAGCGTGTAAGCAGATGTGCACGTGCGGTTCAGTTATCGCCGGGCGGGACGCCTGCCTCCACGCACTTGCATGGTTCACAGGGCGTAAATATTGTTTTCGAGGAAAGCCACCGCTACGGAACTTCCGAACTTCGATGTTCGATGTTGAATGTTCGGTGTTCTATGTTCATTCCACTTCGCTGGTGACGGCCAGGAGGATGCGCTGCTCGCGGCGCTGGAGCAGGCGGCCGAGCGGCTTGAGGGTGCAGCCATAGAGCAGGCACGAGCACCCCAGCAAAACCACCGCGCCCAGGAGCGTGATGGGTGTGCCGGGCACCTTGGTAAATTCATTGCAGAGGAAGCCCAGCAGCGGGGGCACGAAGAGCGGCAGCAGCAGCAACGGCATGAACATGCTCGCCACCACCATGAGGACTTGTGAACTGGCCTTGGCCTTGGTCGGCTTCAAAGAGCCGGCGGCAATGCGGTACGGCGTAAGGATCGAGAGCCAGTTGCCCAACACACCCAGCGCCAGCTGCACGGAACAAAAGCCGAGGCACGCCTGCAGCAGCTCTGCGGGACCGAGGTGCGCGCTCACGGTCAGCAGGCTGAGCAGCACCACAAACACGGGCAGGCTGATGGCCAGCAGCGAAATATTCTTCCCCAGCAGAATGTGCCAGCGCTGCGCGGGCAGCAGCACAAGGGCGCGAAACCCATCGCGGTCAAAGCCAAACTGGTTGAACAGCAACTGCATCAGGCCGAGCATGGTCAAACAGGCTGCGGCCAGGGCGATGAACGGCCGACCGGCCGGCGGCACAGCCGCGCCGTGTTTCAGGAAGATCCCGCCCGCCAAAATGACGAACACGACCACGTTCGCCACCAGCGCCATCTTCACCTCCGGCGCGCGCAGCATGGAGCGGAGGTTGGCGCACGCCACGGCGGCCGCGGGTTCAGGCACCAGCGGCAGCGTCCGCTCGACGAGCAGGCGCCCGCGCACCACCTTTGTGGCTGGGGTGGCGACCGGCGGCGGTGCGGTTTTACGCCGGTCGTCGCCCTGATAGAAGCGCCGCGTGAGCTGGTAGGCGCGCGCCAGCCCCAGCAGGCCGAGCAGGCCCATGCCGGCGGTCGCGATCAGGCTGGGCCAGACGCGGCCGGCCTGCAAAGCCTGCGCGCCCTGCGGCAGCCAGAGCGGCGGCGCAAAGCGATTGGCCAGGGTGCAGACCCGCACGACCTGCGCGTTCTTCCCGGAGTCGTGCGCCACGGCGGCGCCGACCCGGCGGGTATCGTCGCGCCAGACATTCATGAGCAGGTTGGGCAGCTGCGCCAGCACGACGACGAACATCGTCACGCCCATGATCACGGCGCGCCGGCGGCGCTGGTTGACCATCAGCGCCGCGAGCCAGCCGCGCAGACAATAGGTCCATGCGGTGACCATGAAGAAAAACGCCAGCAACAGCGGCACCAGCCAGAGCTGATGCGCGCCGCGGCCGACGGCCAGCCCAAACGCAAGCCCGAGCGTCGTCGGCACCCAGATCGCCAGGCTCAAGCAGATGTGCGAGGCCGCATAGTTCAGGAAAAAGACTTCGCGCAATAGCACCGGTAGATGCATCAAGCGGCTGGCATCAATGACTTCCGAGCGCTGGATCTCCGTGACGAGGCCCAGCAGCCAGACAAAGAGGAACACCGCCACAATGCCGTCCCAGGCGAACATGGTCGCCTGCGGCGTGGCCTTCGCGAGGGCCAACGCGCCGATGAGGAGCCCCCCCACTCCGCCAGCGACCGCGAGGCCAAGGCCCAGGATGCTGACGAGCAGCGAGAGGATCGCGTTGACCTGGCCGCCGCGCCGCCATTGGTTGCGCGTCAGCCGCCACCGCAGCCAGAGCAACGTGCGCAGATGTTGGAGGTACACGCTCAGTCCTCCAGCCAGCTCAACTTCTGCGCCTCGACCTGCCCATCGCCCACGGCCGCGAGGAACCGCTCCTCCAATGTGCCGGCCGCGTGGATTTCCGCCATCGAGACCTGCTGCACCAGCCGCCCATGCGCAATGATGCCCACATCGGTACACAGCTTCTCGACGATCTCCAGCACGTGCGAAGTCAGGAAGACCGTCGCCCCGCGCTTCACAAAACTCTTCAGCGTGTCCCGCAACATGCGCGACGCCACGGCATCCACGCCCTCGAACGGCTCGTCGAGAAACAGCAGGTCGGGATCCGGCAGCAGCGCCGCCGCGAGCGCTAGCTTCTTCTTCATGCCGTGGGAATATTCGAGCGTCAGCTTGGTCTCCTCGCCCGCGAGGTCCATCATCGTCAGCAATTCCTGGCAGCGCGCGCGCACCGTGTCCGGCGGCAGCAGGTACATGCGCCCGATGAACGTCAGATATTCGCGCGCGGTCAGGTTGTCGAAGAGCGCCAGGTTCTCCGGCACGACGCCGATGCGCTGCTTGATGGCGCGGGCGCGCTCGGGGTCGCCCAGGTCGGTGTCGAGGAGGCGCATCGTCCCGCTGGTCGGCGCGAGCAGGCCGGTCAGCATCTTGATGGTGGTGGACTTGCCCGCGCCGTTCGGGCCGAGGAAGCCGTAGAACTTGCCCGCCTCCACGCGCAGGTCGAGCCCCTCCACCGCGCACACAGAGCCGAAGCGCCGCGTCAGCCCGCTGGTTTCGATGGCCAAAGTCATGCTGGTTTCCCCGGTTGCATGGGCGGGAAGGTAACAGACTCGGCGCCGCGGATTCAAACTTGCAATGCGGCCCTTGCTCCCGTATCTATCCCGCGCTCGTTGATCGGGCAGAGGCGACCATGGACATCGTTCACTATATTTTGATTGTCGTCGGGCTGGTGCTGTTCGAGACCATCACCAGCATCGATAACGCGATCATCAACGCGCAGGTGCTCTCCACCATGCAGGCGTGGGCACGCCGCTGGTTCCTGTTGTGGGGCCTGCTGTTCGCCGTGTTTATCGTGCGCGGTGTGTTGCCGTGGCTGATCGTCTGGGTGTCGGCGCCGACGCTGGGCCCGCTCGGCGCGCTGACGGCGACCTTCAGCGGCGACCCCGCCGTGGTCGCCGCCATAGGGAAGTCCGCGCCCATCCTGCTGGTCGGCGGCGGCACCTTCCTGGTGTTCCTGTTCTTCCACTGGCTCTTCCTGGAGCCGAAAAACTTCGGGCTGACCGGCGAGGCTTTCTTCCAGCGGCAGGGCGGCTGGTTCTTTACGCTCGTCGCCGTCCTGCTGGCGGTGATCGTCTGGTACGCGCTGCAGCGCAGCCCGATGATGGCCTTCGGCGCGGTCGTCGGCTCGACGGCCTTCTTCATCACGCATGGCTTCCGGGAACACGCCGCGCAGGCCGAAAAGGACCTGATGCAGAACCGGCTCTCCGACTGGAGCAAGATCCTGTACCTGGAGGTCATCGACACCACCTTTTCCATCGATGGCGTCCTCGGCGCCTTCGCCTTCACTTTGTCGGTGCCCCTGATCCTGGTGGGCAATGGGATCGGCGCGCTGGTGGTGCGCCAGCTCACGATCGGCAACATCGAGCGGATCAGCAAATATCTCTACCTCAAGAACGGCGCGATGTACTCCGTGCTCCTGCTCGGCCTGTTCATGATCCTAGAGAGCTTCGGCTGCCACCTGCCCGTCTGGCTCTCGCCCATCACCACCTTCGGCGTGGTCGGCTTCTTCTTCTTCAAGTCGAAGCTGCACTTGGCGAAAACGACCGCCTGACCGCGGCCCGCGTGCGTTGATATGTTTGGGAATCCAGCTTGCGCAAGATCCGGTGCCGCACAGTGGTGCCAGAGCCCTCCCGACGGAAAAGTCCCCTTCTCCTAGGCGCAGCGCGCCCGTGCAGTTCGATGAGACGCGATGGCCCCCCCCCCGACAGGCATCGGCTCCGACAGGCACTATTTCCAACGAAACGCTGCGTCAGCCTTGAGAATGGCCCAGGCCTGACTGCCATCCTCGTATCCATCGGTATAGCCACGAGAACCTTCGTCAGCCGCACCCCAGGCGGGCGGCGTCAATGTTTTGTCGCCAACCAGCAGCTTGATTTCTCCGTTGCCATTGTAGGTCCAATCGCTCATTTGACGCTTTAGCGTATCGCCGCTTTCCATAACCGTATCGCCAA
>CAIWHP010000249.1 GCA_903912445.1 uncultured Lentisphaerota bacterium
AACAAGCTCAACACCAGACTGATCTGGATCGTGTCCGTGCTGGCACTCTCGTCCTGCGGGACCCCGGTGCCCCCAGCCTCAAAGCCTGTGCAGGTGCTGCCAGCACGTTTGGCGCCGGCGCCGGCGGAAGTGATGGCCCCGCAGCCGGCGGACTTTCGGGAACGGCTGCTGAATTTCTTCTCGGCGAAGCCAGCCGCGCCGACGCCATCGTCCGCCAGCTCGCCGCCGCCCAAGCTGTGATCGCGGAGGACCGGCGGATCTGCGGGCCGCCGTAGTTCTTCGGGAATTCCGAATAACTGAATTCGTTAGACACCCGGCCCGAAAGGGCCGGGTGTTTTGCATTGTGGCCATGACTCGAATTCGCGCTTTGGAATGCAATCACTGGATTAGATCAGCCGGGGCGCGCGGGGTTTTGCGCGCCCCTTCTTCACCCCGCCTGCGTCCGGTGGCGAAGCCACGGGCGAGCGAAGCGAGAGCTGGACGGGGTGAGGAAACAGCCGCAGGAAGTCCCTAAGCGCCCCTTGCAATCCCGCGCCAGACGTGGGCCTGTATTGCGGGTGCGTGCTTAGGGAAAACGCGCTATCATGTTGAATCTGCACAAAACAACGTGCGCATGGGGTGCAGGTGGTCGGAGGTTCAAATCCTCTCGCCCCGACCAAAAATCAAAGACTTAGGGATTCTCGGAGCGTCACTGCTTAGGGAGTCCCTAAGTTTTTTTCGTTTCTGCAGTGAGATCTGCGGCGCCAAGCAGGTGTGCATGCTGCGGAAATCTGGCCTTGAAATCTTCCGCGCTGACCCACCGTTCGCCATCGAAGGCCTTGGTGACGCGCGTGGATGTGTCGAACCAGAGCATGCCGAATTTGGCGGATGCCGGCTCACCGGCGGCACTGTTCCCATACATTGCTGCTGATAGCAAATTCATGATTTCCCCTCCGGTAACGGCATCCTGAAGTCACTAAACCGCTCACGATATTGATCAAGGTACACCTCCGTGGAGCCCACGGTGGTGTGCACAGCGCTCTTCTGGATCTCGCGCAGGTCGGCGCCCAGGGTTTCCATCACCGAGAGCGCGTAGGGCCGGATGTCGCGTGTGGTGATGCCTTTGCAGCCCGCGGCCTCGACGGCGTCGCGCCAGACCTCATAGAAGCCGTTCTTGGTGTACTTGTCGCCGTCGCGTGCCTGGATGATGTACGGGTCGCGGTGCTTGGCGAGGTCGGCCACCTTGTGCTTGGGGCGTAGCGAACGCGCGCGATCGAGGCAGGCGCGGATCTCGGGGGTGATGAGGATGTCGACCACTTCGCCGGATGAGTCTTCGGTCTTGCTGGGCTCGAAGTGGATGCGATCGGCGCTGATGTGCGATTCGCGCAGCAGGCGGATCTCGGTGGGGCGCTGGCGGGTGAGGTAGGCCAACTCCATGAAGCACTGCCCCATGGGCGTGAGCGCGTTGTAGATGGCCCAGTAGCGCGTGGAGTTGAGGCGGCCGCGCCGCTTGGGCGGGCTCTTGATCTTGATCTCGCGGCAGGGGTTGACCTCGACGCCGGTCTTGCCCTGGTTGCGCACGCACCAGGAGAAGAAGGTCGACAGCCGCGCTTTGTATTTGCCCTGGGTGTTCAGGTGGCCGGTGAATTCCTTGGCGAGGAAGGCGATCACGTCGCCGGGCTCGACCTGGTTGGCGTTGAATTTGACGAAGGCCTTGGCGATCACCTCGAACATGCGCTCGTATTCCTTGCGCACGTCGAAGGTGAGCGCGGCGAAGTACTCGGCGCTGAAGGTCTTGATCAGCTCGGGCATGTTGCCGCCGACTGGCGCGGGTGGTTCGCCCAGCAGCGCGGCCAGCGCGGCGTGCAGAGCGGCCTCGCCTTCGTCGATGCGGCAGAGCTTGTGCCACTTTTGCCTGGGGCGGCCGGTGCGCGGGTTGCGTTCGTCGAGATCCTGAACGTAATAGAACGAGCCGTCGGAAGGATAGACGCGGGGGATCTTCATTTGCTGTGGACGGCCTGCAGCTGCGGCCGGGCTCCTCCTGCCGATGATTGATTGGCGGCCGGCTGCACGGCGCCGGCGCACACGGCCTCGTAGTGTGCGCGTTCCAGTATAACCTTGTGTGCCCGTGACAACCTCACCCGCCAGAACCCGGCGCGGCGCAGCTCCTCGAGCTGGCGCTGCGGCTGGGTATAGCCGCCGGAGATCTCTTCGATCTCGGTATCGGTGAGGAGGGTGGTGGGCATAGTCAGTCCGCGACGGCTGCCCGGGTCATGGCCAGCGCTTCGTCGAATATCGAGAAATCTTCGTCGTCCTCCACCAGCGGATGCCCGCAATACAAGCAGAACTTCATGCCGTTCTCCGTGGGGGTGCCTTCGTTGATGGTGAAGTACCCACCGCACTGGCTGGTCCATGTGTTGCCGTCTTCAGTGTCGAGACCCCATGAGCAGGTCGGTGATGTGGTAAGTGTGGATTCGCTCAAGTCGATCTCCTGAATGTCTTGGTCAGCCCGCCATCCACCGTATGCCCGCGCTTCATCACCAGCCGCGCCAGGCGCGCACGGTCGTGGTGGCTGTGAGTGGTCTGGCGCAGCGTGCCGAAGTAGCTGTTGGCGGTGGTGTGGATCTGGTCGGCCGGCAGGTGAGCGATCCGCTGCAGGGCGTCGTTGTAGGTGCGGCGGCGCAGGGTGGTGCGCCACGGTTTGATGATGTGGCCGACGAAGTCGATGCCGCGCTCGATGGGCTGCAGAATGGTCTTGGCCGGGTTGAGGCGGGCGTGCAGAC
>CAIWHP010000250.1 GCA_903912445.1 uncultured Lentisphaerota bacterium
GGGCGCGCCCGGCTGGTGTATCATCGTCGGGTACGAGCCCACGGTGACGCTGACCAACCTGCCGACGGTCTTGCTGGGCGAGGGCTCGCTGACGGACCTGGAGTACTTCTACAGCATGGATGCGCTCACCTGGCTGAGCCTGCAGCCCGCGCTGCAGCAAGGCCCGGTGCAGCTCAACAGCCTCTGGCTCGGCATCCCCACCAACGGCACCCTCGCCGTGCCCAGGATCAGGGAAATCCAGCTGCGCTAACGCGAGCGCAAAAACCATCGCTCATCCTGTACCCGTGTTGTGCGGGCCGGTCAACGCCCCGGCGAGGTCCGGTGGCGTGCATTGCGTCACCAGTTTGGCCTGCTTCGTGCTGATACCAGCTGCTGCGCTTGCGGTTGTGCGCGAACTTGGTACCTTTGATCAGGCGCAAAAGTTTGCAGCGGGCCGTCTTTTGCGATTCAGTTTGCCTTTTGAGCAGGTTAGGTCCATGAGATGCCGGTAGTGCGGGGTGAAGGAATCAAGTCATGAAGCGAACGTGGGGCTGGGTGCGACGCCGTTTATTAGTGGCAGCATGGGGCGGGTGTATCATCATCCAGCCCGCAGCGCCGGCTGGGCAGAACGGTCTGCCCGTGGCGCCACCTGCGCCTCCGCCCATTCAAACGCGAACAGCCCTGTTCGCTGCCGCAGCGTCCGTGGGTGACGCGGCCGCACTCACGCAATACTCCATTGGCGAACCGACGGCGGAGGAGCAGCTTTTTCTTGAATATATCAATCGCGCCCGGGCCAACCCTGCGGCAGAGGGCCAACGCCTGAAGAACACCACGGATCCGGAGGTGCTCTCCGCCTATGACTATTTTAATGTCGATCTGAATCTCATGGCCAGCCAGTTCGCAACGAACAGCCCGCTGCCGCCCTTGTCCCTGAACGGCAAACTGGTGGCCGCGGCGCGCGCGCATAGCCAGGACATGTTCGCCATGGTCTATCAAGGCCACACCGGCAGCGATGGCAGCACGGTGGGCAGCCGCATCACGGCCCAAGGCTACACTTGGAATGCCTATGGGGAATGTGTCTTCGCCTATTCCGAATCGGTGTTCTACGGGCATGCCGGCTTTGAGGTGGATTGGGGTGGCACAGCGGCCACCGGCGGGATGCAATCGCCGCCCGGGCACCGCAATATCATTCACAGTGCCCTTTTTCGCGAGGTCGGGGTGGGGGTGGTCCTTGGCAGTAATACAAATGCCTCCAACAACACGGTCGGGCCTCTCGTCGTCACAGAGGATTTTGGGTCGCGGAGCGGACTTACCCCGTTTATCACCGGCGTCGCCTACAGCGATGATAACCACAACCTTTTCTATGATGCGGCGGAGGGCCTCAGCGGCATTACGGTCACGGTTTCCGGGTCATCGTACTATGCGGTAACCGCGCAGGCCGGCGGCTACTCCGTGCCGGTTCCCGGCGCCGGTACCTACACCGTCACTTTCCAGGGAGTGGGCGGGAGCGCTTCCCAGACAAATGTAACCGTCACGGGTTCGGACAATATCAAGTTGGATTACGTGGTGGACCCTGCCGTGGCGGTTGCCGTCACGGTGACGGCTGACCCAGCGCAGGGTGGTGCGGTGAGCGGGGGCGGTTCCTATCCGGAGGGCAGCAGCCTTCAGATCACCGCGACGGCTTCCAACGGTTGGCAGTTCGTCCGGTGGAACGATAATGCGACGAACAACCCGCGGACGGTGGTGGTGGGGGCGGGCGGCGCGAGCTATATCGCGACCTTCGCGCCGGCCGCGGGGATCGCCGGGCAGGCCAATCCCGCGACGGGCGGTAGCGTGATAGGCGGCGGAATGTATGTCATCGGCAGCCATGCCTTCCTGACGGCCGTCGCTTCCAATGGATGGCTGTTCGCCAAGTGGAGCGATGGGGTGACGAACAACCCGCGAGTGGTGCTGGTATCGGCGGGGGGGAGCAACCTGACAGCCCTATTCAACGCAAATCTTCTGTTGCCGGCTAACGGTGGGCAATTGGATAGCTACACATCGCAGTACAACGCCAGCACGTGGAGCGCAGCGCGGTTGACTGACGGTGTCAAGGGCGGCCCCGGCGGCGGCTGGTGCAGCACGGCCAGTCCAGGGACGCAGACGTTCGTCTATGCGTTCAGCGGCGGCTCCAACGCAACGCTGAAGCAGGCGGTGCTGTGGAACTACAGCGAGGCGGGCGGCAACTACTACAGCAAGGCTTATGAACTCTGGACCTCGGCGAACGGCGTCAACTATAGCCTGCTGACCAACGGAACCCTCAACGCCAACGACAGCGCGGTGACGCTGAATCTGGGTGATGCGGTCGCGAAGACCATCAAACTGGTCATCAAGAGCGGCTTTAGCAATAGCTATTGGGAACTGGGCGAGTTCGAGGCCTATGGCACGCTGGGCGGGACAGCGGATGCGGCGGCGACAGCCAATATCAACCTGCAATTGTTGCGCGATCGTTGTCTGTACTATCCGGTCGGCTACGCCCCCAACAGTTTGACTTCGGTCACCATCCGAAATGGACTGTGGGCTCAATCGCCGTTCTCGCCGGCTGGCGAGGTGGACCTGGCTGCCAGTGGTTTTTCACTGGCCGCTTTGCCTGCGGCCGTTGCCCATGGCTTGATCACCTCGAACGCCGCGTATGCGATCGCCGCCAATGCGGCGGCGCGCGTGCGAACCATGGTGGCCAAGTCCGCCGCTGCAGCGTCCAGCAGCGAGGTCCTCTGGTACGGTTACCAGGGGGTTTTATTCCACTACTATGTTTGGGATGGCGCAACCGGGGAGTTTCACGGCAAGGCCGGCGCCGAAGTCAGTCCGATGGACACCACCTTGGTGCTGTTCGGGTTGATGGTGAGCGCGGATTATTTTGGCGGATCGGTGGCGCAGGATTATGCCACAGCTCGTGACGCCATCCAGTGGCACACTTGGTTCGATCCCGCGGTCAACCAATTTTGGGGGTCGTATATCCCGGGCGCCGGTTTCAGCGGGCATTGGGATTGGTATACGCAGGAGACCATGTTGATCTGTCTGATGGCGGCGATGGGTGATCCGCAAATTGACGTGGTCAAAGCGTGGCGTGGCTGGAACCGCGATCCGCAGACCTACGTTTCGCCTGGTCCGGATGCGCAGACCTTCTCTTCCTTCGCCACCTGGTTTGGCGATCCTTTCACGGTTTTTTATGGTCAGGCGTTTTTGGATTTCAGCCGTCTGGGCCCCGACCTCGACGGCATCGATTGGTTCGACCAGGGGCGGACCGCCTATCAGGGATATGTGGAGTTCTTCCGCAAGGAACGCCGCTACCTGGATTCGCTTACGCTGGGCTTTTATACCGGACTCGATGGCGCCAGCACCTTCGCGGTTCCGCACAGCAGCGGTGGCACGCCGCTCACCCGTACTGACGCGACTATCTACACCACGGCAGGAGGCCTTGGGTACTATTCGAGCACGCCTGCCTCTAATGAGCTCGCGCGCTCCCTGTCGACCCTGATCAACGGGGGCACCTTGTTTGGCTGGCATGGTTGGCCCATCGAGTCGGTGATCGCAACGGACTCCACTCACGCCGTGGCCTGTGATTATATCGTTGGACAGGATATCGCGTTGACTGCTGTGGCCATCGAGAATTACTTCACGCATGGTGTTCACAATCTCGCCCTGCATGATGCGCGTCTGCGTACGGTTCTGGGTCGTATCTATCCAACGCAAACTATTGCCGTGGCGGCGAGCCCGCTGCTCGGCGGATCGGCGAGCGGGGGCGGGAACTACCTGGTCGGCACCAACATCCAGCTAGCGGCGACGGCGAGCAACGGCTGGCTGTTCACGAGCTGGACCGGCGGGGCGACGAACAACCCGTGGACGGTGACGGTGCCGTTCGGAGGCATGACCTACACGGCGAACTTCGCGGCGGCGGCGACGGTCACAGTGATCGCCAGCACGAATATCGGCGGCAGCGTCACGGGCGGCGGAACCTTCGCGGTGGGCAGCACGCGCCAGATCGGGGCGGTGGCGTCCAACGGCTGGTTCTTCGCCGGCTGGCATGACGCCAACCTGCAAAATCCGCGGCAGATCGTGCTCGGCGCGGGTGGGGCGAGCTACACGGCGAACTTCGTGCCCGGCGCCACCATCGGTGTGGCGGTGACTCCTGTCGCCGGCGGCTCCGTGACGGGCGGCGGCACCTACGCCTTGGGCAGCTCGAACGTGGTGACGGCGGTGGCGAGCAACCGCTGGACCTTCGTCGGCTGGCTGGACGGGTTGACGAACAACCCGCGGATGGTGGTGGTGCCGGCCGGGGGAACCAACCTGACGGCGCTGTTCAACGCGAACCTGCTGCTGCCGGCGAACGGCGGGCAGCTGCTGAGCTTCACGTCGCAGAATAACGCGACCACCTGGAGCGCGGCGCGGCTGACCGATGGGGTCAAGAACGGCGCCGGCGCCAGTTGGTGCAGCGCGCTCAACCCGGGAGCGCAGGCGTTCGTCTACGCCTTCAGCGGCGGGTCCAACGCGACGTTGAACCAGGCGGTGCTGTGGAACTATGGCGAGGCGGGCAACACCTATTGCAGCAAGGGCGTGGAGCTCTGGATCTCGCAGAATGGCGTCGACTATATTTTGGCGGCGAGCAACACGCTCAGCGCGGGTACCGGTGCGCTCGCCTTCAACTTCGGCGGGCTGGTGGCCCGGAATATCAAGTTGGTGATCAAGAGCGGCTATAACGCCAGCTACTGGGAACTGGGCGAGTTCGAGGTCTTCGGCACGCCCGGCGGAACGTTGGAGTCCGTGCCGCCGACGGCCGGCATCGCGAGCGCGCCCGGGAGCACGGGCGCCAGCACGGTCGCCGTGAACTACAGCGGCGCCGGGGATACGGGCGGCAGCGGCCTGGCCAGCGTGGAACTGTGGTACCGGAAAGATGGCGGCGCGTGGACCGACTCCGGCCTGCGGCAGACCGGCGGCAGCGGTGCGTTCAACTTCACCCCGCCCGGCGGGAGCGGCGCGTATGCTTTCGCGCTGGTGGCGGTGGATGGCGCGGGGAACCGCTCGGCGGCTGTCACAGGAGGCGGCGACTGCACGACCACCTACACCTATGTCCCGCCGCCGCGGAACCTGCTCCTGCCGGCGAACGGCGGACAGCTGGTGAGCTTCACCGCGCAGTACAACAACAGCACGTGGGCTGCGGCACGGCTGACCGATGGCGTCAAGAACGGCGCCGGCGGCAGCTGGTGCAGCCCGGCCAGCCCGGGGCAGCAGACGTTCGTCTATGCGTTCACCAATAGCGGGTTCGCCACGCTGAGCCAGGCGGTGCTGTGGAACTACGGCGAAGGCGTCTACTACA
>CAIWHP010000251.1 GCA_903912445.1 uncultured Lentisphaerota bacterium
CATCTACCAGGTATTGACTGTCCATCGCAAAAACCCGACCCTTCAAATCAGGATGGCTGGCGTCCACACCGGAATCGTTGATATTGACCATCACATTGGTTCCAGTCAGTCCCAGATAATTGGTCTTGATCACCGAATCCCCGGCAACGGCAATGCGCGTCCGGGTCAAATCGTTCAACATCACCCTGTCATGGCACGCCTCGATGGTCTGCACACCGGCAATTTGAGCCAGCAAAGAAAGACTGCCCGGCTGGGGACGTATGGTGGCGATGGGGCCGAAGGGGGAGAGCCCCTCGCGCAGAATTTCCGCCCCCGTGCTCCGGATGGCATCCAGGCCCTGGTCCCGGCGGCCCGCAAAGAGGGTCACGCTGAGCAGCTGCCCCTCAGCCAGCTTTTGCTCCTGGACAGCCGTTTTTAATATCGACGAATCCAGCTTGTAATAAGGGTCGTAGGGCAGCACGGTTTCCACGCCGGCGGAGGCAGCCAGGCGATCGGCTGCATCCTGCGACGCCTCCACCAGATAGGCATTATTGGGAATATAGGCGACCACTGTGGCGCCGACGGCGGCAATGCTGGCGCGAAACCGGTCGCCGATGGGGCCGCGGCTTTGCACAATAAACGCCGCCGGGGTTTCCACCGGGCGCAGCGATTCCGGAAACTCCAGCGAGAGAGGCGCCTCCGTGTCAAGAAAAGCGTTGCGCAAAAGAACCGCAGCGTCCTGGCGCATGAGCTCCTGGATCGGCATGGTGGTATTGCTCAGGCGAAACGACTTTTTATCGACGTAAGTCCTGGCTTCGCCCGCGGTGGCAGTCGCGGGGGACAGGGTTGCGGCGCTGGTGAGCAAAGCAAACGGCTGCCCCGGAATCTGAGCTTGAGCCTGGCTGCCGGCTGATTGTGCGGGAGCCAAGGCTTCGCCATCGCGCCGTGTGGCGGCAGAATGCCACATCCAGGCACACGCCGCCAGCAGAGTCAGGACAATGACCGATCCGATTTGTCTATTACGGGGCATAACTTCTTATTCGTTGGGGACAAACTCAAAACGCTCCCTCGCCACGATGGGATTGGTTGGGAATTGATCCACCCTCAAAATGTTCTTGGTGACGACTTCGCCGGTGATCTGATAATTGGTGTACATCAGATGCTGCGGCGTGCCGGGCGATAGGACGGGGGGCCCGGCCGGAGCCAGCGATTGCCCGAAGGTGTACACCACCACCCTGGGCTCGTCAGCCTTCACCAGGGACAGGATCATTTCCGGAATGCGCTCATATTCGCGGTCGGAAATTTTCCGGATCGTTCCCGCCGGCAAAAAGGGCGACTGCACGGTCAAGGCTGGCGCGCATAAAATGTCGCCCGCATGCTCATAGTTCAGGCGCGGAATCACAAGGCCGGTTCCCCATGGCATTGCCGTTCGGAAAAGATGGATGCTCTCCACGATTTTATTCAACTGCGGCGAGCTGGGCTGAATATGCGTTTCCGTCATGGCGGCAGAGGCATTCGTGCGCGCCAGAACCGACACCCCGCTCAGCACGGCGGACCATGCCGCCACATTAGTTTGGTTGACCGACAACAGCCCCCGCGAGGCGTTCGGGCTGGGAGCTGTGGTAAACAGGTCGAACAGGCGATAATCGTTGGTCGGATGCGTGTGAGGCCTGTTGGCCCAGGTGGTCCACACCCTCATGTTGGCCGAGG
>CAIWHP010000252.1 GCA_903912445.1 uncultured Lentisphaerota bacterium
CAACAGTGAAATATTGCCATGACTAAGCATCGATTATTTTTATACGCGATCTTGACGCTCGCCGCCGCCTTGCGCCTGTTCCATCTGGATGCGCAAAGCTTTTTCCCTGACGAGGCGGTGCAGTGCGATATTGCGCGCCGGTCTGTGGCCTTTATTCTGTCGATGCAATACCCGGGGGAGGTCCTGCCCCCGCTTTCTTTCCTCGCCTTGCATTTTTGGCTCGAGCTCGGTTCCAGCGATTTCTGGGTGCGCTTGCTGTTTGCCTTGGCGGGCTGGTGCGGCGTGCTGAGCATCTATTTTCTCGGCAAGGAACTGCGGGGCGCGCCGGCGGGGCTCTGGGCGGCTTTTCTGTTGGCGATCAGCCCGTTTCATATCTGGTACTCGCAGGATGCCCGGCCCTATCCTTTCCTGATGTTGTTCTGCATCCTGCAGATGCTGTTTCTCCTCAAGGCCCTGCGCCAAGGCCAGATCCGTTATTGGGCGGCCTATTATCTGGCGGCCGTGTGCGCCCTGTATTCGCACCCCTTCGCCCTGTTTGGCTTGGGCGCCGGGTTTCTGTATGTGATGCTTTTTGAGCGGAAGCGTAACGTCCTGCAGGTGTATTTCCCGCTCCTGTTGCTGGTGGCGCTGAGCTATACCCCGCATTTAATGGTTACGTTGAACAGGATGTTGTTCGGGGCCCACATCGGCGATCCCAAACCTATCAACCCGCTGGTGTGGGGTTATAATATCTTCACTTGGTGCTTCGGTTTCACGGCGGGCTCCTCGGTGGCGGAATTGCATCGCGCCATGAACGTCTCCGGCTTTATCCGGATCTGGTATGTCATCATTCCGGCGGCGCTGGCCGTGGGCGTGCTGGGCCTGACCGCCGTTCTCCGCCTGTGGCAGGCGGCTCGACGCAAGGAAGTGGTCTTGCTGGTGATGTGGTGCCTGGCCCCTTTGGGCTGCCTCTTCGCCCTGAGTCTGCTGACCCCGGGAACGTATAATGTGCGTTATGCCTCCGAGGGCTTGCTGCCTTTCGTGCTGCTGCTGGGGATCGGGCTCGCGGAACTCAAGCTCAAGTGGCGGACGGTCTGGGTCGGTGTGGTGGTGTGCTATACGGGGTTCAGCCTCTATAACCTGTACACCAATCCGAGGTACTGGAAGGAAGATCTGCGCGGGTCGGCGAAAATAATCTCCGCACAGGCCCTGCCGGGAGAAACCATTTTCGTGTCCGACAAGCCGACCTTTATGCGCTATTTTCGAGGGAGCAATCGGGTCATCGAGATGCCCCTCTTGGTGAGCATCCAGTCCGGCAAACGGACCGACCTGACTTGCTTGAATGACGGCAAGGGGTTGTGGCTGGTCTATGCCCGTGAGTGGGATTATGATCCCAATTATCGATGGGTGAAGGAGGCGGGCAAGCACGCGGCCTCCGTCCAGCAGTATGATCTGGCCAACCTTCGCGTTTATCATTTTGCGCGCTGATCGCGGTGGTCCCCTCAGCTTCACATGAGCAAGCCGGTAAAATAAGGAAATTAAGCATGAAATATCTCGTAACCGGTGTGGCGGGTTTTATCGGGTCCAAGGTGGCCGGCAATTTATTGGCGGAAGGCCACAAGGTGGTCGGCATCGACAACATGTGTGATTATTATGACGTCCGCCTGAAGACGCATCGTCTGGATTTCCTGAAACATAAGAAACCCTTCCAGTTCTTCCCGGTGGATGTTGAACACAAAGATGCCCTGGAAGTGCTGTTCATGCATCACAAGTTCGATGCGGTCATCAACCTGGCGGCCCGCGCCGGCGTGCGCTACAGCATGGAGAACCCCTACGTCTATATGATGACCAACGCGCAAGGGACGCTAAACTTGCTCGAGTTGATGCGCACCCATGACGTCAAGAAGATGGTGCTGGCCTCCACCTCCTCGCTCTATGCCGGGCAGAAGTCGCCCTTCTCGGAAAACCTGCCCGTCAACACGCCGTATTCCACCTACGCGGCCTCCAAGAAGGCGGCGGAGATGCTCTGCCATTCGTTCCACCACCTCTTCGACCTCGACATCACCATCCTGCGCTATTTCACGGTGTACGGCCCAGCCGGCCGGCCGGACATGTCCATCTTCCGGTTCATCAAGTGGATCGACGAGGGCCACGAGGTGGAGATCTTCGGCGACGGCGAGCAGTGCCGCGATTTTACCTATGTGGACGATATCGCCCGGGGCACGATTTTGGCCACCAAGCCCCTCGGCTATGAAGTCATCAACCTGGGCGGCGGACGCAAGCCGACGACCATCAACGAGGTCATCGGGCAGATCGAGAAGCATCTGGGCAAGAAGGCGCATTGCATTTTCAAGCCCTTCCACAAGGCGGACATCAACGAGACCCGCGCCGACATCCGCAAGGCCGGGATAATGCTGGGCTGGAAGCCGGCGGTCGATTTGAAACAGGGCATCGAAAAAACAGTCGCTTGGTATAAGAAGAATCGCGCATGGCTCAAGGATATTAAGCTGTGAGGGTGGGGCGCGAACAGTTTGAAGCGCTCGGTGGCTGGCCGATAGGGGAAGGGCTCGAGCGCACCTAGTCATGTCTGACCTGAAAACATCGACCATCAAGGGGCTCCAATGGGCGGGTATCTCCCAGGTTTTCCGGCAAGGTTGTCGGCTGATCATTGCCGCAGTGCTGTCGCGCATCCTTGAGCCTGCCGATTATGGGCTGCTGGGCATGGCGATGGTGTTTACTGGGTTCGCCAGCATTTTCTCAACCATGGGCTTTAGCGCCGCCCTCATCCAGCAGAAGGAAGTCGAGCCGCGCCATCTGCAATCCGTGTTTTCGCTGAACATAATGATGGGGGCACTGTTGGCGGGTCTGACCATTGGCGCGGCGCCCCTGATCGCACACTTTTATCGGGAACCGCGTCTGACCTTGCTGCTGTCCGTATTGGCTGGGAACTTCATCATCATCTGTTTCAATTCAATCCCCAGCATCGTCCTGACGCGCGAAATGCGCTTTCGCAGCATCGCCGTCCGTAACATGTCGGCGGACATTGTCGCGGGGATCGCGGCCATCATCATGGCCTGGCAGGGGTGGGGGGTCTGGAGTCTGGTCGCGCAAATCCTGTTGGGCTCCCTGGTGGGCGCCATCCTGGTCTGGCGCATGGTGCCCATCCGCCCTACATGCTCCGTGGATTGGAAGGCCCTGAAGGAGTTGTGGAAATTCAGCAGCTATTATATGGGCTCCAATATTGTCGGCTATTGGTCGTATAATGCCGACAGTATGTTGGTCGGTAAATTCCTGGGCAAGATCGATATGGGCATCTACTCCCGCGCAGTGTCGCTCATGATGCTGCCTCTCCAGCAGATCAGCATGATTGTCTCGCAGGTCATGTTCCCCGCGCTGTCCAAGATTCAGGATGACCACGAGCGCTTCCGCCGGGCCTTTCTCAAGTCCCTGCGCATGCTGGCCTTCCTGACCTTCCCCCTCATGCTGGGACTGCTGGCGGCGGCCAATCCCTTTGTACTGGTGCTGTGCGGTCCGAAATGGCTGGCCGTCGTACCGGTCTTCAAACTCATGTGCTTCGTAGGGTTGGCCAAATCCATCGGCACGACGACGGGTTGGGTGTTGACCTCGCAGGGCCGTTCAGATCTGTCGTTCAAATGGAGCATCGCTTCCACCGTCGCCTTGGTGGCCGCCTCCGTGATCGGTCTGCAGTGGGGGATTATGGGCGTGGCCGCTTGCTACGGTATCATGTATGCCCTGCTGTGGTATCCGGTGTGGCGCATGACGGGCGGCATCATCGGCCTCGGGTTCGGCACCATCATGCAGAACTTGGCTGCGATTGCCTTGGTTTCCGTCGTCATGACACTTGCCTTGATGGGGCTTGATTTGCTGTTGCCGGAGCACTGGCTCGCGTTGGTCAGGCTGGCTATCATGAGTGCTGTTGGTGTGGCCGTCTATGTGACCATCATGTTTATTTCCAGGAATGCCACGCTGGCCGACTGGATGGATTTCCTGGAAAATACCAAGCTCGGCCAGGTATCGTTATTCCGGAAAATCGCCACCCGCTTTGCCGCTTGACCAGCGTAGGTATCCCGACCGTTGGGAATTTGCCATGATACTCGATCATCTTAAAAGCATGGATCTGCATCTCGACTATCCTGCCGGGGCCGTGGTCGAAACGCTCTGTCTGGAGGATGTCGGGGCCGCGATGTATCCCTGCTATTACATGCGGTGTGGCGCGCGGTTGAAGGTGGCCGCCTCGGTCACAGCCTTGATTCTGGACTCCGGCACCTTCGAGCCGGATCGCATGTTTCGGCCTCCTGATTATTTCCGGCCGCCGTCCCGGTCCACGTATGCGCAGAAAAATCTACTGGAGCGTCTCGCGATCAAAATCGCGAACATTCCCGTCAAGTTCTTGCGGAGACTGGGCTTGGCTGACCCGCTTTACAGTTCCTGGTATGTAACCTGGCACACGGCTGATCGCCGCGTGAAGAAATTGAAAGCCTTCGAACGTGTGACCCCTCGGGGGCACCGCGTCAACTTCACGCCTGATTTTACACTGCGGGATCGCAGCCGTGTGATGGAGTTGGCCGTCCAGCACCTGCGGACGTTCATCCGCGACATGGAAATGCGTTTTCCAGAGCACCACCATGTCGTTTTGACGGGTGGCATGGATGGGCAGTTGATTATCGTGGCTCCCAAGGTCAATCCCCGGATGTGGAACGTCTTCAGCGCCGAGCCGAATTTTGGCATCATCCGCGACTGGTTACAATCCAACCAGCTGGCCATCGACCAGCTGATCCGGCATGACAACCTAAACGACGAAACGGCGAACGATTTTGAGCGCAAGATCGTTTGCGGCGATCTGTATTGCAATCCCGGTGATATCCGCTGGCTGCCGGCCTTGGAGAAAATCGCCCAAGGGTTTGGCGGGAAGTGTATTTTCTGGAGCGGCACGCTGGGCGAGCTGTGCCGGTATTATTACCCCTACAACAAGACTCACTTCGGTCACGATTATTTTCAGTACCACTTTACCCGCGCCGCGTTCTGGCAGGGCACCTGTCATCAGACCATCAAGAATTACACCGGCTGCGCCCTGCTGTCGCCGTACCACACGGAGTCGATCTGGCGCGAGGTGTTCAGCCACCTCGATCCCGACAGCCATAAGGTCGACGATCCGGATCCCCGGCCCCAGATGGGCGAGATGTTGGCCGGGCGGCCGTTGATCTGGCCGACGGAAAACCCGGGGCCCGGTGCATATAAATACAATCACTATGTAGACTGTGAGCGCGTGTATCGTGACTACATCAAGAACCACCTTAGATATGCTGGCTGAGCGCTGACGGGGAGTGTGCGCAAGCCTTCCGGTGATGGGCCCGGTGACCGGATATCTTTTATATGTGCCGAGACACAGCCTGACTGCGTGGGATGCGGGCCTCAGTCCGTGCCCTTGCTTAAGGATATTAAGGTGTGCGGCTGGACAAGGGTGTAGCCGGGTTGGTTCCGGTCAGCATCTCCGAACACGCCCTCCGGCTTCATGCGGGACAACACTGACGTTTTAGTTCTCCCTCTGACCTCCCCCGCGAACTATGTCGGAGCTTAAAGCAAAAACCATCCGCGGCCTCCAATGGGCCACGCTATCGCAGATCGTGCGGCAGGTGTGGCAAGTCGCCTTGTCGGCCATCATGGCGCGCCTGCTCTGCCCTGCCGACTACGGCTTGTTCGGCATGGCGCTCGTCTTCGTGGGGTTCGCGGGCATCTTCAGCACGCTGGGTTTCAGCGCCGTGTTGGTGCAGCGGAAGGATTTGTCGGCCCGGCATATTGATGCCGCCTTCGCCCTGCAATTGAGCCTGGGCCTCGTCCTGACCCTGTTGGTCCTGGGCACCGCGCCGTTGATCGCCCAGTTTTTCCATGAACCCCAGCTGACAACCCTGGTTCGCGCCCTGGCCTTTTTGTTTGCGCTCACGCCTTTTCAGTCGGTGCCCGGCCAGCTCTTGGCGCGCGAGATGCAATTCCGCAGCATCGCGATCCGGGATATCACGGCCGGTATTGTTTCCGGGCTGATCGCCTTGGCCATGGCGCTGACCGGGTGCGGGGTGTGGAGCCTGGTGGCGCAGGCGTTGAGCAACGCCCTGCTGAGCGCGCTCCTGGTGTGGCGCCTGATCCCGCGGGCGCCGCGGCCTGTCTTTGACCGTGCCGCCCTGCGGGAGATGTGGGGCTTCAGCGGCAATTATCTGGGCTCGACTGTGGTGAATTATTGGGCCCGCAACGTTGACAGCATGCTCATCGGAAAAATGCTTGGGAAACTGGATGTCGGCATCTACAGCCGTGCCTATTCCCTGATGCTCCTGCCGCTCTCGCAAGTCACCGGGGTTGTTGCCCAGGTGATGTTCCCGGCGCTCTCCCAAATCCAGGATGACCACGCGAAAGTGCGCCGCGTCTACCTCAAGGCCATGCGCATGTTGGCCTTTTTCACGTTCCCGATGATGGCCGGCTTGATGGTCACGGCAGATCCTTTCATCCGGGTGTTGTGCGGGCCGCAATGGCTCGCCGCCATCCCGATCTTCAAAATTCTTTGCGTCGTAGGCCTGCTCCAATCGATTGGCGCCACGGGGGGCTGGATTTTCACCTCGCAAGGCCGGACGGACCTGATGTTCCGCTGGACCATCGCCTATACGCTCGTTTCGATCGTGTGTTTTGCTGCTGGCTTGCAGTGGGGTTTGCTTGGACTGGCGACAGCGTATGCTGGCCTCAATATTCTGATCTGGTATCCCGAATGGAAACTCGTGGGCGGCATCATCAAGCTGTCGGTTTGGGAGATCACGGCCAATCTTCTCCCAGTTTTCTTCGTCACCGTCCTGATGGCCGTACTCCTGATGGCCTGCGACAGTGTGTGGTTTGTGCAATGGGCGGCCATCTGGCGGTTGCTGGTGTTGACCGTGATCGGCGCAGGTTTGTACCTGGGCGGGGTCATCCTGGTGCGGGCCGAGGCGTTGCATGACTGGTTGGAATTATTGCCCCAGACGGCGCCCTTGCGCTGGTATGCGAACTGGGTGCGCCCTTCCCGCCGTGGGAAGAGCTAGGCTGGCGCCGGAAACCTGCAGAGTGGTTTTGCCCATGAACATATCCCGTTTTTTTAAGAGCTGGCTGCGGCCTGCGACCGGGCCATCCAGCCAGGAGCCCTTTGATTGGAGATCCTATTGGGAGGACCGGGCCAGACGCTTCGGTGTGCGGGCCGTATATGATCTCGGCCACCGTGAGGAGGAGCTGGCCGCGGTGACGGTCCAACAGGAGCAATTCCTCTTCCCCCTGCTCAAACGGGAGTTGAACGGTTCGGAAAGGCAGGGTCTCGATTTTGGCTGCGGCCCGGGACGTTTCTCGCCCGGTTTGGCGGCGGCCTTTGGTGGGCATGTCTGGGCGGTCGATCCCATTGAGTCCTTCATCAATAAAACCAAGGCGAACGACCGGGTCACCTACCAGACCTTCGATGGACAGACGCTTCCTTTTGAAAAGGAGTTTTTCGACGTGGTCTGGGTGTGCCTGGTGCTGGGCGGTTTGAATGAACACCTGCTTCCGCAGGCCGCCAGCGAATTGACGCGCGTGCTGAAACCGGGCGGGCTCCTGTTCTTGGTGGAAGACAGCACTTCTGGGAAGGCGGAAGCGCGGCATTGGCACGCGCGGTCCGTGGCGGTGTATCAGGCCGTTTTCCCTGAAATCGCTCTACGGGAGGTCGGGCACTATTATGATCTGGGTGAACGCATCTCCGTCATGGCGGGGCGCAAGGCTTTGGTCGCAGCAGGGCATCCATCCGTATGAAACCTAAATACACACCTGACCATCCCGTTTTGACCCCCCAAACCGTCGATATTTATCTCAGTCATAAGTCCATCCTGGCGGCGCTGATCAGCAACGCGGGTGTCCTGCGGGGGGAACTGCTGGACATCGGTTGTGGGAACCAACCGTACAAAGCCCTGTTTTCCGCGCCACCCTTCGGCGTGACCCATTACACCGGATGCGATATTGCCAATCCCCTGTATCAAGCCGCAGAAATGATCTGGGATGGGCGGCAGATCCCTGCGCCCGACCAGCAGTTCGACTGCGTCATCGCGACCGAAATATATGAGCATTGTCCCGACTACGCCCCCATCCTGCGCGAGGTCCTGCGCGTGTTGAAACCCGGCGGATATCATTTCCTCACCGTCCCGTTCCTTTGGCCGCTGCATGACGTCCCCGGCGATTATTTCCGCTATTCGCCCTACGCCATTCAGAAGGACATGCAAAGTGCCGGGTTTTGCGAACTCACCTTGGGTGCGCTCGGTGGGTGGGACTCCGCCCTGGCCCAGATGCTGGGGCTGTGGAGCCGGCGTCGGCCGTTTGGGCGCGCTATCTACCGCCGCATCGCCTCCTCTCTCGCCTATTTTGCCATCAGGTACTTGGAACGGCTGGACCAACCGTCGCATGAATTCAAAAATCAATCCATGCCCACGGGCGTGTGGTGTGTCGGGCGCAAACCGGTTGAATAGACGCAGCAGAAACACGGGCGCGGAGCTCCTGCAGCCACGCCTGGAGCGCATGCGGATGCCTGAGGGGGCAACGTTATGTATAACTTGAAAGACATAAAACTCATCATCTGGGATTTAGACGATACCTTTTGGAGCGGCATCATCAGCGAGGGTGCCATCACTCCTCTTGAGCAGAATGTGCTGTTGGTCAAGCAGCTCGTCGCCAAAGGGATTATGAATTCCATCTGCTCGAAAAATGATGCGGCGGTGTGCGGGGCCAAGCTGAAGGAATTGGGCGTGCATGAGTATTTTGTCTTTCCATCCATCAATTGGAGCCCCAAAGGGCAACGGCTGAAAGAAATCATAGATAGGATGCAATTGCGTGCCGTCAATGTCCTGTTTGTTGACGACAGCCCGGCCAACCTAAAAGAAGCGCAGTTTTTCGCAGACGGCCTGATGATCGCGGAACCGGGGGAAATTCCCGCCTTGGCGCAGGCGCTCGGCGCGCTGCCAGACGATCCCGCGTGTGCCCGCCTGAAACAGTATAAACTGCTCGAAACCAAAACGACCGCCAGGGAAAAAAGCAGCTCGAACACGGAATTTTTATATTCCTGCAATATAACCGTGGCCATAAAGCAAGATTGCCAGGCCCAGCGCGAGCGCATTGCGGAATTGATCAACCGCACCAACCAATTGAACTATACGAAGAAACGGTTGCGCGCCGAGGAACTGGACAGCCTGCTCGAGGCTCCGGGTGTCGAGAGCGGCTATGTTGAGGTGGCCGACAATTTCGGCGCTTACGGCCTGGTGGGCTTTTATGCGCTGAACAAAAAAAACAACGAATTGGAACACTTCCTGTTTTCCTGCCGGGTGCTGTCCATGGGCATTGAGCAATATGTCTATGCGAAACTCAACGGCCCCCGGCTTACGGTGGTGGGCGAAGTCGTGACGCCCTTGAGTGCCGCGGACCCTTGTCCGCCCTGGATAAACAAATCCAAGGCCCGGCCGGCCGAGGCGAAGACGATCAGCAGCAGCATCCTGTTCAAGGGGCCGTGTGATATCAGTCAAGTGGTCGCGCTGATCAAGGCCGAGCAGGTGGAGGCCGAGTTGACCTATGTCGGCCAGGACAAGGGGAATTTGATCGAGCACCATAATCACACTTTTCTTATAAGGGAGAGTCTGACCCTGAGCAAGGCCATGCAAAGGCAGTGCATAGACGAGCTGGTTTTTAATGACAAGGATCTGTTCAGCACCAGCATATTCAGCCGGAAATATGACTATGTGGTGTTGAGCTTGCTGGTGGATTATGCGCTGGGTGTCTATCGGCATCGCAGCGACAATTATTACATCTCCTTTGCCCAGTACAACATCCCCCTCACGGCCCCTGAGTTCAGGGACAGCTATCTGAGCGGCGCCGTGGCCACCTATGGCAATAAGTTTTCCAGCGAGTTCTTGGACGACTTCAACAGGAAGTTTGAGTTTGTCGGGAGAATCAGCAAGGAAGCCTTGCTGGAGAATTTAAAGTTCATCCGGAGCCAGCTTGACGAAAGCACCACCTTGATCCTGCTGAACGGGGCGGAAGCAGAGGACACGCATAACCAGGCGGCCCACCTGAAAAACCGACATCTCAGCTACCGGGAGTACAATGCTTTTATAAAAAACTCCCTGGCGCAACTTCCGAATACGGTTTTGATCGATGTGAATAAATACATAGCTTCCGCTGAAGACTATGTGGAGGGCCTAAGCCATTATTCACGGCGGGTGTACTATAAAATTGCCCGGGAGCTTGCGGGCCTTGTGGGCCAGGCTGACGTGGCTGTAAAGAGCCGGGTGTCTTTATTCGTTAAAAGAGCTGCGGCGAAATTGCGGGGCTTGGTGCGCAGTCCTTGACGGGCAGGCCAGCCACAAGCTGGCGATGGGCGCTACACCTAAGAACGAAGAGCTGCCGGCATGCTGAAGGTTTTACAATTGATTGCGAGCTACTTGCCCCGGCGGCAAGGCTGGATGCACTCCCTGATCAGCCAGTTGCCGGAAACGCACAACCTCGTTGGCGCCGCGAAATTTATCTGCGAGGACCCCGAGTTCTTTGGGGCCGAGCTGACCCTGCTGCGCCGGCCGCTCCAAGAGCTGTTGAGCAGGGCCGGCGCGGAGCGGATTGCCGCGGGTCGCTTCTTGCTGCGGCTGGAGGGGCGCTGGTATCGGCAGCGGCTGGAGCGGCGCGCCCGCTCTGTGGATGTGGTGCATTCCCATTTCGCCGATTGGGGCTGGCAAAATCATCGCTGGATCCGCCGCACGGGCCGGCCGCATGTGATCTCTTTTTACGGCTATGATTACGGGCTGTTTTCGTGGGGCTATGAGCGCCTTTTCCGGCCGCAGGGCTGGCCCGATGAGGCCACCGCCTTGGCGGCCTTCTGGCGCTGTGCGGATCTGTTTCTCTGTGAAGGCGAATATGGGCGCCAGTGCCTGCTCCGCCATGGTTGTCCTGAACACAAGGCTCAAATCCAACATCTGGGTGTCGCAGTTTCCGGCATCCCCCTCCATGCCCGCCGTAAACGGCCGGCGGAATTGCAGCTGCTGCAAGTGGCCGGCTTTGTAGAGAAGAAAGGTCAACCGTTTGCCTTGGCCGCATTTCTCCAGGCCTTGGCTGACTGTCCTAACATGACGCTGACCTTTGCGGGCAACGATCCGCTCGGCTTGCGACAACAACTGGATGAGCGGATTCCTGCATACGCGCGCGACAAAGTTAAAATAATCGATTCCATCCCGTTTCATCAACTCCGGGGCTATTTCAAGGGCTTTCAGGTGTTCATCCACCCCAGTTGTCACACGGCCGCAGGCGACTGCGAAGGCGGCGCGCCGGTGGTTCTGCTCGACGCCCAAGCCACGGGGCTGCCGATCATTTCGACCCGGCATTGCGACATTCCGGAGGAAGTTATCGATGGGGAAACGGGCCTGCTGGCGGAGGAAAAGGACGTGTCCACCCTGGCCAGCCATATCCGGCGTTTTTACCAAATGGAGCAGGCTGAGTATGATGTGTTTGCGCGCCAAGCCCGTGCGCATGTGGAGGCGCACTACGACATTGCCCACAATGCCGCGCATCTGGCGGAAATATACCGGACGTTGATGGGACGACCCGAGGGAGCCTGACGAGAAGCCGCGCCGCAGAGAAAGCGGCGTCCCCGCTGCAGGCGGGACAGGCCCGCCGCCGCACTCCAACAGT
Source organism: uncultured Lentisphaerota bacterium (assembly GCA_903912445.1). Lineage (GTDB taxonomy): Bacteria > Verrucomicrobiota > Kiritimatiellia > CAIQIC01 > CAIQIC01 > DP16D-bin41. The sequence continues at coordinate 11,698 of CAIWHP010000252.1, forward strand.
TTCACGTACCATCACGCAAAAAGCCAAACCCCAGGGGGCGGTGAGGACACCACCCCTCCCAGCTAGTCAGACGATCTCGCGGCCAACGTTTATGATCAGCGTGGTCATCCCTCTTTATAATAAGGCGCCCTATATCCTCCGCGCCTTGGATTCCGTGGCGCGCCAGACGTGGCAGCCGGATGAGGTGTTGGTGGTGGATGATGGCTCGACCGATGGGGGGGGCGAACTGGCGGCGCGTTTCCCACTGCAGGGCTTGCGCATCTTGCGGCAGGCCAATGCGGGTGTGTCCGCGGCGCGGAACCTCGGGGTTGAAAACGCCCGGCAACCTTGGGTTGCCTTCCTGGATGCTGACGACGAGTGGGAGCCCCGCTTCCTCGAATGTATGGAACAGGCTGCGCTCCAGTGGCCGGATAGCAATGCGGTTTTCGCCAATTTTTGGGCCATGCCAGCCTGTCATATCGCGCGCTCACCTGCCTCTGGACCATGCCGCAAATTGACCGATTATTTCCGGTTTTGTTTGCGTAACGATGGCGGAGGTATGTGGTCGAGTGCCGTCATGGTCCGTAAAACCATTTTGGAAGCCATCGGCGGCTTCCCGTGTGGCGTTGCCCAAGGCGAGGATGTGGATACGTGGTTCCGCCTGGGGTGCGCCGGGCCGATTGTGTATGTGCCGGAACCACTGGCGCGATACCATACCGGCTTGGGCATTTGCGCTCATCATCCCGTGGATTCCGATATTTGGCGGACCTATGGCCGGCTGGTGGCCACGCAAGCTATACCTCGCAAACTGCAAAGCTCCGCAGGCTTGCTGGCCACGGAGCAAAGGCTGCGGCACATCGGTTCGCTCCTGCAGTTTGGCGACCGTGTTGAAGCGCAGCGTAAGCTGGCTGACATCCCGTGGCAGTATAGATGGAGGTCGTGTTGGTGGTGCTATTGGGGCGCGCTGCAGTGGCCCGGTGTCTCGCAACGCTTTTGGTTGCGCTTGAAACGGCTTCATCAGTCGGTCTATCGGTGGACCCATCCTCTCCGGTGAAGGCATCGTTTGCCGTTTCCGGATATGATTCTAAGATGAGTCTCGCGTGGTGATGGCAAGTATCCTGTATATTTCAGAGCAGCATTAAGCATGTCGCCTCTTGTATCCATCATCATCCCCACCCATGATCGCGTGGCTTTGCTCCGTGCCACGCTGGCCTCGGTCTGCGCCCAGCTTTATCCGCACTGGGAGTGTCTGGTGGTGGATGATGCCTCGGCGGACGGCACGGCCGAAGCGGTGGAAGCCAGCGCCCGCTTGGAGCCTCGGATCCGGCTGCTCCGCCGCACGGGTGAAAAGGGCGGCGCCCAAGTGTGCCGCAACCAGGGGATGGCTGCCGCCCGGGGTGAATATTATATTTTCTTGGACTCCGACGACCTGTTGGCCCCCTTTTGCTTGCAGCAGCGTGTGGCGCACATGCAGGCGCAGCCCGATCTGGCGTTTGCGGTTTTTCCGGCACTTTGGTTCAAGGAAACCCCAGGCGATATGACCCTGTTGCAGAATACATGGGAGCGCGCCGGGGCCGATCTCGACCGCTTTTTGATGCGCGATATCGTCTGGCTGATTGCCGGCCCCATCTGGCGCGCAAAAGCTTTTGCCGCGTTGGGCGCTTGGGACGAGGCCCTGTTGTCCGGGCAGGAGTGGGATGTTCATCTGCGCGCCATCATGGCCAAGTTGACCTACGCCAAAGTCCCGCAACCAGACTGGTTCGTCCGGGGTGCCGCCGCCCGCCCCACGATCGGTCAGCGCTGGTTTGACCCGTGCGTCATGCAAAATCGGCAGGCGCAAATCCCGGCGATGGCCCGTCGGTTGCAGGCGGCTGGCCTGTTGACCTTGTCCCGGCGGCTGGCGCTTCGCGCCGGCGCCTTCAAGGAGGCTTTTATTTTGAGCCGCAGCGGTTGCGTCCGCCAAGCGGTGCGGTATTGGCGGGAAGTGCAGTGCGATCCCTTGTTACGCCTGGCCTGGTTCTGGCACGCCTTGCTGCAGGCGTTGTTGCGCGTGCAGGGGGTGCGCTATGTGCGCGGTGTTTCTCAGCGGATCACGCTGCGTTTCGTGCCGCGGCCTTTCCGCTTTGCCCTGGCCGTCCGGCCCGCACGGTTCCCCGCCGATCCCGCTTGCCGGGCGTTGCGGGAACCGCCTCCTCTTACGGTGCCCGCCTTGGGCCCGGGGGGCGGGGTGCTGCCGGGCGCAGGACCGCGGTTCCCGCCATGAGCATCGGCACTGTCACGGTCCTAATCCCGGCTTATAACGCCATGCCCCATTTGCGGCCGGCGTTGGAGAGCATCCTGCACCAAACCTTTCGTGAACTGGAAATCCTGGTGATTGACGACGGCTCCACCGATGGCACCGCCGCCTATCTCGCTTCCATCGCCGACCCGCGCCTGCGGGTGCTGCAGCAAGCCAATCAGGGCGTCGTGGCGACCTTGAACCGGGGCCTGCGCGAGGCCCGGCATGACTGGGTGGCCCGGATGGATGCGGATGATATCGCGGTGCCGGAGCGCATCGCCAAGCAAGCGGCCTTTGCGGAGGCGCATCCGGAATACTGCTGCATCGGTGCTTTTATGGCCTATGTGGGGCGCAACAACCAGCCCTATGTCCGGCAGTGGCCGGGACGAAAGCAAATGCGGATAGAAAAAGTCCGCATGGCGCATCCTCCCGATGTCGATCCCATGGTGGCGGCGATTCCCCATCCGACGGCGTTTTATGCGCGCCAGCGTGTGCTGCAGGTGGGCGGCTATCGCGAACAAACTTTTCCTGCCGAGGATCTGGATCTATGGCTACGTTTGGCCGAAGTGGGGCGCATGGCCTGCCTCCCGGAGCCGTTGTTGCTCTATCGCCTCTCGCCGGGTGGCGTTTCGGCCAACTCGCTCTGTCGCCAATTCCTGGCAAAACGCTATGTGTTGACCTGCGCCGAGGCGCGGCGCGCGGGCCGGGCCGAACCCACGTTGGAGGCCTACCGGCTGGCGCAACCCCTGACGTTCAACGAGCGGCGGTTGGCCCGGGCGGTCCGTTGCTTGCGCAGCAGCCGCGCCTTGGTCCTGCAGGGGCGGTGGTTCCAAGCTTGTGGCTATTACCTGGCTTTTGGGGCGCTCCATCCGCGCGGGTTGGCCTCATCGTTGCTAAATCAATTTTTTAGATCGGATCGTTAACGGATTCGCTTTATAATAGCGCCTCAGGAGTAAATCATGCAGCATATGCGTCTGTTCATCGTGGGCTTGTTGTTCACCTTCGGGGCTGTCTTTGCGGTCCTCAACCTGCTGGGCGGTAGTTTTATAGGCAAGATCCAGATCGTCGCCCTAGCCGCGCCTTTGGCGCTCATGCTGCTGCTCAAAATGAAGCGCTATTGGATCATGCCGTTCATTTTCTATGGCATACCGACCGTTTACCTGCCGATCCCCTTGCTGGACGCGGTGAGTTCCGACGTGGTCCTCACCGTTATGATCGCTTTCCTTCTCCTGGCGGAATTTGCCATGCAGAAGTGGAAACTCTTGCAACAATCGCACTGGCCTTATCGGGCTTTCCTCCTCGTGGGTGTCTGGATCACCATCCGCTTTGTCATGGCCCCGCCCGGTTCGGCGCGCGCCGGCGAATCCGGCGGCTTGGGGGCGGCGCTGCCCGCGATGATGATGTGCTGGATGTTTTTTGCCACGTATCGTTTGGCGAGCATTGCCAAAAAAAGCGACATCCGCGTTTGGGTGGTGGCGGGGGTGATCCTTGGCATTTACACCTACTTCTTGAGTATCTTCAAAAGTGCTTTTTTTGGAGATTACTTCTATTATGGACATCTCTACAGCGGAACCATGTGGTCGTTGATGGGGTTTGCCTTGGCGGCCAGCCTCCAGCGCCGACGCTTAAATCTGTTTTATGTTCTGGTGGGCGTGACGGTGCTGTTTGGCATGATCAGTCCGCACCGCAGCCGCATCTTTTTCGCCCTTGCCTCGGCCCTGATGTGTGCCTATCTGTACAAACGAATGCGTATCACGTTGCTGATCACGGCGGTCGCCATGCCGCTGTTGGTGCTGACGTTGCTGGCGGTGGGTCCTTCGTTGGAGCGGGCCTTTCCGCAGATCAAACGCTCTCTCTCTCTGTTTCACAACTATGGCGTCACCCATGATGCGGTATGGGGTGAACTTGGGTGGGGGAGCTCATGGCGGACGGATTTGTATCGGCGCGCCTTTGACGATATCAAGAAGCATCCGTGGGTCGGGAAAGGCTTTGTAGTCTCCCGACAGGACTTGATCGATGCGGTGAGTTTCCGGGATGTGGAAAGCTTGTTACAAGCGAATAGTTCCTTCCATAACGGGCTTTTCTTTCTGGCCAACAAGTGCGGCATCCCCATCACGCTGCTGTGGGTGGCGGCCTTTTTGGCGTGTTGGTTGCGGGCCGTCCAATGGGTGCGCCGACGCGAGGGGGGGGGCGATGGGGCGCGTTTTCTGGTTGCCGCGCTCTTGACCTCCTCCGTTGCCTTCCTGGGACAGATGTTGATGAACGGTGGCGCACCAGAGTTACAGACGCTGACCTGCTTCTGTGGGGCGATGTGTGGCCTCATGGATTCTTCGGCGTCGCGGGAGGATGAGCCGGCGACGGTGCCGGAGGTGGTAGCGCCCGTGCCGCGGCGGCTGATGATCTCTGCCCCCAGCTAGCGGTCGTGTTGCCGTCTGCCGCGGGCGGCTGCGCGCAATGGGCACCCTTGTTTTACATCCGGCGAGGTCGGTTTTTGGAGTGCGGCATCTCGATGCCGCTTTGTGCCGGCCGGGCTTGACCGGCCGGTGTTGGTGAATCTATCTGGCGCAACACAGCGACACGCCCCGCCTGATACGGCGCGTCAAGCCGCGCCGCAGAGAAAGCGGCGTCCAGCCGCCGCACTCCAAAAGCAGTCTGTTTCGCGCGTTGCTCATCCGCACTCTTTCCGCTGTAGGCCGGGTCACCGACCCGGCGCATCAGACGTTTGTCGGGGTCGTCAAAGCTTGTCATGCACATTGGATTGCTCAGCCATTTCTGTCCGGCCGACCTGTTGCCCGGGGCGCCCGGTGTCGGCCGGAGTAATATGCCGGTCCTGCATCTGGCCCGCGCGCTTTTGGACCAGGGCTGTCGCGTGAGCGTTTTTTGCGCCGAACGGGATGTGTTGGAACCCCGTATCTGGACGGCGGGTGACCTGACGATTCACGCCGTGCCGCACCGGCCCAAATTGCTGGTGGCGCTGGCCGATGGGTTCCGCTGCGAGCGCAGCGGGTTGCTCGCAGCCATCCGGGAAAATCCGCCGGATATCTTGCATGCGCATTGGCCCCAGGCGCCGCACGCCATGGCGGCGTTGGAATCCGGATTGCCCGCGGTGGTGACGGTCCACGACGCCGCCCTCGCCGCCGTTGGACGGGCGCTGTCCCTGCGCCCCGCCAGCATGCTGGCCAGTGCGCTGCTGTTGCGCCAGGTCTGGCGCGTCCTGCGCCGGTCGCGCCAGGTGATCGCCGTTGCGCCCTATGTGCAGGAACACCTGCGGCGGGTTTGGAACTTTCAAGGGGAGATCAGTGTCATCCCCAATGCGGTGCCGGCGGGTTTGCTGCCGCCTCCCGCGGAAGCCGCCAACGGGCGTGCGGTATTGCGCCTTGGCGATATCAGCGGCTGGTATCGGCTCAAGCGGCCGAAGTTGTTGTTGCGGGCGTTCCGGTTGGTCCGGCAGCAGTTCCCCGCCGCACAGCTGTGGTTGTGTGGCGGCGGGATGGAGGCCGGTGGCCCTGCGGCGCGATGGGCGCAGGCGCGCGGCCTCGCGGAGGGGGTGGCCTTTCGCGGCTGGCTCGAACACTCCCAGGCTATGCAGGAACTGGCCCGGCTGGCTCTGTTTTGTCACCCGTCGAGCGAAGAGGCCTGTTCCTGTGCCATCCAGGAGGCGATGGCCGCGGCCGTCCCGGTGTTGGCTTTCGACGTGGGCGGGAATCGAACCACGTTGCACGATGACCGGGCCGGTTTGTTGCTGGAGCCCTCCGAGGATCCGGTGGAGCTGGCGCGGGCCATCTGCGCGCTGCTGGCGGATCCCGCCACCCTGGCGGACCAAGGCTGCGCAGCCCGGGCAGCAGCGCAAAAATATTATCAGCCGGCCGTCATTGCCCGGCAGCACCTCGAACTGTATACAGCCATTCTGCGGCGCAACGAGCGGGATGGGCTTTCCCATATTACCTGATTTGATCCGCCGGGTCGGTGACCCGGCCTACCAGCGCGTCCGGATGCTTTTCCCATGCCACCTGAGCTGATCATTAATGCCGATGATTTTGGCGCCAGCGCCCCGATCAATAAAGCCATCATCCTCGCTTTTCAGCAGGGCTGGATCCACAGCGCATCCATCATGCCGACCATGCCGGCCTTCGGCGAGGCGTGCGCCTTGGTGGGGGCACATCGGTTGTCGGGCCGCATCGGGCTACACCTGTCGTTGACGCTCGGCAAGGCCTTGTCGGCCGGCATCCGCCGGTATCCGCGACTCTGCACGCCGGCGGGTCAGTTGTGCGCCACCCGGCGTGCGCTGTGGCGGCTGACGGCAGCCGAGCGCCTGGCCGTGGCAGAGGAAGTGGAAGCGCAATACCAAGCCTGTCTGGCGCAGGGTGTTGTCCCCGCGCATGTGGATACCCACCAACATGCGCATTACTGCTGGCCGGTCGGGAGCATCCTCCTGCGTCTGGCCCGGCAGCATGACGCGGTGCCCATCCGCCTCTATCGCAACTGGCCCGGCGCAGGTTCCCTGTTCCAGGGCCTATACGCCCGGATGTTCAACCGGCGGTTGGTGGCGTCCGGTCTGGCGCGCTCGGAATGGTTTGCCCATTTGGACGATATTCTGCGCACCCGCCTCCTGCCGCGGCAGCACCGCTTGGAAATCATGACGCATCCGGATCTGGATGCACGCGGCGCGGTGGTGGATGGCGCGCGCGCGCCCGCCGAAACCGCACCGCGTTTTGACCAACAGATCGAAGCTTTGCGTCACCTGCGAGAGCAACCATGAAGACGTCGCACCCGGCTCCCTCCCGGATTGTCTGGCTCTGTCAGTTCACCGTCATAGCCCACCCGGATGGCACCCCCATTCCGGGTTGTCAGACCGTTACCTGGATTTATAACCTGGCGCGCAGCTACCATGCGCGGTATCCGGAAAAGGAACTGCATCTGGTCACAGAGAGTTCCCAGGTGGCGCAGAGCTATGTGGTGGCGACCGACTTCGGCCATGTGCATTATGTCCGGGACGCCTATTGGGTCGCGGCTTTCGACCGTCCTTGGCCGTTCGCCTGGCGCGGCTGGTCCCGGTTTCTGTTGAGCCGCCTCAAGCTGGGCCGCTATCTGCGCGCGCTGCAGCCCGCCCTTGTGCATGCCCACGGCACCGAGTTTGCCTATGCCCTGACGGCGCTGGACAGCGGCTTGCCGTATGTGATTTCGCTGCAAGGGCTGCTCTGTGAAATCGCCGCCGCGAACCCGCGGGATCGGATCATCACGTCCCGGGTCGCCTCCGAACGTACCGCCTTGCTGCGGGGGCGCCATTTCATCGCCAAGACAACTTTTGCGGAGCGCATTTTGCGGCGGATCAATGCCACGGCCACGGTCTACCACCTGGAAAACCCCGTGCATGAAGCCTTTCCTTCTGCGCAAACCACGCCGGGGAAACATCGCGCGTTTCTCTTTGTCGGCCGGTTGGAAAAGGCCAAAGGTTTGGATGAGCTGTTGCACGTCTGCTCCGGCATGCCCGATACACGGTTGTTCGTCATTGGCGATCACCAGACGGATATCGGCCGCGCTTATCGTGTGCGCTATGAGGCCTGTTCCAACATCGTCTGGCTTGGAACGACCTCGTCGGCAGGCGTGGCGCGTGCCATGCAGGATGTGGACGCCTTGATCCTGCCTTCCTACATGGACACCAGTCCGAACGTCATCATCGAGGCCCACTGTGCCGGCCTGCCGGTCATTGCGACGCAGGTCGGTGGCATTCCCGAGATGGTGGAGCATGGACGCACCGGCTGGCTCATTCCGGCCAAGGATGCCGATGCTCTCGCGGCCGCGATCCGGTGGTTTGTGGAGCACCCCGCGCAGGTCGCCGGCATGGGGCAAACGGCGCGCCAACTGGCGCTGCCGCGTTATGCCCCCGCGCTGGCGGCAGAGAAGCTACAGGCCATTTATGATCGCATCGTTGTGGCAAGCCGTTGAGCTGCCGCCAGGCGCCCGCGAAGCAGGCGTGTGTGGCCGGGGCTTCTGGCGTCGGGTTAAACAGGATTTGTTGCGCTGAGAAAGAGAAAACCGAATGGCTCCAACTCCATCTTCCAGCACGGCTCAGCATCGACCGGTGGTCGTGATCGTTTACAAGACCGTGCCCCAGTATCGGGAAGCATTCTTCAACCGGCTGCGGGAGCGACTGGACGCCGATGGCATCGAACTGCGGCTGGTGTACAGCGATCCGGTGGGGTCGCTGGCGACGCGCCGCGATACGGTTTCGCCGGTATGGGGACTGCGGGTGCCCAGTCGTATGTTTCGGCTGGGCAGCCGGGAACTGATCTGGCAGTCGTGCCTGTCGCAAACGCGGGGTGCGGACTTGATTATCCTCGAGCAGGCGGCCCGCTTGCTAGTCAATTATGTGTACTTGCTGCGGCGTCAGTTCGGAAGGGTGCGGCTGGCCTTCTGGGGGCACGGACGCAATTTCCAACTCAAGACGGCCTCGCGAGCCGGCGAATGGATCAAGAAGCATATGTCGTGCGCTGCGGATTGGTGGTTCGCCTACAACCGGACCTCGGCCCAGGTGATGCAGGGACTGGGCATACCGGCGGAGCGGATCACAGCGGTCAACAACGCCATCGATACGGCGGCGCTGGTGCGTTGGAGCGCGGAAACCACCGCGGCGGACTTGGCGCAACTGCGCCGTGAATTGGGCTTGTGTGGGCACAACGTGGCCATCTTCACGGGCGGTCTGTATCGCGACAAAAACCTGGACTATTTGATCGCGGCGGCCGATGCGCTCCGCGGCCGCTGTCCGGATTTTGAATTGATCATGTTGGGCGACGGGCCGGATGTTGGGGCGCTGCAGGAGGCGATCCGCAGCCGCCCTTGGATCCACTATCCCGGCACGCGGTTCGACCGTGATAAAGTGCCCTATTGGATGCTGGCCAAGGTGGCTTTGGTGCCCGGGGCGGTCGGGCTGGTCATCCTGGATGCCTTCGCGCTGGAAATGCCCTTGCTCACGGTGGCGGAGATGGGGCACGGTCCCGAGATGGAATATGCCATCCCGGGCGAGAACTGCATCATCGCGCCCGCCGCCACGCCTCCGGAGGAATATGCGGAGATGGCCTTGCTGTTGATGCGTGATGAGGAGCGCTGCGAAAAAATCAAGGCTGGCTGCCGGCGCGCACGCGCAGAATATAACGTGGACAGGATGGTGGACCATTTTGTCGGGGGCGTCCACAGAGCCTTGACCGCACCGCGCTTGTGCCGGAGGAACCGTACCCATGGTTAAAAAGTTACTGCAATACGTGCTGCGCCTGTATGCCGTGCGTGCCCGCGTACAGGTTGGAGAGCGTGTTCAGATCGGGCTGTGGTCCAAGCTGTGGGCCCCGCAAAAACTGGTCGTGGAAGACGATGTTTATATCGGATCGGGTTGCACCATCGAAGTGGACGGCCGGATTGGCCGGTGGAGCATGCTGGCGAACGGTGTGGGTCTCGTGGGCCGCCATGACCATGATTTCCGGTGCGTCGGCAAACCTGTGAGGTATGCGCCATGGATCGGCGACGCGGACAGCCGGTTTCGCGGTCCCGAAGCGGCCGTGACGGTGGAGGAGGATGTCTGGATCGGCTATGGCGCCATCGTGCTCTCGGGCGTCACCATCGGCCGTGGCGCCATTGTAGCGGCAGGTAGCGTGGTCCCCAAAACGGTGGAACGCTATGCGATTGTCGCCGGCGCGCCGGCCCGGCAAGTCGGGATGCGTTTCACCCCGGATGAAATTCGTGAGCACGAGGCGAAGCTGGGGTATCCGCCGGCCGTGATCGGTCCGGTTGGTACGCGGAGCGTTTAAAGCTTTTACGGCAGGTTTTTTTTATGGCGGACAGCACCATGACGGCAACCCTTGCTAATATTCATATCGTCATCCCGGTGCACAACCGGAAGGCCCATACCTTGGGCTGCCTGGAGGCGCTGGAGAGGCAGAGCGTCCAGGGCTTTACGGTGGTGGTGGTGGATGATGGCTCCAGCGATGGGACGGCGGCAGCCATCGCAGAGCGGTATCCACGGGTGACGGTTTTACACGGCGATGGCAATCTCTGGTGGAGTGGGGCGACGAACCTGGGCGTGGAGCATGCCCTGGCCCAAGGGGCGGAGTATATCCTGACGCTCAACGACGATACCCTGCCGCAAGCCGACTTCATGGAAAAAATGTTGTGGGGCGCGGCGGCTGAACCGCACGCCCTGCTGGGGGCGTGCGCGCTCGATCTGCAGGGCCGATTTTGCTATGGAGGCCAGCGTATCCGCTGGTGGTCGGCCAGTTATGTCAACCTGTTGGACCTCCTGCCGCCTGCGCAATGGCACGGCTTGCATGCGGTGACCCATTTCCCCGGCCGCGGACTGTGGATTCCGGCGGAGGTTTTCCGGGCGGTCGGCCGCTATGCGGCAGAGCTCTTTCCGCAGGCGGTGGCCGACGAGGATTTTACCCATCGCGCCCTGAGGGCCGGCTATAAAATATTTTGCAACTACGAGGCGCGCCTGGTCACTTGCGCCGGCATCAGCCGCTCGGAACTGATGCGCATGCAGAAATCATGGGCGAACTACCGGGCCTATCTCTTCCAGCGCAACGGCGGGGGCAATCTGCGCTATTTCTGCCGCTATGCGCTGCGCAACTGTCCGCCATGGTGGCTGCCCTTGTTCCTGTCGATCGGCGTGCTGCGCCGCGTGGGCGGATATCTGCTGGAGTGGGGTCGGGAACGGTGCGGCTTTTCCTCTGCGACCAAGCGGAATAAACCGGAAGCGGGCTCCTTGTAATGTGTGGAATTTTTGGATTTTCCAGCCGCTCATCCTTGGCCGGGGCTGAGGAGACCCTGCGCGCCATGGGCCGCACGCTGGCGCACCGCGGGCCCGATGCCAACGGGCAGTTGCTGCTGCGCCAGGGCACGTTGGGCATGGGGTTCGTGCGGCTGTCCATCATCGACCTCACGCCGGCGGGCAACCAGCCGATGGCGGACGAGTCGGGCGATTATGTCATCACGTTCAACGGCGAGATCTTCAACTACCTCGAGGTCCGTGCCGAGCTGCAGCAGCGGGGGCATGCGTTCCGCTCGCAATCGGACACGGAGGTGGCCCTGCGTGCTTACATGGAGTGGGGCACGGCTTGTTTCGCCAAGTTCCGCGGCATGTGGGGCCTGGTCATTCAGGACCGCCGCCGGGACATCCTGGTGGCCAGCCGCGATTATTTCGGCATCAAACCGCTGTATTTTTTCGATGCCGGCGACACGCTCTACTGGGCCTCGGAGATCAAGGCCTTCCGCGCCACAGGCCGGCCGCTGGAAGAGAACCTGGCCATGTCGCTGGACTACCTGCTGTACGGCCTGCTGGACCACACCGAGCAGACGCTGTTCAAAAAAGTCTGGCAGCTCCGGCCGGGCGAACTCGCGATCGTCCATGCCGACCGGCACGTGGAAAAAAGCTTTTATTGGGACCTGCTGGAGGCCGCCCGGGCCATCGAGCTGCCGCGCAAAACGCAGGACTGCGTGGCCGAGTTCCGCTCCCGGCTGGTGGACACGATGCGCATCAGCCAGCGGTCCGATGTCCCGGTCTGGATCCTCTTGTCGGGGGGCATCGATTCCTCCGCGCTGGTCGGCATGGCCGCGCACCTCCGGGGAAAAGAGCCGGTCAACGCGCTCACCGTGGTGCACGACGAAGCCTCGATCAACGAGGTGGCCTACGCCGAACAGGCGGCGGCGTTCAGCGGCGCCCGGCTGCACAAAATCTGGATCATGCAGGACGAGTGGTGCCAGAACCTGACCAACATGGTGCAGCAGCAGGACGAGCCCTGCTGTTCCACCACCTTCGTCAACCACTGGTTCCTCATGCGCAAACTGCACGAGATGGGGATCAAGGTGATCTTGAGCGGGCAGGGCGTGGACGAGGTGATGTATGGCTATGTGCCGCTGTTCATGGGGCACTATTTTGCCGACCTGCTTTCCCGGGGGCGGCTGTTGAAGTTGGTTGAGGAAGTTTTCTGGCATTGGAATGTGTTGCAGGAGGATTACGGCATGTCGGCGCGCCAGATCCTGCCGCATATGCTCAAGGGGCTGCTGCCGCCGGCCTTCGCCAAGATTATGAAGGCCCGGCTGTTCAGCCATGCTGCCCAGTTTGTACAGGCCGGCGCCGTGCCCGCCGGTCTTCGGTCATCCTATCGGTTCGAAGGCATCCGTGATTTTGACCGCCTGCACAACGCTTTTTACCGGTATCTGAAAGCGGATGCCATCCCGATCATCCTGCACTACGAGGACCGCAACTCGATGGGGTTCTCCATCGAACAGCGTGTCCCTTACCTGGACCGGGACGTGGTCAGCTACGCTTTTGCGTTGCCCTCGCACATGTCGATGCAGCGCGGGCGGTCCAAGTGGGCCTTCCGCGAAGCCTGCAAGGATTTCCTGCCCGCCTCTATTTACAACCGTACCAGCAAGCTGGGCTTCTCCACCCCCGAACATCGCTGGGTCCATGGCGCGCCCTTCCAGGACTTCTTGCGCGACCACCAGATCGCCGACGTGCTGCAAAACTCCATCGTCGACTGGAACGCCTTCTCCGCCGCTTTTCAGCGCGGACATCGCCGCGACCGGTACGATCCCGTTTTTTGGCGGGTGTTCAACTACGGACTGTGGAAAAAACTCAACAAGCTTTGACCATGAATAACGAGCGCATTCGAACCACGCTGTGGGCCCGGCTGGCCTATATGGGCGCCCTGATCATGATCCTGACGATCGCGATCTGGTATTACCTCGCGGGCTGCAACGCCTTGCTGGCCGGGAAAAAAAACGACATCCAGGCCATGGCCGATGCCAAGGCGGAAAGCATTGCCAGCTGGCGTCGCGAACGGATGGCCGACGCGCGCGAAATCGCGGACACCGCCGCCATCGCCCGCCTGGTCGGCCAGTTGGCCCAGCCCGCTGGCGCGGTGCATGCGCAAACCGAACTGGGTGAATGGTTGCGGCATATGCAACGGCAGGGCGGTTATCGCTCGATCTGGCTGGTGGACAGCACCGGGCAGTCCTGGAATCTGCTGAAGGACAACGCAGACAGCCTCAGCGCCACCATTTGGCCCTTGGCACACCAGGCCTGGGAAAAACGCGCACCCCTGTTCTCCGATCCCTATCGCTCGCGCGCCGGAGGCGATGAGATCTCGGTTGACCTCATCGCCCCCATCTTGGCCAACGGCGGCGCGGTGAGGTATGCCTTTCTGTTGCGCTTGTCGGTGGAGCAGATGCTCCGGCCTCTGCTTCAGTGGCCGGCGCCCTATGCCAGCGGCGAGATCCTGCTGGAACGTCGGGTGAAAGACGAGGTGATCTTCCTGACCCCGACCCGAGGGGAGGACCGGTCCCGGCAGATTTTCCCCATCGAAAAGACCAGCCTGAAGGTGCTGCTGGACCAGCCCCAGTCTTTGCTGGTCCGCGATTATCGCGGCCAGGAGGTGCTCGCGACCTTGAGCCTCGTGGCCGGTTGCGATTGGTTCTTGATCGCCAAAGTAGATACGACGGAAGTGTTGGCGGAACGCCGGACGCGATCCCTGCAGGCCCTGCTTCTGGTGCTGAGCGGGTTCATTTTTGCCACCATGGCGCAACGGATCTATCATGCCCGGCGGGAAAACTGGTATTGGCGGCAGATGCAAAATGCCCAAGCCTGCTTGAGCGACTCCGTGAATCACATGCAGGAACTGGAACTCATCGTGGAGGCCAGCCCGGTCATCGCCCTGCTGTTCCCGGCCGACCAGTCCGGGCCCTTGCGCTATGTTTCCAGCAACGTCCGGCAACTTGGTTATACCGCGGACGATTTCTATTCCGATCATGTTACTTATCGCCAGTTGATCCACGCGGAGGATTGGGCGACCAACGAGGCCATGATCCGGCAGTATTTGGCAGCGGGGGCCACTTCTTTCCAACATCGTTGCCACATCCAGTTGCGCGATGGCAGCGTCCGCCAAGCCAACCAGTATTTTTCAACGCGCACCGCCGCCCGGGGGGGCTTGCTGTTGCAAGTCTTGATCATCCTGGGTTGAACGGTGGGGGCCTGCGGCAGATGTCGGGCTGTTACATGAAAATCTCCGTCGTCACACCGGCGCACCAACGTTCGCCGCGCCTCCTGCGCTGCCTGGCCTCCGTGGCGGATCAGCGCGGGGTGGACGTGGAACACATCGTGCAAGAGAAGCGCGCCGCGCTCATGGCTGGTCCCGACGAGCCAGCCGCCCCGGCGCCTGCGGCCGGGCCGGCCTATCGCCGGAGCTGGTTCACCGAAAGCGACTCCGGCTTGTACGATGCGCTGAACCGTGGGTTCAGCCGGGCTACGGGCGAAATGCTCGGCTGGCTCAACGACGATGAACAGTATCTGCCCGGGGCCTTGGAGCGTGTCGTCCGGACGGCGGCAGAGCATCCGGAAGCGGACATTTTTTTCGGCGGCGCCGTGGTGGTTGATGAGGCGTGCCGCCCGCTGGCCTGGCATCGCACGGCGCGCCTGCGCTTCTCCTATGTGGCGGCGGCGCACCTCTACACGCTCTCGTGCGCGCTCTTTTTCCGACGCCGGCTGTGGGACCGGCTGGGCGGCTTCGATGCCGGCCTGCGCATCGTCGGCGACGAAGCTTTCATCGGCCGCGCCCTGCAGGCTGGCGCCCGCGCGCAACCCGTCCCGGGTTTTCTGGGCGCCTATAGCCTGCACCCCGAGCAGCTCAGCGCCGGCGTGCCGGCGGCGCGCCGGGAACATGCGGAGCTGAAAAAGCGCTGGCCGGGCTGGACCCGGCGCCTGGCGTTCGCGCTCAAAGCCTGCCGCCGGTTGGAAGACGCCGCGCACGGCTGGTGGCCGGGCCGGGGCGTGCTGCTGGACTGCGCCCTCTATCAAGGCGACGACACCACGCAGCGCAGCGCCAGGCAGGCCCGCTGCACAGGCCGCTGGCCGGGACCGGTGTGGATGTGAGGGTGGCGCTCGATATTGTGCCCATGGAAGCGGGGCACGGCGGCACGGGCAGCGGCATCTGGACCTACACCGAAAACCTGCTGCGGGAGCTGGACCGGCAGGCCACGCCCGGCGTGGAAATCCTGGTGCTGGCCCGGCGGCCACAGCGGGACAAGCTCCAGGCGCAATTCCGCCGGCTCAAGTTCGTGGGCGTGGCTTGGCCGCGCAAAGGGATCCTCGCGCGCCTGCTGTGGGTGCAGGTGGTCTTGCCGTTGTTGTGTCTCTTCCGCCGGGTGGATGTCCTGCACAAGCTGGCCACGGAAACGCCGTTATGGTGCCCGGCGCGGCGCATCACCACGCTCCACGATTTCTATTATGAGTTCCTTTTTGAGCACACCGCCCCGGAAAAAATCCGCTGGCACGAAAAACTGGAATACGCCTATTTCCGGTTTGTCACGGGCATCTGTTTCCGGAAAAGCGCCCGGCTGATTGCAGTCTCCGACGAGACCCGCAAGGAAGCCCTGCGCCGCTACCCCGGCGCGGCAGGACGCCTGGTGGTCATCCATCACGGCGTGCCGCCGTCCACATCCGGCCAGCTGCCGTCCGAAGTTTATCCGCCGCCTTCGGCTTCCCAGCCCTTCAGGTTCCTTTATCCGGCCAAATTCATGGCCCACAAGGGGCAGCTGAGCGCGGTGGCGGCGCTGGAGGCTTTGCAGGTCCAGTATCCGGAGTTGCTCCAGCGGATCCAGGTTGCGTTTCGCGGCTATGGCAACGACAATGACTACGAGCGCAGGTTGCGCGAGCGGGTGGCGGCCAGTCCGGCCGCCCGCCATATGTGTTTTGTCGCCTACGAAAAGATGAAAACAGGCAGCGAACTCTATGCAGGCTTTCAGGGCATTCTGTTCCTGACGTGCTATGAGGGGTTTGGCCTGCCGGTGACCGAGGCGCAGGCCGCCGGCGTGGCGGTGATTTGCTCGGATTTGCCGGTGCTGCATGAGGTGGCGGAGGGCGCAGCCTTGTTTGTCGCACCCGCCGACCCTGCGGCGGTGGCGGGCGCCATGCGCCGGCTGGTCGAAAACCCTGCGGTGTATGCGGACTTGGTGGCTAAGGGTCGCCGGAACAGCCTGCGGTTCACCTGGGAAAACGCCGCCCGGCAAACCTTGGATGTATACGGGCAGGTGGACGCTCCAGCCGCAGGACCGGCTGCGGCGGCACCGCTTGGACGAGAAACTTGATCGGGATGGCCTGGTGAATATTAAGAAAACCATAACGGCGCTCTCGTGGTTCGTGCCCGCCTTGATCTGGGTGGGCTTGTTGGGGGTGCTCTGGGTGTTGGGTTGGCTGACCGGCCTTACGGTGCCCTTGTGGCTGCGTGCCGGCGTCTTTCTCCTGTGGCTGTTGACGGCGGTCGGGTACGTCATCCAGCTGAACCTGCTCAAGCAAATCGGGGGCTTCACGGTGGTGGTGGTGGTGGGCTTGATTCTGCTGGGCGCCCTGTTGCCCAAGCACACGGTGGGCGCCTATCCCCGGATCGCCTCGGACCATGCCGTGCGGGATCTGAATGTTGCGTGGAATGCGGTGTGGGGCAAGAATCTGTTCAAGGATTTTGATCTGAAGGATCAGCTGCTGGATTATGCGAAAAATATTGCCCGGTTCGATATCTATCAAGCAGGGAAGCGCGTGGCCTTTCTCTGCCTGGGCCTTACGCTGGGGTTCTGCTTCCTGTTTCCGCTGGATCCCTTCGCCTATCGAATATATGCATGGCGTTTCTTGCTGATCCTGCTGTCGGGCGGACTGTTTGGTCTGCAGGTGGAACTGCTCCAGAGTCTTTCGCCCACCCGCGAAGTCACGTTGACCGGCGTGTTGGACAGCGGGCTGGGGCTGGTGCTGGGCCTGTTGGCGCTCGCCGCGGTGCAAATGCTGTATGCCGCGCGCATGCAGCGGCGGCCGCATGCCAGCAACCGGTTCAATGTCCTGGGCATCGGCGTGGATGCGGTGGACATGGCGGACTGCCTGGCGCGGTTCAAGCAGGTGATCGACCACGGCGGGCGCCGGGTGATGACGTCCGCGCTGGGGGTGGCCGGCATCATGTCCGCATGGCGGGAGCAGCGCCTTCAGCGCATCTTGAACGAGTCCGTCCTGAACATGCCCGACGGGATGCCGCTGGTCTGGCTGGGGCGGCTGTTTGGCTATCGCGGCATCGGCCGGGTGTATGGCCCGGACCTCTTGCGGGAGGTCTGCGCGTATTCGGCGGACAAGGGGTGGAAGCATTTTTTCTATGGCTCCGCGCCGGGCGTGGCCGATTTGCTCCAGCAAAAAATCCAGGCGCAGTTCCCCGGGGTGCAAGTGGTCGGCACCTATTGTCCGCCCTACCGGCCCTTGAACGCGCAGGAAGAGGCCGCCCTGGTGGAACAGGTGAACCGGGTCCGGCCGGATATTTTCTGGATTGGCATCAGCACGCCCCGGCAGCTGTTTTTCATGGATGCCATCAAGGACAAGCTGGACTGCAAAATACTCTGTCCGGTGGGCTATGGGTTTGACGTCAATGCCGGGATTGAAAAAGAAGCGCCGGACTGGATCAAATATGCCGGGCTGCAGTGGCTGCACCGTGCGTTCAAGGATCCGCGCTTGTGGAAGCGCTATTTGCCGGACAATCCCACCTTCGTCATGCACTGTTTGCTGCAACTCCTGAGGCTGCGGGCCTATCCGTTGTATCTGCATGAAATCCCGCGCGCCTGCTCCAAGGATGGCGAGGGGGCGGTGCGGTACCCGGCGGGGGTGGTGTCCCTGTCCGCGCTGACGTTGCCGGCCCTGCGCGCCAGGCTCCGCGACTGGCTCGACCGGCGGCAGCCCCACTGCGCGCTGCTTTGCACGGCGGAAACGGTGGTGCAGTGCAGCCGCGAGCCGCGCCTGGCGCAGAGCGTGCAGGAGGCCGGCCTGGCGCTGGCGGACAGCGCGCCCCTGGCGTGGCTGGCGCAGCGGTGGGGGTGGTCTGGAACGCCCAGCGTGGCCGGGGCGGACCTGGTGCGCGAACTGTGCGCGTTGAGCGCGGAACGCGGACTGGCCCATTATTTTGTAGGGCCCACCGCTGAGGTGCTGGCCGGGCTGAAGCAACAGTTGCGGGAACGGTGCCCGGGGCTGAAAATCGCGGGGATGAGCGCATCGCCGCAGCCGCCCTCAGCCGAAGCGGAGAAAACTGACCTGGCGGAGCGCATCAACGCGAGTCGCCCGGATGTGGTTTGGTGTGTGTGGGCGTCGCCCCTGGCCTGCTGCTGGGTGGCCGAGTTCCGGGCCCGGTTGCAGGCGCCCGTGCTGCTGGCCGTGGAGCCTGCCTGTGTGCTGGGCGGCCCGCGGACGGGCCGGCTGTCGTGGCAGCGCCTTAGGACGCAGCTTTGGCGCGTGCCGTGGCTGGTGTTGCGCTCGGCATGGCAGGCCCACGGCAGCGCCGGAGGAAAGCCATGAGCGCGCGCACGGGACAGACAACGCTGGCGACGGCGCGGGGCTCCCGTGGCCACCGGTTTGCGCACCTCACGGCAGGTTTGACGCTTTGAAAAAGGAGAATGCTCATGAAAGAATTCGCTCATAAAACGCTGCTGATCACGGGGGGCACCGGGTCCTTTGGCAATGCCGCCCTGCGGCGTTTCTTGAAAACGGACATTGGCGAGATCCGTATTTTTAGCCGCGATGAAAAGAAGCAGGACGACATGCGGCACGAGTTGAAATCGGACCGCGTCAAGTTCTACATCGGCGACGTGCGGGAGTTCAGCAGTATTAACGACGCCATGCGGGGGGTGGACTATGTGTTCAGCGCCGCGGCCCTCAAGCAGGTCCCTTCCTGTGAATTTTATCCGATGGAAGCGGTGCGGACCAATGTCCTGGGGACGGACAACACGCTCACTGCGGCCGTGGCCCATGGGGTGAAGAACGCGATCGTGCTGAGCACCGACAAGGCGGTCTGTCCGATCAATGCCATGGGCATGTCCAAGGCCCTGATGGAAAAGGCCGCCATCGCCAAATCGCGCAACCTGTGCAAGGGCGAGACGACGATTTGCGTGACGCGCTACGGCAACGTCATGGCCTCGCGCGGGTCGGTCATCCCGCTGTTTGTCAGCCAGCTCAAGGCCGGCAAGCCGCTCAGCCTCACCGACCCGGAGATGACGCGCTTTATGATGTCGCTGGACGATGCGGTGGAGCTCGTGCTGTTCGCCTTCAAGCACGGCGTGGGCGGAGATACCTTTGTGCAAAAGGCGCCGGCGGCCACCATCGGCCAGCTGGCGCGTGTCTTGCAGGAGCTGTTCGGGGCCAAGAACGAGGTGCGCATCATCGGGACCCGGCATGGCGAAAAGAAACACGAGACCCTGCTGAACCGCGAAGAGATGGTGCGCGCCGAGGATCTGGGATCTTACTTCCGGGTCGGGGCGGATACCCGGGACTTGAACTATGCGCTCTTTTTCGAGAAGGGCCAGCAGCAGGTCAACCGCGAAGAGGACTACACCTCGGCCAATACCCACCGGTTGACGGACGAGGAATTGAAAGCCATGCTGCTGCAGTTGGCTTATATCCAGCAGGAGCTGGGGTGAGGCGCGCATGAAAACCGTTCTGGTCACCGGTGCGGCCGGCTTCATCGGCCGCCATGTGTGCCTGGCGCTCGCGCGTACGGGGGAATATCAGGTGCTGGAGTTTGACCTCGCCAACGCGGCGGATGAGCTGCCTGCCTTGGCGGCGCGCGCCGACTGCGTGGTGCATCTGGCGGGGGTGAACCGGCCCCAGGTGGAAGCCGAGTTTCAATCCGGCAACGTGGGCCTGACGCAAACGCTCTGCGCGGCGCTGGAGGCGTCCGGCCGGAAAGCCACGCTGGTGCTGAGCTCTTCCACACAGGCAGAGGCCGACAATCCGTACGGACGGAGCAAGCGTGCGGCGGAGGACGTGGCCCGCGAGTACGGCCGCCACACCGGCGCACCGGTCCGGATCTTCCGGTTCCCCAACGTGTTCGGCAAGTGGAGCCGGCCCAATTACAACACGGTGGTGGCCACCTTCTGCCACAATATTGCCCACGACCTGCCGGTGCAGGTCAGCAACCGGGCTCATGAGATTACGTTCGTCTACATCGATGAGGTGATCCGTTGCCTGCTCCTCTGCCTGGGCTCCGAACCGGCGGGCACTGCCTGGGGCCAGGTGGACGAGACGTTTCGCGTCAGCGTTGGCGAATTACATGATCTTGTCTGCTCCTTTCGCGACACCCGGGCGCGGAATGAGGTGCCGGACCTCGGCCGGCCGTTCGTGCGCTACCTTTACGTCACCTATCTGTCCTATCTCGAACCGGGCCAGCGTGCCGTGCCGGTCACCCTCAAGACCGATCCGCGCGGCTGGCTGTTCGAGCTGGTGAAATCGCCGCATGCGGGGCAGATCTTCGTGTCGCAGACGAAGCCGGGGATCGTGCGGGGCAACCACTACCACGATACCAAGGTCGAGAAGTTCTGTGTGATCCAAGGCTGCGGGCGGATCCGGATGCGCCCCGTTGGGGGCGGAGACCTGGTCGCCTACGAGGTCTCCGACCATCCCATCCAGGTGGTGGACATCCCCGCCGGCTGGACCCATGCCATCGAAAACACCGGCACCCAGGATATGCTGACGATCTTCTGGTCCAGCGAAATCTTTGATCCGTCGCGGCCGGATACCTATGCCGCGCATGTATAACGCAAGCCCCTGACTGGAGACCCGATGAAACGACTAAAAGTGATGACGGTAGTGGGTACCCGGCCGGAGATTATCCGGCTGGCCCGGACGATGGCGGTATTCGACGAGGTGTTCGAGCATGTCATCGTCCACACCGGCCAGAACTACGACTATGAGCTGAGCGAGATCTTCTTCCGGGAACTCGGGCTCCGCAAGCCCGACCACTTCCTGAGCGCCGCCGGCAAGTCGGTTGCGGAGACGATCGGCCAGATCATCGCCCGCATCGACGAGGTGTTGGCGCAGGAACAGCCGGAGGCCCTGCTGGTGCTCGGCGACACGAACAGCTGTCTGGCCGCCATCCCGGCCAAGCGGCGGAAAATACCGGTCTTCCACATGGAGGCCGGGAACCGGTGTTTCGACCTGCGGGTGCCGGAGGAGATCAACCGCCGGATTGTGGACCACATTGCCGACATCAACATGACCTACTCGGAACACAGCCGGCGCTACCTGCTGGCGGAGGGGTTGCGCGGTGACCAGGTTATTAAGACCGGGTCGCCGATGAAGGAGGTCCTCGACTTCCATCGTGAGGCCATTGCAGGTTCGGATGTCCACACGCGGCTGGGGGTGGAGCGGGGGCGCTACTTCACCGTCAGCCTCCACCGCGAGGAAAACGTGGACAACGCGGACCACCTGGCGCGCCTGGCGGTTGCGCTCAACGCGATCGCCGGTTGCTATGGCTATCCGCTCATCTTCTCCGTGCATCCACGGACCCGCAAACGGATGGAGGCGGCGGGCACGGTCCTGCACGCGCTGGTCCGCACGATGCCGCCGCTCGGCTTTCTGGACTACAACGCCCTGCAGCTGCATGCGTTCTGCGCGATCTCCGACAGTGGCACGATCACCGAGGAGTCGGCCATCCTGGGTTTCCCCGCCGTCACCGTCCGCGAGGCCCACGAACGGCCCGAGGGGATGGATGAGGGGGTGGTGGTGATGAGCGGACTGGCGAGCGAGCGGATCCTGCAAGCGATCGAGCTGACGCGCTTCCAGTTCAAACGTTTCGGTCCGGCGCGGTTGCCGGCCGATTACGATGTGCCGGGCGTGTCCTGGAAGGTGGCGAAGATCGTGTTGAGTTATTGTGATTACGTCAACCGCGTGGTGTGGTCCAAGCCGGCGGCGCCCGCCTGCGAGCAACCGGAGCCTTAAAGCCGCTGCTTGCCATTCCTTCATGACCGCCGTTGCGTTGCGAAGATTCTTGGCAGGAAGCTCAACCGTCTAATCAGGTTTTGCTCATGCATGTGCCAGAAAAGTTGAACCGATATCCGGTGCTGGATTGTCGGATTGTGGCGCTGACTTTCCGGGAAGCGGTGCGCCTCATCCTGCATTGGGCCGTTCACGAAAAACGGCGCGATGTGCATTTTTGCACCGTGGACACGCTGCTGAAGAGCCACGACGACCCGCGGCTGGCGGCGGTGCTCAACTCCGCCAGCCTGACCCTGCCCGATGGCATCCCCCTGGTCATCTTGGGCAGAATGTCGGGCCACCGGGTGACCCGCGTCTATGGGCCGGACGTCATGCATGCCGTGCTCTCGCTGGGCAGGACGTGCGGTCTCCGGCACTACTTCTACGGCAATACGCAGGAAACGTTGACCCGCATGACGGCCAATATTACCGAAAAATTCCCCGGCATCGAAATCGCAGGCGGCCGGGCTTCGGTTTTCCGCGACCTGACGGGCGCGGAAAAGGCGGCGCTGGCGGAGGAAATCGCCCGGCTCCGTCCGCACATCGTCTGGTGCGGGCTGGGCACCCCCCGGCAGGACAGCTGGGTGGATGAATTCAAAGGGTTGGTGGATGTGCCGGTCATGGCGGCCGTGGGCGGAGCTTTCAATGTCTTTGGTGGAACGGTCGCGCAAGCGCCACGCTGGATGATGCGCTCCGGGCTGGAATGGTTTTTCCGGCTGTGCGCGGAACCGCGCCGGCTTTGGCGGCGCTATCTGGTCGGCAACCCGCGGTTCCTCTATCTCCTCTGGCAATATCGGCGCGGTCGCAAGCCCGGGGCAGGCCCGGCGGCAAAGGTGGGCTGAAACTGGCTGCCCAACGCTAAGGCGCAGGCTGCCGTACGCCCGTCTGGGTTGTCGGTGAAAACAGGCCGTTTCCGGATTTCCGGGAACGGCCTGTTTGCTTTTTCGGGCGGCTACAAACAGCACAGGCCCGGCCATGGCCGGGCCTGTGCTGTTTGTAGCCGCCCGAAAAAGCAAACAGGCCGTTCCCGGAAATCCGGAAACGGCC
>CAIWHP010000253.1 GCA_903912445.1 uncultured Lentisphaerota bacterium
CGGCGCGCAGGCCGCGCCGCGCTCGGTCAGCTGCAGCGCCGTGGGCTGCGCCTTGGCCGGCGCGCCGGGCCACTCGACCGGGAACAGCGGGCCGAGCGCCGTCTTCGCATAGCCGCGCAGGAGCTCGCGCTGGCCGTCCACGAAGATCAGGCCGCCGCCGCGCGTGCCGACGAATTCCTTCAGCAGCTCGAGGTCGTGGTCGTTGAGCAGGTGCTGCGGCACCTCGCCGAAGACGATCAGGTCGTAGGCGAACAGCGCCTCGCGGTCGGACGGGAACTTGCCCGGCCCGGTGCCGCGCTGCCAGAGGTCGTTGACCTCGGTGCCGGCGATGAGCGTGTTGACCTCCCACTGCGGGTCGCGCTCGAAGGTGTTGCGCAGGTAGCGGCTTTCCCAGCGCGGGCGACCCTCGAGCAGCAGCAGCTTGCGGCGCTGCGTGACGGCGCGCGTGCGCAGCGCCGTCTCGTTGTTGGCCTTGTCCTTCTCGCCCTCAAGCGCCGGCACGACCACGCGCATCGTCAGCGGCAGGTTGGTGTGCTCAAAGCCCTGGACGTCGGTCTTGCGGGCCTCGACAAGGTCCTTGACCGGGAAATCATATTCGACCGTGCGCCGGTGGTTGCGCTCGGTGATGAGCGTCTTTTCCCAGAGCGTCTTGCCGCCCTCCTCGATGCGCACGGTGAAAGGCTGGCCGGCCGGCATGTCGTCCTTCAGCAGGATCTCGCCCTTGACCCGGTCCTCAAAGAAGACCGCGTCAGGCCCGGTCACGCCGAGCACGGCGAGGTCGCCGGGCCGTTCCGTCGCGCCGACGCCCACGGTGAAAAACGGGATGTTACGGCCGCCGGCGATCTTGGCGACCTCGAGCGGCGAACCGCCGCTGTTGTGCTGGCCGTCGCTGACAAGCACCACCGCGCAGCGCGTGTCCTGCTTCTGTCCCAGGCGCGCGCCGAGCGCGGTGCCGAGATCGGTGCCCTGCGCCTCCGGCTTGCCGGGCAAAGAAGTCGGGAGCGGCACGGACTGTTCCGCCAGCCAGAGCCGCTGCGCCGCGCCCTCGTGCAGCGACCACAGCTCGACGTTGTGCCTGTTGACCAGGCGCGTCAACAGCCCGTCCTTCTGGTCGAGCAGCAGGCTTTCCGCCCGCTGCCAGCGCGTGTGGCCGTCGAAGCGGTCCACCGCCACGCGCACGGTCGCGTTGCTCAGGAGCTCGGCCGGCGGCCGGTTGGTCGGCGCCTCGCCGGCGGCGAGCCAGCCATAGGCGCGGGCCAGGTCGAGCTTGCGCGGCAGCTCCATGAAGTCATCGGTCACGCCCATGCTCCTAGAGGCATCGACGAAGACCAGGATGCGGGCGAGTTCGCCGAGCGTGCGGCGGTGATGCAGCACCGGACCGGCCAGCATCAGGACGAGCAGGAAGACCGCGGCGGAGCGCAGCCCGGGCAGCAGCCAGCGCATCGCATCGCTGCGCGCGCGGACCTCGCGGCGGTAGTAGAACCAGGCCGCCGCCGCCAGGGCGAGCGCGAGGAGCAGCGCCGCCACGAGGCCCCATTCGCCGAGAAAAACCAAGTTGGTGGTGCTCTGGTTCATGCGCATTGCTTTCCGGGGGCGGCCGGCAGGCGCGCGCGCAAATACCAGATGGCGAGCGGCAACAGGACGAGGCCCGCCAGCAACATGACGTAATTCGCCGAGGGCGCGTGGATATCGCCGACGGTCACGGCGAGCACACCGGACAAGGTGTTGTTGCCCGCGTGGCAGAGCATCGCCGGCACGATGCTGCCGGTGCGGACCGTGATGAAGCCGAGGAGGCAGCCGACGACGACGGCGAAAGCGCCCTGCATCAGGTCCAGGTGCGAGATGCCAAACATCAGCGCGGTCCAGAAGATGCCCCACACCGCGCCCCAGCGCGCGACAAGGCGCGTCTGCACATAGCCGCGAAAGAACAGCTCCTCCATGAGGCCGGGCAACAGGCCGAGCAGCAACACGGCGAGCACGGCCATGGGCGGCGACAGGCTTTGCAGCAGGCGGTCGAGTACATCAAGCGCATGGGAGCGCGGCAGCCAGTGCAGTTCCATCAGCGCCGAGAACACCATGCCGACGCTGATGGCGCCGAGCGTGCCGGCGAGCAGGACCGGGAGACGCAAGGGCACCCGGCGCAGGCGCAGCCGGTCACGCCAGCACAGCGGCGAGAGCCACGCGCCGGCCAGCGCCACGCCCGCCACCAGCAACATCGTACACACGAAGCTGCCGAGCAGGCCCGGCGCCGATTCGGCCACCATGGAAATTTTACCCGGCAAGCCGGCAAGACCGTACCGGGCCAGCGTCACGAGCACGAGCACCACGGCGGCGACGGCGAGTTCCGCCGCCAGCAGCACGGCGAACGCCACGAACACCGGCCAGACGCGCGGCTTGACCTCCACGGGCGGCGGCGCCGGCAGCGCGGGCGGGAAAAGGAGGGGGGCGTCGTTCATCGCTTGATCCTTCCGACGCGCTGCTCCAGCCAGAGTTCGACGAAGAGCAGGCCGAGCAGCATCCACAGGAACGGGCGCCAGACGTCGCGGCCGTAGCGGCGGCGTTGTTCGAGCTGGCGGTATTCATCCCACGAGTTCACAAGCGTCGCCTCGAACGGCTTGGCGGCGGCGGCGAGCTCGTCGGCCGGCAGCTGCGCGAGGTCGGACTCGGCGCCCGCGGCGTTGACGACGAAGTGGACCGGGAGCCGGTCCGGAGTTTCCAGAATATAGAGGCCGGGCTTGCGCGTGCCGTCGAAATGCGCCAGCGCGCGGCCGCCCTCGGCGAGCACGTCGAGCTTGTGCTTCTGGCCCTGCGGATCCGACAGCACGACCTGCTTGCCGCCGAGGGCGGCGGGCAGCACGGCGAGGAGCGGCCGGCCGATCTCCACATTGCGCGGCGGCTCGAACTTGGCGGCGAGGTAGGTGACGAGCTGCTGCAGCAGCGGCAGGTAGAACGGGCGCAGCGGCAGGTTCGACCACTCGGCGGAGCAGGGGACGGTGCAGCAGATCACGCTGCCGGCGCCGTAGGCTTTTTCGACGAGAAAGGCCGCGCCGCTGCTCAGGCGGGCGAGGACGAACGGCGGCGCGCTGTTGGTCCCCGCGGCGCTTTTCCAGGCATTGGAAACGGCGGCCCCCGGTTTTTCCAGGCCTTGGGAACCGGCGGTGGCCAGCGTGTACCAGAGCCGGATGTTGGCGGTGGACAGGTCGCCGTTGCGCGCATCGTTGAAGAGCTGCAGCGCGGGATGCTCGAAGTGCTGCATCAGGATCGTGCTGTGTGCCGCGGTGTCCTCGAGGCCGCCCTCAAGCGCCGCGAGCGGGTAGGGGAGCAGCCCGCGCCCCTCGGCGGCCAGCGCGCGGTTCCACCACGCGGTGTCCACGCGGCTGCCGGGGAACAGCAGCAGGCCGCCCCCGGCGCGGACGAACGCCTCCAGCGCGCGGACCTGGTGGTCCTCCAGCCGCGCCACGTTGGCCAGCACGGCCACGCGCACGTCCTTGAGCGCGCGCTCGTCGAGCTGCGGCGGCTCGATCACGCGCGTCTCGATCAGGTCGGCGAGCTGGCCCTGCGCGTTCTGGAACGGACGCAGCGCGAGCTCCAGGAAAGCGGTCTCGCCCGCGAGCGGCTCGCGGCTGGGCCGGCCGTTGACGAGCAGCACCGGCAGCTTCTCGACCACGGGCACGCTGGCGAGCAGCGTGTTGTCGCTCTTGAGCGCATCGGGCGCGTCGGCGCTGATGGCGATGACGTGCGAGCCGGCGGTCTCGAAGGCATAGGTGAACAGGACCTGGCCCGACTCGTTGGGGCCCAGGGCGACCTGCGCGGCGGCGCGCTCGGTGCCATCCACGCGGAAGTAGACGCGCAGGTCGGCATAGGCGGCATCGCCGTGGTTCTTCAAATTGGCGCGCAGCTGGAATTTCTGGCCGACGCCGAGCAGCATCCGCGAAAAATCCAGCGACTGGACGCTGATGTTGTTGCGGTCCTCGCGGCCGATGTGCAGGAACGTGACGCCCGGCGTGACCGGCAGCTTTTTCAGCAGGCCCGCGAACCGCGCGCGTTCGGCGTCCTCGACGGGCGCCCAGCTGACCTTCTGGAAGTCGCTGATGATGACCAGTTCGCGCTGCGCCTCGTGCATCTTGCCGAGGAGGCCGAGGCCGAGGTCGAGCGCGGCAGGCAGGCTGGCGGAACCGTAGCCGGCCTGCAGCAGGGCGAGCTCGCGCGCGGCGCGGTCGGTGTTGAAGGTCGGCTCGGCCAGCAGCGGCGCGGGCACGCCGCCCATCAGCACGACGGCGACTTCCGAGCCGCGGCCCAGGTGGCGGATGAGCTGGCCGGCGGCGTCGCGGGCGACCGTGAAGGTGTTGTTATTTTTGGTGCCGACATCCATCGAGTAGCTGTTGTCGAGCAGCACGACCGTCGAGGTCTTCGCGGCGCCGAGCAGCGCGCGCAGGCCGGTCAGCACCGGCCGCGCCATGACCAAGGCGAGCAGGGCGGGGATCAGGCAGCGCACGAGGAGCAGGAGCAGCTGCTCGATGCGGATCCGCCGCCGCTGCGTGCGCTGGCGCACCTCCAGGAACTGCATCGCCCCCCATTTGACCACGCGGAACCGGCTGCGGTGCAGCAGGTGGATGAGCAGCGGGATGCCGGCCGCGGCGATGCCGAACAAGAGGATGACATTGAGAAAAGTCATACCGATTTCGTCCGGCGCGCAAGATAATAGGCCAGGGCCTCGGCATAGGGTTGCGCGGTGGTAAGCGGCACCAGGTCGATGCGGTGGCGGTGGCAGCCGTCCTTAAGCTCCTGGCGGAACCGGGCGATATTTTCCAGATAGACCGAGCGCAACTGCACCGGGTCCAGCAATCGTTGCTCCGCAGCGCTTTCCAGCGACTCGAAGCGCGTCCACTGCTGGAAGGGGAACTCGAGCTCGTCCGGATCCCAGATCTGGAAGATGATGATCTCGTGGTGCGCGTGCCGGAAATGCGCCAGCGCGGAGAGCAGCTCCGGCACCGATCCGAAGCAGTCGGAGAAGATGATGAGCAGGCCGCGCCGGTGGATCTTCGGGACGAGCTGGTGGAAGACCTTGCCCAGCTCGGTCTCGCCGCCGGGCGCGGTCGCCTGCAGCGCATCGAGCAGCACGTGCAGGTGGCTCGGGCGCGAGCGCGGCGGGATGTACTGGCGCATCTGCTGGTCGAACGTCATTAGCCCGACGCTGTCCTGCTAGCGCAGCATCAGGTAGGCGAGGCAGGCGGCGAGGCGCGTCGCGTAGCTGAATTTGCTGATGCCCCCCGTGCCGGCGTAGTTCATCGAACCGCTCGCATCCACGAGCAGCGTCGCGCGCAGGTTGGTCTCCTCCTCGTACTCGCGGATGTAGAGGCGGTCGGTCTTGCCGAACACCTTCCAGTCGAGCCGCCGGATCTCGTCGCCCTGCACATACTGGCGGTGCTCGCGGAACTCGACGCTGAAGCCCTTGTGTGGCGAGGAATGCAGCCCGGAGCAGAAGCCCTCGACGACATACCGGGCGAGCACCTGGAGGTTCGCAATCTTCCGCAGATCGGCGGGAGTCAGCAGTTCTGCCACATCGGCCATGCGGTGCCTCAGAGGACTTTGGCGGGCGTGCCGCGCGGGACGGCCTTGAGGATGCGCTGGACGATGGCATCGGCATTGACGCCCTCGGCCTCGGCGTTGAACGTCGGGATGATGCGGTGCCGCAGGATCGGCAGCGCGACGGCCTCGATGTCGTCGAGCGTGACGTGGAAACGGCTCTGCAACATGGCCCGCACCTTGCCGGCGAGCACCAGGAACTGGCTCGCGCGCGGCCCGGCGCCCCACTCGACCAGTTCCTTGACGAAGCCGAGCGCATCGGCCTCGTGCGGCCGCGTGCAGCGGACGAGGTCGAGCACGAAATCCATCACGTGGTCCGGCACCGGCACCTTGCGCACGAGCTTCTGGCACGCGATGATCTCCGGCCCGGTGATGACCGGCTGCGCGCTGGCCTCGAACGCGCTGGTCGTACGCGTCACGATCTCGCGCTCCTGCTCGCGCTGCGGATAGGCCACCTTGACGTGGAAGAGAAAGCGATCACGCTGCGCCTCGGGCAGCGGGTAGGTGCCTTCCTGCTCGATCGGATTCTGCGTCGCCAGCACAAAGAACGGCTCCGGCAGCGGGTAGGTCTTGCCGCCGATGGTCACCGAATGCTCCTGCATCGCCTCGAGCAGCGCCGACTGCGTCTTCGGCGGCGTGCGGTTGATCTCGTCGGCGAGGATCATCTGCGCGAACAGCGGACCGGGCAGGAAGTTCATGGTGCGGCGGCCGGTGACGGGGTCCTCGTTGATGACCTCCGTGCCCATGATGTCGGCCGGCATCAGGTCGGGCGTGAACTGGACGCGGCGGAACGAAAGCTCCATCACCTGCGACAGCCCGCGCACCATGAGCGTCTTGGCGAGGCCCGGCACACCCTCCAGCAGGCAGTGGCCGCGCGCGAGGATCGCGATCAGCAACTGCTCGATCACCTCCTGCTGGCCGACGATGATGTTGCCGAGTTCCGCGGTAACTTTCTGGTAGGCCTTGACGAGCACCTGGGCTTGTTCCACGTCCGTGGGTCCGGCGGGGGCCGCCGCTTCGACTATCTTCATGCGTATTTTCCTTAGATCGTTGCGCTCAGCACACACGGCCCGGCGGTACGCCCGGTTTTTTCGGCGCGCGCAAAGCGCCCTCTTGTAGCGCAAGCCCACCCCTCGGCGCGAGAAGATTCCTGTGCAAACCCGCAGGCGCCGGCAGGGTTGCTTGCGACTTGACGGATGGTCGGTCACGATGTATCTAGCCCTGTCACGTAACTACCATGCAGGTGCTCTTATGCAGAGTCCGGGAAAACAAGGCAGTGGTTCAGGACAGCGTCGTCCCGCAGCGTTCACGCTGATTGAATTGCTCGTCGTGATCACCATCATCGCCGTGCTCGGCGGCTTGGTCCTGCCGGGCGTGACGCGCAGCCTGAGCTCCGGCAAGGCCGCCGGCTGCGGCAGCAATGCGCGCCAGATCGCCCTGGCCATGATTGCCTTTGACAACGACTACCAATACCTGCCCTGGTACAACGAAGGCACCTATCGGGGCCAGTTCGACTCGATGGGCACGCAAACCAATTCACAGTTCTCCGGCACCAACTGGGTGCAAAAGCTGGACTATTTCAAATACATACCCAGGGCCGACAACGCCAGCCCGTGGCTCAGGGGCGTGTGGCGCTGCCCAGCCGCGTCCTATGCGGAGATCATGGGCAAGGACGCCAACGGCAACCCGGCCAATTGCCCCTGCTATGCCGTCTGCTGCAACATTTTCCGGCAACAAAACACGCTGAGCGGAAACAACAATGTCGCCCAGCGCCCCCTGAAGTTGTCGCGCATCGCACGTCCGGACAGCATCTGGATGGTGGGCGATGGGGGGGCGCCGATGTCGAAAAGCGAGCCCGGCAGCGGCCGCTATTTGCGTCCCGGATACACCTTCTGGCGCCCGAGTTCCAAAGGACAGTGGGATTTCGCCGCTGCCTATCCGCCTTCCCAGCCGGCGTTGCGGCACAATGGCTCCGCACGCTACGCCACCTTCGACGGCCATGTGACGCAGCTCGATTGGACCATCATGCAGGGGGAGTCCAACGACTTCACCGCCCGCGCCGACAGCGGTACCTTCTGACCCTTCCCGCCAAGGGGCCGTGGCACGCAGTCCGGCAAAGATCGTTCCGCGTGAGTAAATTCACGGGTGGCGAGGGGTCTCAGGGCAAACGCATCTAAAGCCCCGGCAGTTGGAGGAGATACCACTGGTTCCAGCCGGCGTTCTTCTGTTTACCACGATACCGCGTTGTTTGGTCGTGTCGCGCTTGAGCAGGTTGAGGGCTAAGCGGCGCAGGGTGGCGAGGTTCTCGGCGGCGTGACCGCTGCGGGCGCGGCCCTGATCTTCGCCGAACGGCACGTCGCGCACCCAGTGCAGTTGCTTCTCGACGCCCCAGTGGGCGCGGACGGCGCGGGCGAAGCGCGGCGCGTCGAGCGCGGGACGGCTGAGGTAGCAACGAAGCTCGGTCTGGACTTGGCCCTTGAGTTCGCGCACGGCTTCAACCACGCCCACGCTGCGCAAGCCCGCCCACGGTGCGCGGTCAGCGAACCAGGCCAAGCGCTCGCCTTGCCGGTAACTTCGGGTTTCGATCCGGCCGTGGTTCTTCTCCACGGTTTCGGCATAGGCCAGTGCGACCGGCGCTTGCGGGTATCAGCGTTTCCTCGCGCTACCCCAGCAGTATGCCGACCTCATCGTTCAGCGCACACGCTCCGCCGCCAGCCGCCCCTCCGCCTCAGCGCCCCGGCGGGCCAAGCGATAGAATTAAGATGCGTTGGCCCCTGCCGTATCCCCTGCGGAATCTGAACTTTACTTTCCGGCGATCGGCCCTAAGATGAACCGCATATGACACCAGGTAATCCAGCGCCAAGCGGGTTGTGGTTGGCGGCATTTTTTTTACTCCTGATCGGTGGCATGATCAGCGGCGCCATCTACCTCTTTCGCGAGGCCAATCTGCAATGGTGGACGCACTTCTGCCTCAGCATCTTCATCACCTCGCTGGTGGTCGGCATCACCTTGATCTGCGCCTCGTCCCAATGGTGGCTGCGCCGTTGACCTCAGTCTTGCGCCCGCAGGACCGATCCTGGGCGGGTGCGGACCAGTCTGCCGTCCCGCCCGTCTTGGTCCCGCGGCGCTGTTTTCCGTAGCCGCTGTATTTCTGCATTCCTTCAGGCAGTGAAACGTTTATCATCCGGGCCCGATGAGGCGCTTATGAATATGATGCGAAGGCTGTTGCTGCCGTTGCTGCTGGCGGGGATCCCGGGGTGGGGTGCGACCCTGGAGGATTGTTTCCGCGAAACGTTTGCGACCAACCTGACGTGGTCGCAAGTGTGGTCGCGCGACGCGAACGCCGCCCGGGTCCGCCCGGACGCGGACGTGCGGCACGCCGCGGCCGCCTCGCTGCGCATCGAGCACACGGGCAACAACGACTGGTCGCTGACCCCCGAGACCCGGCTGCCGGCACAGGCCGGCGACTTGCTGGAAGCCTCCGCGTGGGTGCGCGTGCAGGGCAAGGGCCATGCCACGGTCTGTTTTATGCTCCGCACGGCGGCGGGCGCGGTGGTGGATTGGAGCGCCGGCGAGGATGTGTCCACCGGCGCCGGCACGTGGCAGCACCTGCGCGGCCGCTTGCTGGTGCCCGCAGGTGTCACCTCCTATGTTCCGCGCTTGATCGGCCACGATGCGGCGACGGTCTGGCTGGAGGACTACCGCGTCCGCCGCCTGCAACCCAAGGACGTTGCGCCACAACAGCCATGCGTCATCCGCAACGATCTGCTTGAAGCTGCTTTCGACCCGGCGCAGGGGGCCTTCACCATCCGCGAGCTGCAGACGGGCAAGATCTGGCGGCAACAGCCGCTCCCCGGCGTCCGCCTGCCCGTGCTGGCGGCCAGCGCGACCGCCAGGACTATCACGGCCGACCTGTTCGATGCCGGCAACGACCTGGTGGTGCGGCTGAGCGCCACGCTGGAGCCGCGCGTGGCAGAGTTGGTGGTGGAGTTGTCGGCCGCGGGCGCGATGCGCGCGCCGCTGAACTTTCCGCCGGCCTTCGCGCCGGAGCGCGGCACGCGCCTGATTGTGCCGGTCAACGAGGGCATCGCCTACCCGGTCGAGGACCCGGCGCTCGGCGAGATGCGGTACATCTGCTACGGCGGGCATGGCCTCTGCATGGCGTTCTACGGCGCGACCGATGGTGGAGCAGGCGTGATGACGCTGGTCGAGACCGCTGACGATGCGCAGCTTCAAATCAAACGCAATGCGGAAAAACTGCTCGCGGCACAGCCGGTCTGGGTGGCCGAGAAGGGCCAGTTCGGCTATGCGCGGAAGTTGCGCTATGTCTTCCTCCCGCAGGGCGGGCACGTGGCCATGTGCAAGCGCTATCGCACCTATGTCGCGGCGCAGGGGCGGCTCAAGACCTTCACGCAAAAGCGCGCGGAAAATCCGGATGTGGACCTGCTCGCCGGCGCGGTGAACGTGTGGTTCATGGACCGCGACCAGTTGCCGACCATCCGCGCCATGCAGTCCAACGGCATCCACCGCATCCTCTGGAGCGCCGCCGGCAGCGGCGCGCAGATTGCGGCGATGAACCAGATGCCGGGCGTCCTGACCAGCCGCTACGACATCTTTCAGGACGCGATGGATCCGGCGAAGTTCCCGCTCCTCGCGCATCTCCACGGCGACTGGACCTCCAGCGCCTGGCCCACCGGGATGATCCTGCGCGCCAACGGCGACTGGGAGCGCGGCTGGGAAGTGAAAGCCAAGGACGGCACGCGCATCCCGTGCGGGGTGCTCTGCGACAAACTCGCGCCCGCCATCGCCCGCACGCGCATCGCCGAGGAACTCAAGACGCGCCCTTACCACAGCCGCTTCATCGACACGACCACCGCCTCGCCTTGGCGCGAGTGCTATGCCGCGGCGCACCCGATGGCGCGCCGCGAGAGCCGCGAGGCCAAGATGGAGCTGCTCGGGGTCATCTCGCGCGAGCTCCGCCAGATCTGCGGCTCCGAGACCGGCCACGACGCGGCCGTGCCCTACGTCCATTATTTCGAAGGCATGCTGAGTCTCGGCCCCTACCGCGTGCCGGACTCCGGCCGCAATATGATGGACAAGCTCGAAGAGGTTCCCGAGCGCGTCGCCAAGTTCCAACTCGGCGCGGACTACCGGCTGCCGCTGTGGGAGCTGGTCTATCACGACTGCGTCGTCGCACAATGGTACTGGGGCGACTACAACAACAAGCTGCCCACGCTCTGGGACAAGCGCGATCTGTTCAACGTGCTTTATGGCACGCCGCCGATGTTCATGTTCAACCGCAAAGAGTGGGCGCGCGACCGCGCGCGCTTCGTGCAGAGCTACCGCGCCACCTGCCCGGTCGCCCGCGCCACGTTCTACTCGGAAATGACCGACCACCGCTTCCTGAGCCCCGACCGCCAGGTGCAGCAGACGCACTTCGCCGACGGCACCACCGTCACGGTCAACTTCGGCGCGCAGCCGTTCACGCTGCCCGACAGCCGGATGCTCGCCCCTCTCGCCGCCGACGTGACGCCCAAGCCGCATGAATAACGTGTTGTCGGTCTATCAGCAAGCGGCATGGCCGCGCTTGTCTTTCCAGGTGCACTCCGTCATCTTTTCGCCATGAAAACATGTGTTTCGCTCTTGGGTCTGCTGTTGTTCGGTCAGTTCGCCTCACAGGGCGTGTCGGCGGCGGAGCAACCGCTGTTCGACGGCCGGTCGCTCGCCGGCTGGGAAGGCAACACGAATACGTGGCGCGTGGAGCAGGGCGCGCTCGTGGCCGGCACGCTGGAGCGCAAGCAGCCGCACAATGATTTTCTGGCGACAACGAGGGACTTCGGAAACTTCGATTTGAAACTGCAATACAAGGTCGAAGGCACCAATGGCTTCGTGAACGGCGGCGTCCAGTTCTGGTCGCAGCGCGTGCCGGGGCACTTCGAGGTGGCGGGCTATCAGGCCGATCTCGGTGCGGACAAGGACGGCAATTTGTACGACGAGAGCCGGCGCAAGCGGAACCTGGTGGCGGCGGACGCGGCGACGCGGCAGTGGGCCTTGAAACCGGGGGCTTGGAACGACTACCGGATTCGCGCGGAGGGCGCGCACATCCAGCTTTGGGTCAACAACGTACAGACGGCCGATTACACAGAGACCGATGCGAGCCTGCCGCGGCACGGCAAATTCGCTCTGCAGATCCACGGCGGCGCGTTCACGAAAGTCCACTATCGTAACCTCGTCATCGAGGAACTGCCTGCGTCGCCGGCTCCGGCACGCTGAGCGCCTTGCCGCGCAGCCTGGACTTTTCCAAACCTTGGAAGATTATCGGTCGTTTTTTACAAGCCTTGGAAAAAACGCCAATCCATATTTTCGTTTCCCAACCTTGGAAAGAGGCGCGCGGTCGTCTAGAGTCCGGTGTGGGTTTTTCACGCCTGAAAAAAGCGCGGCACGCGGCAGCGGCTGCGTCGAAGAAGCTGTTGCGGCAGCTTTCGCAGCGGCGTTGGCGTCCATGGTGGAAGCGGGAGCATGGCCACCATGCGGCGGCGGGGATGGACGGCGCCGGCATCGCCGGCACCTTCGAGGATTGGATCACCCCCGAGTCCGTCACGCTGCTCGACGGCACGCGCCTCCAGTTGCTCAAGGATGGCCAGGCCCTGCGCGCCGCCTATGACGCCATTGCGGCCGCGCAACGGCGCGTCTGTGTCGAGATGTACATCTTCAGCAGCGACGAGGCCGGGCGGGAGTTCGTCGCACTGCTCTGCCGCAAGGCCCGGGACGGACTGCGGGTCTTCGTCCTCTACGATGCATTCGGCTGCCACGACACCGATCCGGCGATCTTCGAACAACTGCGCGCCAGCGGCGCGCGGCTGTGTGCGTTCCACCCGCTGCTGGTGCCCTGGCGCTACCGCGGCCGCTGGCGCGTGACGCAGCGCGACCACCGCAAGCTGGTGCTGGTGGATGACAACCTCGCCCTGCTCGGCGGGCTGAACGTGGGAGTGGAATATGCCGGGCCGTGGATCGTCCGCCCGCGCCGGCGCTATCGCGGCAAGCCGTGGCGCGACACCGGGCTGACGCTGGAGGGACCGCCGCAGGTGGCGCTCCTCGTCGCCGCGTTCGCACGCATCTGGCGCTATGCCAACCGCGGCGGCGAGCTCGCGGCGGTGGAATACGTCGTGCCGCTGCCCGCGGACGGCGACTTCGGCGTGCTGGCCTCCGCGCCGACGCAGCACTCGCGGATCACGCCCATCACCCAGCAGCTGATTGCCGCCGCGCAACGAAGCCTGTGGGTCACGATGGCCTACTTTGCGCCGACCGATGCGATCATCGATGCGCTCTGCGCCGCCGCCAAGCGCGGCGTCACGGTGCGGCTGATCCTGCCGGGCGTCAGCGATGTGCCGCTGCTGCGGATTGCCGCACGTTCGTTTTATACGCAGCTGTTGGAGGCCGGCGTGGAAATCTATGAGCGGCGCGGGCCGATGTTGCATGCCAAGACGATCTGCCTCGACGCCGGGCTTTCGATCATCGGCTCGGCGAACCTCGACTACCGGAGTTTCGAGAGCAATTGCGAACTGTCGGTCGCCATCCGCTCGCCGGTGCTCGGCGCCCAGATGCATGCGATGTTCGAGCACGACGTCCGCTACTCCAAGCGCATCACCCTGGCCAACTGGCGGCGGCGCCCGTGGCTCGATGCGCTGCTGCAGTGGCTCGCCAACCGCCTCCGCCGCTGGCTGTGACGGCGTCGCATCGGCAGCGGAGGAAGGGGGACCACTGATTTCACGATTTTTCACAGATGGGAAAGCAGAAGAGGGCGAGCCGACAGCGATCGCGCGTGAGAATGGAAAGCGGAACAAACTGTTTCTGTAGCGGCGGTCTGCGACCGCCGACAGCGGCCACAGGCCGCCGCTACAGCAGCCAATGGGTTACCGCAAATCGTAAATCATAAATCGGAAATCTTAAATTCGTCGGGATTGGGGGGCGCCATCGACAAAAGCCTTATGGCTGCGCTACTTCAGGCGGTTGGCCAGTTGCTGGAGTTCATCCGGCGCCAGGGACGCGGCAAAGTCGGCGTCCGCTTCCGCGATGACATTCCGCGCGGAAGCCGGACTGCCCAGGGCCGAGCGCAACTGGCGCACCTCGTCCGGCATCAGGTCAACTTTGGCCCCATTTTTCTTGATGATGGAGCAGATGCCAGTTTCCGGACACAGCTGGATATTCAAATCATCCATGACGCGCTCCTTTATTTCCCGAGCGGCTTGCCGTCGTAGGTGCCCGTCAGGGTGTGGAGGAAGGCGACGATGCTGGTGTTGTCGGCCGCGGCGAGGTCGTCGCCATTCTGATACTTGGCCATCAGCTTCACGACTTGGGCGAGGTCGCTGGTCATGCCGTCGTGCAGGTAGGGGAAGGTGATAGCGACGTTGCGCAGGGTGGGGACCTTAAATTTGTGGCGGTCGGCTTCGTTCTTGGTGACGCTGAAACGGCCGTCGTCGGCGGGCGTGGGTTTGCCGCGGTCGGCAAAGTAGTTGGCGGCGCGGCCGAGCGGCTCATAGGACTGGCCACCGAGGGCCTTGCCGACGTGGCAGCAGGCGCAGCCATGCTCCTTGAAGAGTTCGTAGCCGCGGCGCTCCGCGGCGGTGATGGCGTCGGTCTGGCCGCGAAGGTAGTTGTCGAAGCGCGCCGGGGTCAGGAGGCTGCGCTCGAACATGGCGATGGCCTCGGTGATGGTTTCCTTACTGTAGCCCTGCGGATAGACGGCGTTGAAGGCGGCGGTCAGCTCGGCGTCCTGCTGGAGCTTGGGAATGGTTTCCTGCCAGTTGGAGGCCATCTCGTCGGGGTTGTTGACGGGGCCATCGGCCTGGGCTTCGAGGGTCGGGGCGCGGCCGTCCCAGAACATGACGGACTGGAAGGCGGAGTTGAAGACGGTCGGGCTGTTGATGCCGCCGAGCTTCTGGCCGACACCGGTGGAGTACTGGGCCTGGTCGGTGCCGCCCTTGGCGAGGTCGTGGCAGCTGGCGCAGGAAAGCGTGTTGTCCTTGGACAGGCGCTTGTCGTGAAACAGCTTGTTGCCGAGCGCGACTTTGCGGACGTCGAGATCAAGCTTCGCGGGCAGCGGCTGGACGAGTTCATTCTGGAACTGGGGCGCGACGCCGGCGGTGGCATAGTGCTTGGCGCGTTCGGCGTGGATCCAGTCGCGGAGCGTGGCCTGCTCCGCTGCGGTCAGGCGCGCATGCCAATGCAACAGGAGGTACGGCAACGGCGGCATATCGCCGGAGGTGATCTCCCGCTCGGTCTTGGCGAGGAGCACCTCGCCGGCGGGTTGGTCGGGTGCCGCGGCCAGCGTGGACTGATAGTTGACCGCCTTCAAGCCGTCCTGGATGTCGCCCTTGATGAGCTTGCCGACGATCGGCAGCGCGGCATAGAAGGGCAGGGCGCCCTCGGCGGTGTGGCAGTCGGCGCACTTGGCGCCGAGGATGGCATAGGCCTTGGCGCGCAGCGGATCGGCGGGCTTGGCCCGGGTGAGGCTGTTCACCGGCGCGGCGCGAAATTGATTGGACAGCGGTAAGAGGAGCGCCAGGATGGCCAACACGATCAGGACTTGTACTAATTTCTTCATCACGTCACCTCGTTGGTTTGCACGCTCGGAATGTGCCAACTCGCGCGGGCGCTGTCAAGGGGGCGTGCGACCCGCCCGCAACAATCGGCTCAGGTGTTATGGCTCCACTCGCCGGCGTCCTCGATCTGCGGCTGGCAGCGCACGAGGACGGTGACCACGTCGGGGTCGAACTGGGTGCCGGCGTGGCGCTGGATTTCGGCGAGGGCCTCTTCGGGCGGGCGGCCCTGGTGATAGGGCCGGGTGGAGCGCATGGCGTCATAGGTGTCCACCACCGAGAAGATGCGCGCGCCCAACGGGATCGCGGTGCCGCGCAGGCCGCGCGGATAGCCATTGCCGTCGAAACGCTCGTGGTGGCAGAGGACGATGTCGGCGGCCTTGGCCAGGAACGGGGTGGCGCTGATGATGTTGTAGCCGATCTCGGGATGGCGCTGGATGATCTGCCGCTGCTCGGGTGTGAGCTGCTGATCCTTGAGCAGGATTTCGTCGGGGATGCCGGTCTTGCCGATATCGTGGAGCAGGGCGCCGCGGCCGATGTCCTCGAGCTCGGCCGGCGGGAGGCCGAGTTCGCGGGCGAGCAGGAGCGTGATTTTGCGCGCGCGCTGGCTGTGCTGGGCGGTGGCGTGCTCGCGCGCGTCGAGCATGGCGGCGAGCGCCTCGAGGGTGAACTCGTAGGACTGCTTGACCTCCGTGAGCGCGCCGGAAAGCGCGGCGCTCTTCTCGCGCACCATGTCCTCGAGGTGGAGCTGGTAGCGGGCGTTCTCCTGCCGCAGCTGCTTGAACGTCAGCGCGCGCGTGACCAGCGCCAGCAGATGCCCGGGCGTGAACGGTTTCTGGACGAAATCATAGACCCCGTGGCGCAGGCTGGCGACGGCGCTGTCGAGCGAGGCGTGGCCGGTGATGACGATCGGCGCCAAGTAGTTGTCCTTGCTGCGCAGATAGTCCACGACCTCCAGCCCGTTGTCCTTGCCAAGCTGCAGGTCCACGAACGCGACGTCGAAGCCGACCGTCTGCGTGTCGAACTGCTCGTGGACGGCGGCGGCGGACGAGGCGACGGTGACCTCGTAGCCGTGCGGCGTCAGCGAGCGCTGGACCAGGCGGCAGATCAGCTCGTCGTCATCGGCGATGAGGATCCGGCCCTTGACAGCCGGCGCGGCGGGCGCGGCCGGCGCGGGCGCAGCCACGGCGGGCGCGGCGGGCTGGGCCAGGTTGGGGGACCAGACCGTGACGCGGTTGCGGCCGGCGCGCTTGGCGGCATAGAGCGCGACATCGGCATTCTGGAGCAGGCGCTGCGGGTCATGCCCGTCCACGAGCTGCTGCGAGGTGGCCGTGCCGAGCGTGCACCCCAGGTGCAGCCGCAGCGATTGCGCGCAAAAGACATGCTGGCGCACGAGGGCGAGCAGGCGCTCGCCGAAGGCGGCGGCGGCGTGCGGCTCGAGCTTGGAAAGGATGACGAGAAATTCGTCGCCGCCATAGCGCCCGACAATGTCCGTGGCGCGCGCGACGCGCTTGAGCAGGTCGGCAAACTCGCGCAGCACCCGGTCGCCGGCCAGGTGGCCGAAGGTGTCGTTGATCTTCTTGAAGTGATCCAGGTCGATCAGCACGACACCCATCGTGTGGCCGTACCGCTCGGCAAACTTCCAGGTGTACTCCAGCTGCGTCTCGAGATGGCGGCGGTTGAAGAGGCCGGTCACGCTGTCGCGGATGGCCAGCTCGCGCGCGTGGTTGAGCGCGACAAGCACGGTGGAGAGCTGATTGGCAGCATGATAGAGGAAGGCGATGTCGGTCGTGGCGAAGGCGTTCGCCTTGCTGGAGGTCAGGCTCAGCAGGCCGCGCAACTCGCCCCCCACAATGATGGGCATGGCGAAGACGCTGACCGGCGCCGCCGGGCCGCGCAAGGTCCGCGACTCCCCCTCGACCTGCACGCGCAGCGCCGCCTCCGTCAGCGTGCGGCCGCTCAACGAGGTGTAGTGGCGGAGCATATCGGCCTTCAGGCGCACGAGGTACTCCTCGGCGACCGGCTCCTGGCAGTTGAGGAGCAGCACGCCCTCGTCGCGCTCCAGGTCCAGGATGCCCACCACGGAACAGGGGAGCAGCCGGCCGAGGCCCGCGCCGAGTCCGCGCAGCGCCTCGATCAGGCTGTCGCTGCCGATCGCCATCTCGCCCATCGTCCGCAGCATCGCGAGCTGGTTCTGGATGCGGTCGGTCGCCTGCTGCTCCGAGGTGCGCAGCTGGGTGCGCTTCTCGTGGGCCTCGGCCTGGACTTGCCGGATGAGCTCATCGATCGTGACGGGCTTCTCCACGAAGCGGTGGATGTTCAGGGCCGCGAGCTGCGCCCGGGCCTCGTCGGTGAGGAAACCCGACATGATGACCACGCCGAGCCACGGCCAGATCTTTTGCGCCTCGCGCAGGAAGGCGGTGCCGTCCATGCCCTCCATGCGCAGGTCCACCACCAGCACATCGAAGGGCCGCTGCAGCAGCACGTGCAGGCCCTCGCGCCCGCTGGCCACACATTCGACGGCGCAACCGCTGCTGGTCAGCGCGCGCTGCGCCAGGTGGCGGACCACCTGCTCGTCGTCCAACACCAGCACGCGGACCGCCGTTGGCGCAAGGTGGCCGGCGCTGGCTGGCTGTTGTTCTGGCTGTACGTTTTCCACAAGTCCATCTTCGCGTGTTGCTGGCGGGAGAATAATGTAACAGGGCTTGAAGTCAACGCTTGCGCGGCCCGGGCGCGCGGCGCGGCGCTGTTTTCCGAATGCTTGACCTGCATCAAGAATCTGCCGCGCGGATGCGGTAGATTGACCCCGGCAAGCAACGGGCCTGCGGGCCTGCGGAGAAAAAAATGAAACGTAACATCATCACGATCGACGAAGACAAGTGCAACGGCTGCGGCGACTGTGTCGTCGCCTGCGCCGAAAGCGCCATCCAGATCATCGACGGCAAGGCGAAGCTGGTGAAGGAGCAGTATTGCGACGGCATGGGCGACTGCCTCGGCGAATGCCCGACCGGCGCGATCAAGATCGAGGAACGCGAGGTCCCCGGCTTCGATGCCGCCGCGACCCGCACGCACGTCGCACAGACCGGCGGCGTGGCCGCGGTGAAGAAATTCGACGAGGCCACCGTCCGGCATGGGCTCGCTCCCGCGACGGCTGCAGCCGGGGTCGGTGACCCCGGCAAGCTGGCCTCAACGCGGCCGGCTACCGCGCAGCCCGCGCACCATCAGCACGGCGGCGGCGGCTGCCCCGGTTCGCGGATGCGCACGATGCAACCCTCCGCGCCGGCCGCGGCGCCGACCCCCGGCGGCAGCGGCCTGCCGCCCAAGCTGAATCCTTCCGAGCTGGCGCAGTGGCCGGTGCAGATCCATCTCGTCTCGCCCCAGGCGCCCTATTTCAAGGGCAAGGAGCTGGTCATCATGAACACCTGCGGCGGGCTGGCCAGCGCCGACCTCCACTGGCGCTTCCTGCGTGGACGCTCGGTGGTCGTCGGCTGCCCGAAGCTCGACCGCACGGAGGGCTACGCCGAAAAGCTCGGCGCGCTCCTCGCCGAGCCGACCATTCCGAAGGCGCTGGTCGTGCGGATGGAGGTGCCGTGCTGCGGCGGGCTGACCGCCATCGCGCAGGAAGCCGTCCGGCTGAGCGGCCGGGCCGATTTGATACTCGAAGAAGTGACCCTCGCCCTCAGCGGCGAGGTGCTCTCCCAGGAAGAGGTGACCCCATGAGCGACGAACCGAAAAAAGCAGAGCGCAAGGGTGTGGTCGCGCCGGTAGCCCAGGCCATCAGTCTCGCCGGCCATGTGAACTACGGCGACGATTCCGTCGTCAGCCGGACGCTGATCGACAAGCAAGCCGGCACGCTGACGCTGTTCGCGTTCGACGCCGGCCAGGGCCTCAGCGAACACACCGCGCCCTACGACGCGACCGTGCAGGTGCTCGATGGAGAAGGCGAATTCATCATCGCCGGCAAGTCGGTGCTGGCCAAGCCCGGCGAGCTGGTGATCATGCCCGCCGGCATCCCGCACAGCGTACGCGCGAACCAGCGCTTCAAGATGCTGCTGATCATGATCCGGCAGTAGCGCGTCCAAGCCCTGGGAAAGCCCGCGCGGCTTTCTCCAGAGCTTGATAATGCGCCGGGAATGGGCGGAGCGCAAAGCAGAGGAACAGCTGCACGAAGCCTCAAGCCATCAGGCGTGTTGGAGTGCTGGTCGCGCAGCCGGTGGCACTCCTGCCAGGGTACCTGCGCAACGCGTTGAATGTTCTGCGGTCGGGAACGCCTGTTCCCGCGCAACGACAACACAAGCGGCTGCCTACGGGAGCCGGAGTGCCCGCACGCCCGAACCAGCGGCGAACTCCATGCACAGCCTGCAACAGGGTCACCCAGCGCGTTGTGTACGGAGGCGCTACTCCCATGCTCCAACACGCCAGCCCCCCGCGTGGCTATCACCTTGGATATCGCCGTGCTCCAGCGTCGGGTTCCCCCTGTTTTTTGGCACAATTTCCGCGGACCCGGAAAAAGCGTGCGTGCGTTCCTCGATTTGATCAAGCGCCACGGGCAGGGCGCGTGCTGACGGAACCTTGCGCAGAACCATTGACGGCAGCATCATGAGAGGCGGGAAACCATGGACTGGCCGGGAGTGAACCCCTTCGGCACCAAGCCACGCCGCGCCTCAAGATGAAAGGATTCTGCCGGCAAAGGTTCTGTCGCTCCCGCAGGGGCAGCTGGAGGGAACGTCCGCTCACCAGTACAGGCGGGAGTTGCTGGCGTACTTGTAGTTGTAGGTCTGCTCGGTGATGAGGCGGAAGCGGACGCTGCCATCGGTGGCCAGCACGTTGCCGCCGGCGCGCGCCTTGATGGAGTCGTGCGGATAGGACGACCACTTCGCGCCGGCAACCTCGGTGGCTTTTTTATCCGACCCGGCATCGGCCTGGCAGGAGTCGGCCATCAGGGGGAATTTGGCGCCCAGGTAGCCCACGCCTTGGGGCAAAACCTCGTAGCGATACCGGGTGGGATAGCCGGCCGCCTCGGGGAAGAATTTTTCGAGGCCGCTCTGGATGCTGCCCGCCTTGCTGACATACCTGGGGTCATTGAGCCCGGGGAAACCCATGTACACATAACCCAGGGTGGTGCGGTCCGCCTCCCGGATGGGCTTGAGCCAGTCGGTCTCGGGCCTGAAGGGCTTCGTCGCGGCATCCCGGTAGGCGGAGGCGCGCATCTTGGCGGGGCAATAGAACAGGTTCGAGGGATACCCGTTCTGGCGCATGTAGCCGTCGAGGGCGATCGCCGTCGCCATGTCGAGATGTTGCGCGTTGGGCGCGCATTCGAGCGGGAAGCTGCCGTTGTGGTCGTGCGCATAACCAATCAGCAGGCCGTGGCATTGCTTGAGGTTGTTCACGCATTGCACCCGGCGCGCGTTGCCCAGCATGCCGTTGAGGGTGGGGAAGAACAGCCCCAGCAACAAGGCGATGATGCCGATGACCACCAGCAGTTCGATCAGCGTGAAACCGGTTTTTTTCCGCATGGCGCAGCCCTCCGGTGATGAAGTCAGATACAGACTAGTGCAGCCGGCGCGATCTGCAAAGCCTTCATTTTGGGCCGGAATCGGCCTAAACAGGGCGGGGCGCCAAATGATTTCCGCTTTTCACTTGCAACCACAAGATATGGTGTTATTTTCCCGGCCTGTTGCGAATCGGCAACTAGTGGTAGTGGGCAACAACGGGTGTAAAAAGGATAATTTGGAGGCCGTTCATGGCAAAGATGGTTACAACGAAAAAAACAGCAGGCAAGGCAAAAGTGGGTCGCGGGCTCGTGTTCCAGCGGGTGTTCAGCAAGGCGGGCGTCAGCCCCTTTGACGAGGTGAAGTGGGACAAGCGCAAGGCTTCCATCACCGACGAAAACGGCAAGGCGATCTTCGAGCAGCACAACGTCGAGGTGCCGGAGGCGTGGTCCATGCTGGCGACCAACGTGGTCGCCTCGAAATATTTTTACGGCGAGGTCGGCACGCCGCAGCGCGAATTCTCGGCGCGGCAGCTCATCCACCGCGTCGCGCGCACGATCGCCGACTGGGGCCTGGCCGACGGCGTCTTTGCCGACGCGGCGACGGCGGAGATCTTCTACAACGAGCTGACCTGGCTCTGCCTCAACCAGCACGGCTCCTTCAACTCGCCGGTGTGGTTCAACTGCGGGCTCTACCAGCAGTACGGCGTGGGCAAGAACCGCGGCGCGGGCCTGCAGTACTTCGACCGCAAGGCGAACACGGTGCGGCAGGCGGCGAGCCAGTACGAGAAGCCGCAGTGCTCGGCGTGTTTCATCCAGGCGGTCGAGGATACGATGGAAGGCATCATGGACCTCGCCCGCAGCGAGGCGATGCTCTTCAAGTTCGGCAGCGGCACCGGCTCGGACCTCTCGACCTTGCGCAGCAGCAAGGAAAAGCTGTCCGGCGGCGGGAAGCCCAGCGGCCCGCTCTCGTTCCTCAAGGTCTACGACGCCATCGCCAGCGTCGTCAAATCCGGCGGCAAGACGCGGCGCGCCGCGAAGATGAACACCCTGAAGGT
Source organism: uncultured Lentisphaerota bacterium (assembly GCA_903912445.1). Taxonomy (GTDB): domain Bacteria; phylum Verrucomicrobiota; class Kiritimatiellia; order CAIQIC01; family CAIQIC01; genus DP16D-bin41. Next base: position 21,735 of record CAIWHP010000253.1, read on the forward strand.
CTGGCACCCGGACATCAAGGAGTTCATCGAGGCCAAGACGACCGAGGAGAAGAAGGCCTGGGCGTTGATCGAGCAGGGCTACTCCGGCAACTTCAACGGCGAGGCCTACGGCTCGATCTCGTTCCAGAACGAAAACCTGACCGTGCGCATCACCGACGAGTTCCTGCGCGCCGCCGAGGAGGACCGCGACTGGCAGACGCACTGGGTCACCGACGCGAAGATCCCCGGCCCGACCTACAAGGCGCGCGACCTGCTCCGCTGGATGGCCGAGGGCACCTGGGTCTGCGGCGACCCCGGCGTCCAGTTCGAGGACACGATCCAGCGCTGGCACACCTGCAAGAACACCGCGCCGATCAACTCCAGCAACCCGTGCAGCGAGTACATGTTCCTCGACGACAGCTCCTGCAACCTGGCCTCGCTGAACCTGATGAAGTTCCTGCGCGAGGACGGCACGTTCGACGTCGCGCGCTTCCGCTCCGCGGTCGCCATCTTCCTCACCGCCCAGGAAATCCTCGTGGACAACGCGAGCTACCCTACGGTGAAGATCACCGAGAACAGCCACAACTTCCGCCCGCTCGGCCTCGGCTACGCCAACCTCGGCTGCCTGCTGATGGCGGTCGGCCTGCCCTACGACAGCGACGAGGGCCGCAGCCTGGCCGCCGCGCTCACGGGCCTGATGCACTTCGGCGCCTACGCGCAGAGCGCGCGCCTCGCCGGCGTGCTCGGCCCGTTCGAGGGCTTTGCGGCCAACCGCGAGCCGATGATGCAGGTGGTGGAGATGCACCGCGACGCCGTGCGCCAGATCCACACGAGCATCCCGGGCTACCTGCTCGACGCCGTGCGCCTGGCCGCCGACGAGGCGATCGAGCTCGGCCGCGTCCACGGTTACCGCAACGCGCAGGTCACCGTCCTCGCTCCGACCGGCACGATCGGCTTCATGATGGATTGCGACACCACCGGCGTCGAGCCGGACATCGCGCTGGTGAAGTACAAACTCCTCGCCGGCGGCGGCATGCTCAAGCTGGTCAACAAGACCGTCCCCGCCGCGCTGCGCCGCGTCGGCTACGTGGGCGAGCAGGTCAACACGATCCTCGACTACATCGACGCCAACGACACGATCGAGGGCGCGCCCGGCCTCAAGCCGGAGCACTTGCCGATGTTCGACTGCGCCTTCAAGCCGCGCAACGGCCAGCGCTACATCGCCTACCTCGCGCATGTGAAGATGATGGCTGCCGTCCAGCCGTTCCTCTCCGGCGCGATCTCCAAGACCGTCAACATGCCCCCGGAGGCGACGGTGGAGGAGATCATGCAGACCTATCTGCAGAGCTGGAAGCTCGGCCTCAAGGCGCTGGCGATCTACCGCGACGGCTGCAAGCGCAGCCAGCCGCTCAACACCGGCAAGAGCGAGGAGAAGAAGGACGAAGAGGCGGCCGCCGCGCCCGCCGCGCCGGCCGTGCCGCGCGCCCTGCGCCGCCGCATGCCCAGCACGCGCACGTCGATCACGCACAAGTTCGACATCGCCGGCCACGAGGGCTACCTCACGGTCGGCCTCTACGACGACGGCGCGCCCGGCGAGCTCTTCATCACCATGGCCAAGGAGGGCAGCACCATCGGCGGCCTGATGGATACCTACGGCACGGCGATCTCGCTCTGCCTCCAGTACGGCGTCCCGCTCAAGACCCTGGTCGAGAAGTTCGCCCACACCCGCTTCGAGCCGAGCGGCTTCACGAAGAACCCGGACATCCCGATTGCAAAATCGCTGCCCGACTACATCTTCCGCTGGCTCGGCCAGACCTTCCTCGGCGGCGGCTTCAAGGTGCCCGCGCCCAAGTCGCTCCAGCCGGAGAACGGAAACAGCGACGCCGCCGCGGACGGCAAGCCCGGCGAAAGCAAGGCCGCGACCAAGACCCCGCTGCTGCCCGGCATGGGCATGGATGTGAAGGTGCTGGACGAGCAGTTCCGGCACTTCATGGAAGACGCCCCCGCCTGCGACAACTGCGGCGCGATCACCGTCCGCAACGGCGCCTGCTACCGCTGCTACAACTGCGGCAACTCGATGGGATGCTCCTGAAGAAATGGGTGATGGGGCATGGTTGATGGCGGATGGAAGAGGCCACCCCTCGACAGGCTCGGGGTGGGGCGGGCAGCGGCCGCGAAGCGCTGAAGGGGACCTAGCAGGGAAGGAGGCGTTTGTCGGCATGGCTGCCGGCACTCGCCTCCGCTCTCTTTCTGGTGGCAGCACTGAACGGCACCACAAGCAGCCGGAAAGTCCATCCACAGATTTCCGGACAGGCGAATGAGGAAATCAAGAGCCAAGCCGCCACGGAACAACACGGACTAGCACGGACACGAAGAGAGCAGAAGGCAGAGATCAGAGGTCAGAAAGCACCCCTCGACAGGCTCGGGGCAGGGCGGGCGCTAGGAGAAAGCAACCACAGAGGTCGCAGGGGTAAGCAGCCTTCGGCAACGCTCAGGGCAGGAAGGTTCGCGGAGGTTTTTACGCTGCCCACCTTTCTGACCTCTGTGAACTCCGTGGTGTGATCGCCTCCGAAAATTCGCGTAATCCGCGGTCAACCATCCGTATCAACTCCGCGCTTTCCAAGTCCCGGCCGACTCGCTACCCTCCCGCCTCATTGATGGGACGCGTACCGCAGGGCCACCGCGAAAGGAACCAACACGCACAGGCTGCGCTTCGTCAGACGCATGAAAAGAGTGACCGCATCCCGTGCACGATAATCATGAAAACACATATTCTGGCTGTTATCGCCTGCTGTGCCCTCAGCGCCAGCGCCGCGCTCCCCGGTGAGCAGCCGGCGTGGACCGGGCAGTGGACCTTCGACAACACGCTGGCCGATGAGGGCGGCAAAGGTGGCAGTGCCTACGCTGAGAAACCGGCCTTTGTCCCCGGCGTTGAGAGGCAGGCGCTGCATCTGACCGGGCGGGCGACCGCGACAATACCGGACGCGCCAGGGCTGCGCCTGTCGCGCGGCTTCCGCCTCGCCTGCCGCTTGCGGTTCGACAGCCTGCCCGAAGGCAATGCGTGGGCGACCGTGGTCACGAAGGGCGAGCACGGGGAGGGCGAGTACTTCCTGCGCGTCAATCCAAAGTCGGAGGGGCACCGCTTCGGCTTCTTCGTGAACACCGGCGGCTGGGAGCCCCGCGTGCAGTCGCGCGAGCTGGTCAAGCCCGGCGTGTGGTACGCGGTCGAGGCGGGCTGGGACGGGCAAAGCCTCTGGCTGACCGTCAACGGCGACACCACGCGCACGGCCCGCCGTGGCGAGCCGGTCGTGTCCCGCGAGCCGCTGCACCTCGGGGCGTTCGAGGGCGCGCTGGACAACCTGAAAATCGCCAGCCCGGGCGGCTGCTTCACGGGCGTGGCGAACTGGCCGTTCGACGGCGACCTGCGCGACGCCTCCGGCCACGGCCACGATTTTGCAGCCAAGCAAAGCGCGTTTGCGCCGGTCCCCGGCGGCCAGGCCCTGCAGGCCGGCTCCGGCTCGTTCGCCACGCCCAGCACACCCGAACTGCAGCTTGCGCCCGGCCTGCACCTCGACTGCTCGGTCCTGTTCAAGAGCCTGCCGGCAGGCAACATGCCGCTGGTGGTAAAGGGCGAGGAGTACATGCTGCGCCTCGACCCGCAGGCCGAAGGCGGCAACTTCGCCTTCTTCGTGAAGCTCAACGGCCAGTGGGAGTCGCGGGTGCGCTCGGAGCAGCGCGTGGCCTCGAACAAGTGGTACCGCGTGATCGCCGAATGGGACGGCCTGGCCCTCAAGCTCGAGGTCAACGGCGAGCGGAAGGAGATCCTCCGTTCCGGTCGCGCGACGCCCGGGCCGGCGCCCCTGACGCTGGGCCGCTTCAACGGGTTGCTGGCCAACCTGCGCCTCGAAAACCCCAAGCCGGTCGTGGCGCGGCTGACGGAGTTCTTCACGGAAAGCACGCTGCTGCGCGCCGGGAGCCCCGCGCGGTTGAGCGGCGTGGTCCGCAACTATGGCAGGACTGCGACCGGCTGCGTCGTGACGCTGACGCTGCCGCGGGGCGTGGTCTGCGAGACACCCGCCTGCCTGGACTTGGGCACGCTGCCGGAGCAGGGCGCGATACCGGTCGCATGGCGCATTTCCGCCGACGCCAGCCAGAGCGCGACCGCGACGGTCAGGCTCACCCTGCCGGGAGCTGCACCTCTGGTGGCGCATAAAACCTTGGCGATCCTGCCGCGGACAGATCCGGATTACTCCGCCCGTGCGTGGAATCCGCCGGTCGGGACGAACGGACAGGCGGCCACCTATTACGTGGACGGCATCGGCGGCGACAACAGCCGCGCAGGCACCTCGCCCGAAGCGGCGTGGCGCGATTTCACACGCCTCAACGGCCGCACGCTGGGCCCCGGCGAGCGCCTGCTGATCCGGCGCGGCAGTATCATCAACCAGGAACTGGTGCTTTCCGCGCGCGGCACGGCGCAGGCGTGGGCCCTGATCGGCGCCTACGGCGAGGGCGCGCGGCCCGTCATCCGCCGCAATCGTGACATCGACGAGCGCTGCGTGCTGATCAAGAACCCGGACTATCTGTGTGTGCGCGGCCTGACGGTCTGCTATGCGGGCAAAGGCTTGATCGTCCATTATGCGGAAGGCGGTCACCGCGGCCTGCTGATCGAAGACTGCATCGCCCACCACATCGAGGGCCTCTATCGCTTCAACGCCCATGGGATCCCGGAGTGGCGCGACCGCCGGGGCGCGCCGGGCGATGGCGAGGCGGCGGGCGGCATCGCCGCCAGCGGGTCCGTCGGCGAGGACCTGGTGCTGCGCGACTGCGAGATGTTCCAGTGTTCGTCGGGCTTCCGCTTCACGGGCAAGAACGTGTTCATCGACCGCGTGTTCTGCCACGACAACTATGCCCACAACACCTCGCCGCATCCGTTCCTCACGTCCGTCAGCCGGGCCTGGTTGCAGAACAGCATTTTCGACGCCTCCGGCTGGCATGCCCACGCCGGCACGATGGGCATCATGCTGGGGAACCAATATGGCCTGATCATCCGCAACTGCCACTTCCTCAACCAGCCCGACTCCGGCTCGCACGACGAGGGCGGCATCGATTTCGAGGCCGGCGGCGAAGGCTGCCTGGTGGACCGCTGCACGTTCCGCAACAACGCGGGCGCGGCGATCGAAATGCTCGGCCTCAAGTCGCCCCAGACGCGGAACGTGGAGATCGCCGGCTCGCGCTTCGACCGCAACAACGTGGCGCACAAGCTGGGCCCGTCCGAGATCTTCATCTGGGGCGGCTCGCGCAGCCCCGAGATCTGCTGCAGCACGGGGCTGATCCGCGACAACGGCTACGTTCTGGAGCCCGGCGTCGTGTTCTTCACGAACCAGGCGCCAGCCTTGACGAGTTGGACGCTCACCAACAACACCCCGTATGCCACCGCCCGGGCGCTGGATAAGGCCCTGCCGCTCAACAACCCGCCCACGGTCGAGGCTGGGGCCGAGATTTGGACCGACGCCACCACCGTGCGCCTCGCGGGCACGGCGGACGACGATGGCAAGCCCGGCCGGCTCAGCACCGCGTGGGAGGTCTTCGAGGGACCCGGCGCCGTGGCCATCCGCAACCCGGCACAGCTCAAGACCAAGGCCGAGTTTGCGACGCCCGGCGACTACCTGCTGCGGCTGAAGGCGGACGACGGCGAGCTGTGGCGCAGCAGCCGCACCGAGGTGCACCTCCTGCCGCCCGGCACGACCGTGACCAAGGCTTGGGCCTTTGCGAAGCCGCTGGACAAGGAAGGCTGGACCGACTGGAACCTGGGCACCAAGGACGAGGAGTTCCTCGGCCAGAAATGGTCCTGCATCGCGCGGCCGGTGCATCTGGTGGCGGGCGGCTATTACGTGCTCGCCATGGCGAACGCGGCCGACGCGCATCTGCTCTCGCCCGCCGGGCTGGGCGTGGACCTGGACCAGAACGGGCTCGTCGCCATCCGCATCCAGAACCACACGCCCGCCACGCACATGCGCCTCAGGTTCACGACCAAGCAGGCCCCGACGTGGGCCGCCAACCTCGGGCGCGTGTTCGAGGTGACGCCGAACGACACCGAGGCGCGGCTCTATCTGCTGAACCTGCGCGGCACCGCAGGGTGGGGCGGCGCACTGGACCAGCTGCGCCTGGACTTCTCCGACGGCACGCCAGTGACCGGCACCTGCCGCATCGACTACATCTGGGTGGGCCGCCAGCGGAAATGAACCGCACCAAGCCGACACGGCAGCAGTTTTTTTGGGAGTGCGGCGGCTGGACGCCGCTTTGTACGGCCGGGCTTGACCGGCCGGAAATCCCATGAAAATTCGCGCAATTCGCGTAATTCGCGGTCATCATCCCGTCTCAACTTCGCTCCTTCCACGTCGTGATCGACCCGTTAGCCTCCCGCTTCATAGCACTGCGGTTCACGGAAATCCTTTACCGCGAATTACGCGAATGACGCGAATTATTGGAGGAAAGACAGCAGCGGGGAAAGCAGGTCGCCCGATGGCCTCGCCCTCCGAAAATTCGCGCAATTCGCGTAATTCGCGGTCACCATCCCGTCTCAACTCCGCGCTTTCCAAGTCCCGGCCGACGCGCTACCCTCCGGCTTCATGGATGGGACGCGTACCGCAGACAACAGCGAAAGGAACGCACACGAACCGGCTGTGCTTCGTCAGCAGACTGGTGCTGGGCCTCACGGCCGTGGTCTCCCGCGAGCTGACCTTCAAGCTCACCGACAGCACCAAACTCCAGCAAGGCGGCGCCGCCAAGAAATTCGCGGACCTCAAGTTCGATGCCAAGGTGAGCGTCGACTACGTGAAGGACGGCGTCACCCGCACCGCCAGCCAGGTCACCGTCCTGTGCGACAAATAAAGGTCTACACGACATCTTGAGGGCCACCAACACCGGCCACTTGTATTAAATAGAGACCAAACCCCGATTGGGGGAAATGATGAGCGTGTTAAAGAAAAAATTCCTTGGTCCTTGCCTTAATACTCGAAAACAAGTTCACGAGCGTGCGACGGAAAGCATCCGCCTTCTGAAGCGGGGGAAGATTCGAACGCCAAGTATAAGCGATACATTATGCCCGCGCGTCTCTTTAAAAAAGAAAATCGATATCCTCGACACTCATTATCGCTTGCCCGGGTCATACGCATCGTCAAAGAGGTAATAAATCACGAACTGGTGAAGGTAAGTTCGGCGGACGCGGTTAGGCCGGCACTTTCATACCTTTAACTATGGACTAGCAGGCGACTGACGGGGTCGCAGGCGACTGACGGGGTCAGGTCTGTATTCTGATACAAATAACTAGCGCCGCAGCAGTCCTGAATTGGAGAGGGGAAAGCCGACTCTCTGTACTGCAAGGGGCCCCAGCGGGCCGATCTTCTGGTGCGATGGCTCCAACCGCTATGATCTACACCCCTTGGCGGAATTCCAAACCTTGGAATAATTACTGCCGGTTTTTCCAGGCCTTGGAAAAATCACCGCAGGGTTGGTTGGCGGGTCCGTGTTGATCCGTGGCTGTTGCTCTGCGGGCCTGGCCGCGTGGCTTGACTTTCTGGCGGGGGCCGTAAAGATGCGCGCATGAATATGCGACTGCTGCTCGCCTGCTGTCTTGGATTGACCGTGACGTGTTTTGCCTGTGCCGAGGATGTCGTGGGGCAGCCCATCGCGCCGTGGGAGCCGGGCACGCTCGACATCCACCAGATCAGCACCGGCCGCGGCAATGCCGGGCTCTACATCCTCCCCGACGGGACCACGCTGCTGGTCGATACGGGCGAGCAGCCGGTCAAGAATCCCAAGCACACGCCCGCGCGGCCCGATGACTCCCGGCTGGCCGGCGAATGGGTCGCCCGCTACATCCGGCACGCGCTGCGCCACGACGAGCAGCCGGCGCTGGACTACGTGTTGCTGACCCATTTCCATCAGGACCATCTGGGCGAGTTGTCGCCGGGCATGCCCGCCTCGCCGCACGGCTATATCCTCACCGGCCTCACCCGCGTGGGCGAGGACCTGAAGATCGCCAAGCTGCTGGATCGCGGCTGGCCCGACTACGCCAACGTGGCCTCGACCAACGCCCGGTTCATGACCAACTATCTAGCGTTCGTGAAATGGCAGACCGGGCAGAACGGCCTGCAGGTCGAACGCTTCGTGCCCGGCCGCAACGATCAGGTGGTCCTGTGCCGCGAGCCGAAAAAATATCCCCAGTTCGAATTCCGGAACGTGGGCTCCAACGGGGAAATCTGGACCGGCCAGGGCACGAACACCGAGCGCCGGATGCCGTCGCTGGACACCATCCCGCGCAAGCAATGGCCGGATGAGAACGTGTTCAGCAGCTCGTTCCTGATGAGCTATGGCAAATTCAAGTTCTTCAACGGCGGCGACCAACCGGGCATCCGGAAGAACAGCCCGGCGTGGTACGACATCGAGACCCCCGTGGCCAAGGCGGTGGGCCCCGTGGATGCGGCCATTCTGGACCATCATGGCTACGTGGACTCGATGAACGAGTTCTTCGTCGCGACGTTGCGCGCCCGGGTCTGGACCCTCTCGGTGTGGGATGCCCATCATCCGACGACGGGGGTGTGGCAGCGGTTGCAGTCCGAGCAGCTCTATCCCGGCCCGCGTGAAGTCTTCGCCACCGATGTGCATCCTGACGCGCGCCTGGCGATCCCGGGCCTCGAGCGCATGGCGAGCGACCACGGCCACATCGTCCTGCGCGTCGCCCCCGGCGGCGGCAGCTATCGCGTGGTGATCGTCGACGACACCTCGGAGAGCCACCGCGTCACAAAGACCTTCGGCCCGTATCCCTCGCGCTGAGTGCTCCGCTGAGAAGCTTTCACCACAGAGGACACGGAGGTCAGACGAGGTCACAGAGGTCTGAAAAGTAGGCAGCGGAAAACCTCCGTGAACCTCTGCTTACCTCCGTGACCTCTGTGGTTCCTGCTGTTCTGCACCATTTTCAGAGCGCGCGCACGGGCACCGACGGAAAAACTCACCACAGAGAACCCAGAGGTAGGATGAGGTCACTGAGGTCAGCGGGGATCATATCGGAAAACTCTGTGAACCTCGGTTTACCTCTGCGACCTCTGTGGTTGCTTGCTCCGGCTGACCTCCCCGCCCCGAGCCTGTCGAGGGGTGACCTCTGATCTCTGTCTTCTGACCTCTGCCGTCTTCCTATCCCGCCTGTCCGTGCTGGTCCGTGTTGATCCGTGGCTGCTTGTTTCTGGGTTTCTTTTCTTTCACATCCCTCGATCCGAAAATCTGTGGATGGCTTTCTGCCATCAGGCCTTTCGAGGACGACGACGACGACGACGACGAGGACGATCTGCGGGCGTTACGGCGGGCAAACGGCGTACTTTTTACATTCTCCATCCACCATTCACCATCACCCATGCTTTACCGGTACGCCGCGTCCCAGTTCTTGAAGACCGGTTCCAAGCCCGCGGCGCGCAGGGCGGCGCAGAAGTCGGCCACGCCGCGCGCGTCGTTGACGGCGAACTGGCCGACGCCGCCCTCGGCGCCGTGGTCATAGCCGCCGACGGTGGTGAGGCTGGCGACGCTCATCTTCGAGATGCCGACGCCGGCGAAGCCGTCGCGCAGCTTGGCGGGTTCGCGGGTGGAGAGGGCGAGGTGGTTTTCCGGCAGCGCGAGGCGGAATGCGAAGATCAGCTGCGCGAGGAGCGCATCGCTGACGGGATGATCGGTCTGGAAGCCGCCCGCCTCCGGGCGCAGTCGCGGAAACGAGACGGAGAAGCCCGCGCGCCAGAACTGTTTCTGCAGGCCCGCGATGTGGGTGTAGAGCCGCAGCGCGTCCTCGATGGGATCGGCCAGGCCGAGCAGCGCGCCGAAGCCGCACTGACGGATGCCGCCGGCGAGCGCGCGCGCCGGGGCGTCGAGCCGCGCAGCGAAGTCGCGCTTCGGCCCCCAGCGGTGCAGGGGCGCGTAGACCGCCGCGTCGTAGGTCTCCTGGTAGAGCGTGTCGCCCGTGCAGCCCGCGGCGACCAGCTCCGCATATTCCGCGGTGGTCATCGGGAAGGTCTCGACCGTGACCATGGCCATGTGCGCGGCGGCGCGGCGGACGCATTCACAGATGTAGGCGAAGTCGGCTTGCGGCGTGCGCTCGCCGGTCAGCAGCAGGACCTCCTCGATACCCATGCGCTTGAGCGCGGCGAGCTCGGTATCGGCCTCGTCGAAGCTCAGCTTGCGCCGCGGATGGTCGCGGTCGGCGGCGAAGCCGCAGTAGGCGCAGCCGCTGGAGCAGAAGTTCGAGAGGTAGAGCGGGGCGTAGAGCGTGATGGTCCGGCCGAAGTGGCGGCGGGTCAGCGCTTGCGCGACGCGCGCCATGTTTTCGAGATAGGGCGCAGCCGCGGGCGAGAGCAGCACGGCGAATTCGCGCGGTCCGATGTGCGCAGCCGCCAGCGCGGCCTCGACATCCGCGGCCGTCGCCGTGCGCGCTACGGACAAAAGCGGCGCGACATCCAGCCAAGCTGGCAAGGCGTCTGTCGTCAGTTGTTCGTGGTCAGTTGTCATGCGTTAGATCAGGTAGGGGCGCAGACTTGCTGCGCCCAAGGTGTGTCGCATGCGGAACGAACGGGCGCAGCAAGACTGCGCCCCTACCTGATGGCCAGATTTGATTTCCGGTTTCGTTTTCAGGTTTCAGGTCTCAAGTCTCAGGTTTGTGCATTGAGGAAGTTCGTCAGCGGGCTGGTGGCGCTGGCGGCGGAGCGGCGTGGCATCAGGCCCGCGCGGTAGGCGGCGCGGCCGGCCTGGACGGCTTGGGCGAAGGCGGCGGCCATCTCGACCGGGCGCTCCGCGGCGGCGACGGCGCTGTTGACCAGGACCGCGGCGCAGCCCAGCTCCAGCGCGCCCGCGGCCTCCGAGGGCGCGCGCAGGCCGGCATCGACGATCACGGGCACGCGGCTGTTCTCGATGATGATGCGGAGCATCTCCGAGGCGCCCAGCCCCTGGCCGCTGCCGATCGGCGCGCCCAGCGGCATCACCGAGGCCACGCCGACATCTTCGAGACGCTTGGCCAGCACGGGATCCGCGGGCATATAGGGCATGACGAGGAAGCCCTCGGCGGCCAGCACCCTGGCGGCCTCGAGCGTTTCGATGGCGTCGGGCAGCAGGTGCTGCGGATTCGGGTGGATCTCCACCTTGATCAACCGGCTGCCGCAGAGCTCGCGGGCGATGCGCGCGGCGCGGATGGCTTCGGCGGCGTCGCGCGCGCCGGAGGTGTTCGGCATCAGCGTGACGCCGGGCAGCTGGCTCAGGGGGCCGAAGAGGTCGTCCGCCGCTTGGGCGGGGTTGAAGCGGCGCAGCGCCACGGTGACGATCTGCGCGCCCGAGGCGGCCAGGGCCCGCAACATGGTCGCGCTGTCGGAGAATTTCCCGGTGCCCAGCAACAGGCGCGAGGTGAAGGTCAGGTCACCGATTTGGAGCAGATCTGCGCTCATCAGCCGCCTCCTGCGAAGGTAAGGATTTCGACGCGGTCGTTTTCGCTCAGGCTTTGCGTGGCGCGCGCGGCGGCGGGGACCACGTCGTCGTTGAGCACCGTGGCCACGCGGCCGCTGCCCGCGCCGAGCGCGGTCAGCAGCGCCGCGAGCGTCTCGCCCGCCGGCCGCTCCATCGGTTCGCCATTCACTTGCACTTTCATGATGTATCTCCAAATAAAAAAGGCCCGGAGCGCCGGGCCTTTCTCATTTCGTCTCCCTTCGCCGGCATGACCCGGATCAGGTTCAACGGGTATGATCTCAGTCCTTCCACGAAGGACACCCCGGTCGCGGGCGGAAAGGTAGGGCAGAAACGAGTCCGCGTCAATCGCGCTGCGGCGGCGGGCGGGCGGAACCGCGGCACGCCAGCCGCAGCCGTGCCGGTCCATATTTCAAGCGTGAGTTTTGTCCCGCTGTCTGGCAGCATTGCCGCGGAACGGAGCAGTCATGTATACGCAACAGGTTCATGCTTTGTTGGAGCGGGGCGTCGTGGTGCCCCGTCCCGAGGCCGTCGAGATCGCGCCCGAGGTGCGGCCGGAACGGCTCGCGCCGGGCGTGGTGCTGCACACCGGCTGCAAGCTGGCCGGCGCGGCGACGAGCATCGGGCCGGGCTGTGAGCTCGGCGCCGAGACGCCGATGACGGTCGTGAGCTGCCAGCTCGGCCGCGGCGTAGCGCTCAAGGGCGGCTACGCCGAGGGCGCGACCTTCCTCGATGGCGCGAACGTCGGCAGCGGCGCCCACATCCGGCCGGGCACGCTGCTCGAAGAGGAAGCCAACGGCGCGCACACGGTGGGCCTCAAGCAGACCATCCTCCTGCCGTACGTCACGCTCGGCAGCCTGATCAATTTCTGCGACGTGCTGATGGCGGGCGGCAGCGACCGCAAGAACCACAGCGAGGTCGGCTCGTCCTACATCCATTTCAATTACACGCCGCACCAGGACAAGGCGACCGCGTCGCTGCTCGGCGACGTGCCGCGCGGCGTGCTGCTCAACCAGCCGGCGATCTTCCTCGGCGGGCAGGGAGGGCTGGTCGGGCCGAGCCGCATCGGCTTTGGCTGCGTGGTCCCGGCGGGCGTCGTCTGGCGCGGCGATGCGCCCGCGGAGGGGCTGCTGCTGGCGCCGGAAGCCAAGCCCGCGGGCCGGCCCGGCGCTTTCCAGTGCGGCGCCTACAAGAGCGTCGCCCGCATCGTGCGCAACAATCTGCTCTACATCGGCAACCTGCGCGCGCTGGATCAATGGTATCGCCACGCGCGGCGGCCGCTCATGAAAAGCGATGCGTGGTCGCTGGCCTGCGGCGAGGGCGCACTGCTGCGCCTGCGCGAGTGCCTCGAGGAGCGCTGCAAGCGGCTGGGCGAGCTGGCCGGGCGGATGCCGCGTGCGCTCGAGCTGGCCCGGCAGCAGGGCCAGGGCGCGGCGCCGTGGCTGGCCGAACAGGAACGTTTGCAGCGGCAGTGGCCGGCGCTCGAAGCCGCGCTCAAACAGCCCCCCGCGGACGAGCTCGGGGCGGAGGAGCGCGCCCGGGTGGTCGCCGCGTTATTGCAGCAGGCGGACGGCAGCTTTGTGAAGGCGGTGCGCGCGCTGCCGGATGCGGCGCGGCGCGATGGCACGGCGTGGCTGCAAAAGATCGTCGAGCAAACAACACAGTTGTGGACTAGCTGAGGGAGAACCAATCATGGCACGACTTTTTGGAACGGATGGCGTACGCGGCGTGGCGAACATCGACCCGATGACCGTGGAGATGGCCATGGAGATCGGCCGCGCGACGGCCTACGTCTGCAAGCGGCACGACCGCGGCAACTACAAGCACCGGATCGTCATCGGCAAGGACACGCGCCTGAGCGGCTACATGATCGAGAACGCGCTGACCGCGGGCATCTGCTCGATGGGCGTCAACGTCTTCCTCGTCGGCCCGATGCCGACGCCGGGCATCGCCTTCATCACGCGCAGCATGCGCGCCGATGCCGGGCTGGTCATCAGCGCCTCGCACAATCCCTACCAGGACAACGGCATCAAGATCTTCTCCCGCGACGGCTACAAGCTGCCGGACTGCGAGGAGGACGAGATCGAGCAGCTCATCACCTCCGGCCACATCCGCGACATCCGGCCGACGGCCGACGCGGTCGGGCGCGCGATGCGCATCGACGATGCGCGCGGCCGCTACATCGTCTTCTGCAAGGACACCTTCCCGGACGAGCTCGCGCTCGACGGGATGAAGATCGTGCTCGATTGCGCCAACGGGGCCACCTACAAGGTCGCGCCGATCATCTTCTCCGAGCTCGGCGCCGACGTCGTCACGATCCACGACAAGCCCGACGGACGGAACATCAACGAGAACTGCGGCTCGCAGCACACGGCAGACCTGCGGGCGCGCGTGGTGGCGGAGCGGGCGCAGCTCGGCCTGGCCTTCGACGGCGATGGCGACCGGCTGATCGCGGTGGACGAGCAGGGCAACGAGCTGACCGGCGACCACATCATGGCGATCTGCGCCAAGGCCTATCAGGCGCGTGGGCAGCTGAAGAACAACCTCGTGATCGCCACGGTGATGAGCAACTTCGGCTTCCACGCGGCCATGAAGAAGCTCGGCATCGAGGTGGGCATCGCGCCCGTCGGCGACCGCTACGTGCTGGAGATGATGCGGCAGCGCGACGCCGTGCTCGGCGGCGAGGCCTCGGGCCACATGATCTTCCACGACCACCATTCCACCGGCGACGGCATCATCTCCGCGCTGCAGCTGCTCGCGGCGATGTGCACCACGAAGCAGCCGCTCTCGGAGCTGGCGCAGGTCATGCACTTTGCGCCGCAGAAGCTGGTCAACATCACCGTCAAACAGAAGCCGCCCGTCGAGAGCGTGCCGGAACTGCAGGCGGCGATCGGCGCCGCCGAGGCCGAGCTCGGCGACGCCGGCCGCGTGCTGGTCCGCTACTCCGGCACGCAGGCGATGTGCCGCGTGATGGTCGAAGGGCCGAGCGAGGACGTGACCAACCGCCTCTGCCTGAGCCTCGCGGAAACGGTGAAGAAATGTCTCGCCTGAACACCACGTTACCCCTGAGCAACGCGGATCCCGTCCAACGCCCTGCCAGGGATGCGGCCGGCCACAGCGGTTTTGTAGGCCGGGCCACCGACCCGGCGCAAGAGGCAAGGCCATGCAACTTGCGCTTGGGAGCGCTGCTGCTCTGCGGCGCGCTGCTCGCCGGCTGCGCGACGCCGGGCGCGCCGGGCAGCGCGCGCGAGTTCGACTGGGGCCCCATCGCCAGCCGGCTGCAGGATCCTGCGGGCGGCACGCACTTCAAAGCGCTCGGCCCGGTTTATGAGCGCGCGAGCGATACCAACGGCCTGAGCTGCTGGGCGGTGCGCCCCTTGGCCAGCGCCGGCGATGAGAAAAACGAGCATTCCTCCGGCGAGGCGCTCTGGCCGCTGATGTTTTCGTGGGACCTGGAGAACAGCCACAGCGTGCGGGTGCTGACCTCGTTCTATACCGATTTCGACAAGACCAATCCCAAGGCGCGCTGGCAGTGGTGGTGCTTCCCCTTCTGGTATCAGGGCCGCGACTCGGGCGGCACAAACTACATGGCTTTTTTCCCGCTCGGCGGCACCATCCGCCAGTTCGCGTGGCAGGATGAGGTGTTCTTCGTCCTCTGGCCGCTCTACGTCCACAATGTGCAGAAGGGCTTGGACAGCTACCACGTCCTCTGGCCCATCTTCTGCCGCGAAAACAACGAGCGCAACGACCGTTTCCGCGTCTGGCCGCTCTACGGCTGGAACATCCGGCGCGGCGACTTCGACAAACGCTTCTGCTGTTGGCCGCTGGTCTCGTGGGCGCGCTACGACCGCCCCGGCGCGAGCGGCTACGGCTACCTCGTCTTCCCGCTCTGGGGGCATATCAAGCGCGAGAACCAGGAAGACTGGATGTTGCTGCCGCCCTTCTTCAAATACGGCACCAGCCCGCACCTGACGCTCGGCTACGCGCCCTGGCCCTTCATCCAGTGGAAGACCGGGGACATCGAGCAATTTTATCTGTGGCCGTTCTGGGGCTACAAGAACGTCGACCACATCCACGGCGGCTTCTATGCCTGGCCGCTGGGCTGGTGGCGGCATCTGGACCGGCCCGGCGTGCAGGCCCACCGCTACTCCTTCGTGCCCTTCTGGCTCAGCGAGAGCGAGTGGAGCGCCGCCAAGCCCGCGGCGCCGGCCCCGGTGCCGTCGCTGGCGCCGCCGCCGCCGCCCGCGACCAACTGCGTCGATCGGTACTGGCATTTCTGGCCGCTGTGCGATTACGAGCGCGTCGACACGCAGTCGCGCTTCCGCGCCCTCAAGCTCTGGCCGCTGCGCCACAGCGCCATGATCGAGCGCGAGTTCGCGCCCATCTGGACGCTCTACCAGCACACCCGCGCCGGGGAAAACAGCAGCGACGAACTGCTCTGGGGCCTCGTCCGCCGCCAAAACCGCGGCGCCGAAGCCAGCCGCTTCTCGCTCTTCCCGCTCGTCGACTGGAGCCGCGACGACAAGGCCACCGGCACGCGCGAATGGAACTTCCTCAAAGGCCTCGTCGGCTACGAGCGCGAGGGCACCAACGCCCAGTTGCGCCTGCTCTGGTTTATCAAGTTCGGACTGTGAGGCGGCCCATCGCCGCCGTTGAACGCAACCTGCTGGCCTGATGAAAGGGGTTCGGAGGAGAGATGAAATTCAGCCGATCTTTCACCGCAGCCGTCTGTGCGCTGTTCTGTAGCTCCTGCGCCACGTCCTATGTGTGGCGGCATACTGATCCGCAAGAATACGTCTTCATCGAGCGCTCGCCGGCCCACGAGGCCTATTTCCAGCAACACAAGATTCCGTACCTCGTCGATTACAAAGGGAAAACTTTGTACGTGGATAAAACGAAACTCCAAAAGTTTCGCGACTATTCCGTCCGGACCTTGGCGATTCCGGTCACTGTGGTCTTGGATGCCGCCACGTCGATTGCCGTGGTTGGGGGGTTGCTCTATCTAGGGGGCAGTCGAGAAGTATCGCTAACATCCACCAATCTTCCTTCGCGTGTTGATAACTATCCCCCCTTGGATGCCAAGTAAGCGAAGGGTTGCGGCCTACCAACCTTCATCTGTCAGGCTGGACTAACTGGGAGCGGCGGCATTCCCGGCTTCGTCCAGTCACTGCGCCGGGGCAAGCCTGCCGCCGCAGGGGGAACGTCGAAAGCAGCATGACTGGCTCATGTTGCTGCTGGTAGTCGTGGGCGCGCTGATGCCGCTTACGGCGGCAGGAATGCCGCCGTTCCCAGCTAGTCAGACCGTGAACGCCCCCCCTTGCGGCATGACGAGGGACCTGCCTCCCAGTGTTGGAATAATTTACGTTTGCGATTGCGAGATCAGGGCGAGCCCCGCTGCCTAATTTCGCGCTTGTCTCCCCGCGCGCCCTTTTTAATTATCGAGCTTCGCGTAATTCGCGGTAAAAGACGAACCCACCACGGATCACACCGATCACACGGATAAGAGCAGACTATTCCGGCCGTGTACTCCGTGTGATCTGTGGTTCCTCTGCTCTTTCTGCCGCGGTCACTCGCGGTAGGCGCGGATCTCGTAGAGGCGGGCCTCTTCGCTGTTCTCGGCCTGCTGGATTTCGAGGCGGATCTTGTCGGTGGTGATCTCGTCGAAGCTGTGTTTCCGGAAGCGGCGCCAGTTGCCCTCTTCCGTGAACGCGGCGCGCCACAGGCCGTCGGTGTTGTAGAGCAGGCGGTATTTCTGGGCGGTCGCCTCGGCGCCGGCGCGCGTGGTGGGGAAGCGGCCGAAGATGTTCGAGTCGAAGGTCAGGTAGACCGTGTTGAGCTTTTGCGGCTGGCCGAAATCGAGCTCGAGCCACTGCGGCAAACCTTTCGCGGGATCGCTGCGCCACTGGTGGCACTCGTCGCCGAGCGGCCAGGCCGCGCCATCCACCGCGCATTCCGGCGCGGTCTTGCCGAGCTTGCGCGGCGTGGCCAGCGGCCGCAGCGCGTAGGCGCCGGCGGCGGTCGTCCAGGCGCCCACCTTGCCATACATGCGCTCGCCGTTGGCGTGTTCGTAGAGCCGCCAGAACAGGTGCGGCGTCGCCGGCAGCCAGGCGAGGTACTTGACGCCCGGCTTGAGCGGCGCGGGCAGCTTGAAGTCCACCCACCTGCCGGCCGCGCCGGGTTTGACCTTGGCGCTGACCACCACCGGCGCCTGCTGTCCATCCTCCAGCACGCTCAGCTGCGCCACGACGGGCTGCTCGCCGTCGGCGCGCAGGTTCAGGGCGAGCGACTTGAGGTCGCTCTTGGAGGTGCCGACCGGCTGGGCCCGCGCTATCTTCAGGTCGATCTCCTTGCCCAGCTTGGGGTCGGCGCCATAGAAGCCGAGCGAGCCGTCGGGCAGCGCGCTGGAGGCGGTGACCTTCGCGCCGCGGCAGAGGTCGCCGGCATCGGCGTTCGGAATGTCCGGGATGTAGCAGTCCCACCGCAGGAGCAGTTGCTGCAGCTCAGCGATGTGGGCCGGGTTCACGGCGCGCGGCAGCACGCCGTATTTCTTGCAGAGGCACGCGGCGGCGCCGACGGCCTGGCCTTCCGCGCCGATGGTCTGGATCAAGCGCGGCGAGCCGAGCGCGACGTGCGTCAGGCTGATGTGCCGTCCGGCGAGGAAGAGGTTGTCCACGTCGCGGGTGTAGAGGCAGCGGTAGGGGATGGAGTAGACCTGCTTCAGGTGCGTGAAGATGGCCGGCGGAACGTCCTTGCCGTAGATGCCCGGCGAGGGATGCAGGTCGATCGGCCAGCCGCCGAACGCCACGCGGTCGGGGAACAGCGGCGCCGCCTGCAGGTCCTGCTGCTTGAGCACATAGTCGCCCACGAAGCGCCGCGACTCGCGCTTGCCGCCCACGGTGGGCACCGGCCGCAGCTTGTAGTTCGCGTTCTTCTCGCGGTTCACGGGGTCGTAGTTCTTCGCCCAGTCGAACGCACCGTAGATCACGCGCAGCAGCTCGTCGCGGATTTCCTCGGCGTCCTGGATCGTGTCGACCATGCCGCCGTACTCGATCCACCAGGTGCCCTGCACCATGTTCAGCTTGCGCGTCGTGAAATCCTCCGCGCTGAACTTGTGCGCGAACGCCGGCGGCACGTAGGGCTGCGGGGTTTCCATCCAGTCCGAGTGGTGGATGATCGAGGTGCCCATCGTGTTCTTGTTCGCG
The DNA here is from genome assembly GCA_903912445.1 of uncultured Lentisphaerota bacterium. Taxonomy (GTDB): domain Bacteria; phylum Verrucomicrobiota; class Kiritimatiellia; order CAIQIC01; family CAIQIC01; genus DP16D-bin41. The sequence goes on from CAIWHP010000253.1 coordinate 40,406, forward strand.
ACCTCCGGGGCGAGGCTCTCGTCAAATTCGCTGCGCGCCTCCTGCCCGACGCGGAAGGCCGCGCCGGCCGTGAACGCCAGGTGGCCGTCGCCCGTGCAGTCGGCGAAGAGCGGCGCGCTGAAGAGGTAGCGTTTGCCCGTGACGACCTGCTCGGCCTCGACGGCGGTGATGTGGTTGGTCCCGCCCATCACCGCGCGCGTGCCCTCGGTGTTCAGGTAGATCGTCAGGTTCGGCACATCCTTGATCATCAGGTCGATCGCGTCGCTCCAGTCGTCCGAGCCGGAGCGGAAGCGGCCCTCGGCGATCTCCTCGCAGATGCCGGTCTCCCGGAAGCGGCTGGTGTGCGGGCACGCGCCACCCGGCCCGACATTGATCTCCCGGCTGGCGTTGCCGCCGAGGCACGGCCGGTTCTGGAGCAGCGCCGTCTTCAGCCCGAGCCGCGCCGCCTGCACGGCCGCGCCGATGCCGCCATAGCCGGCGCCGACGACCACGAAGTCGAACGCCAAGGGCTCCCGCGCCTGCTTGCCGAGGAGGCTCTCCCGCAGCGCCGCGGTGCCCGCGATGGAGTCCGGCGGCGTGAGGTCCTTGTCGGTGGAGAGGAGCAGCGCGTCGCAGCGCCCGTAGTAGCCCGTCAGGTCGTGCAGCTTGATTTCCGCGGCGCCTTGCGACAGTCCGAATACTCCGCCTTTGATCCAGCTCCAGCCCTTCTTCTGCTCGCCGAACGTCGTCGCGCTGGGCTTCCCGTTGATGAGCACCTGGAACGTGCCCGGCGAGGTCGCGTCCCAATCCTTGCAACGGACCCAGAGGTAGTATTCGCCCGTCTCCGGGATCGCGACCTTGGTCGTCGCGTCGGCGACCGGCACGCCAGTGCCCGCGGCGAGCAGGTAGGTCGAGCCCATCAACAGGCGGAACTGCGCGTCGATCGTCCAGCCGCCCACGTCATCGAACCGCTCGGCCTCGAGGTAGAAGGTTGCCGCCCGGCTCTCCGCCGCCGCCGCCAGCAGCAGGCCCGCCGTGAACAGAAGTTTGAGCAGTCGCATATCGATTTCCTTTCGCCGCTGCTGAGACCGCGCAGCACGCGCAACCTATCGCCGCGTCCCGCCGCCGACAAGACAAAAGCCCTCGCTGCCGGGGTCGCCGACTCCTGTACCATTGTCCAAGGGTTGGAAAAAGAAATGCAAAAAGTTTCAAGGCTTGGAAAATGTGCCTCGAATGGGGGCGGCTTAACACCGCATGGAGGGGGTGCCAGCCTGTACGAACAGTATGCTCATCGCCAGGTTGGAGATTGGCCGTGAGGTTGTCTGACTAGCTGGGAGGGGCGGTGTCCTCACCGCCCAGCATAGTGTAAGCGCCGTGCCGTGGCCGCAGATCCGCGTGTAGCGGCCATTCATGACGGTTCCACAGCGGCGGCAGGCTTGCCCCGGCGAAGTGCTTGAACGAAGCCGGGATTGCCGCCGCTCCCAGCTTGTGTCTGCGCGGAGCGCCTCCTTCTCTTTGCGTAACAACCGCGGAGCGTGCGCGCACGCTTCTCATCTGGCACTCCCAAGCCGGACGAACGCCTTAGCCCAAGAAATACTTTGGTTGAGTTGTCTGGCGGACGCCGCGGCGCGGCGTCCCTACCAAGCGTTCAGTGCGCGAGGAGCCACTTGAGGACGCGCGGGTTGAAGTCGGCGAGGCGCTCCCAGTGGAAGACGTGGCCGGCGCCGGGGTAGAGGTGCAGTTCGCTGCGTGGCAGCTGGGCCGCCACTTCCTTGGCCATCCACGGCGGCGTGAAGAGGTCGTTGCGCCCGCCGATGACCAGCGCCGGACATTTGATCCGCTTCAGCTGAGCGAAGACGTCGTGCGTCAGGCAGGCGGCCGCCTGCGCCTTCAAAGCGGCAAAGGGCTGGGGCCGCGCATCGGCTTCGGCCTGCCGCCGCGCGACTTGAAATTCGCGCAGCCAGGCCTGGTCGTCCCACGAGCCCTTGGAATAGATCAGCAGCTGCAGGAAACGCACGAATTCGGCGGGGCGCTGGTGTTGCTTGACGGCGATGAGGTGCTCGAAAATGTCGCGGGCATAGTTGTCGCAGCGCGCCCACGGGCACATGAGCACCAGACTCCGCACCGTCCGCGGGTGCCGCAGCGCGAGTTGCTGCGCGATGACGCTGCCCATCGAGCAGCCGACGACGCGCGCCTGCGCGATGCCGAGCTTGTCCATCAGGCCGGCGTAGTCATCGGCCATCTGCGCGGTTGTGTAGGGGCCCGCCGGCTTGCCGCTCCGGCCGACGCCACGATTGTCCGGGATGATGCAGCGGAATTGCTGCGACCAGCACGCCGCGTGTTTTTCCCAGACCGAGCCGGGCGCGGTGAGGCCCATGATGAGCACGAGCGGTTCGCCCGCGCCGCGCTCTTCGTAAAACATCCGGATGCCGTTGGTCTTGATAAAGGGCATGGTGTTCCTCTCCTTCTTAAAGCAGCGGCAGCAGGTGCTCGCGTACCCACTTGCCGTCGTGCAGCGTCACGCTGTCGGGATTATCCACCGCGGCGGGCGCCTCGTCCTCGCACAGGATCCAACCGGAGAAATTCTGCTCGCGCAGCCAGCGCGTGATGCCCTTGAAGTCCACCTTGCCCGTGCCCATCAGCGCGAACTCCGGCGCGCCGTCCCAATCCTTATAGTGGACGAGGTTGATCAGCGGCGCGTACTCCTTCATCACGGCGAGCGGGTCCATGCCGCCGTTGAGCATGTGGCCGACGTCGGGCGTCCAGCCGGTGACGCTGCGGTCGAGGCCGTTCAGCAGGACCGTGTAATCCTCGCGGGTGCGCGCGATCGAGCTGTGCGGCGAGTTGGGATGGAAGGTGCTCGGCACGCCGCGGTCGTGCGCGCGGCGGGCGACGGCGTTGAGATGCTTCAGTAGCCGCTTGTGCCGCTCGGCCACGTCGAAGCGGCCGGCGGGCTTCTGGACCATGCACAGCATCGCGCCGGGGAAGCGCGCGAGCAGGTCAATACATGTATCGGCCTCGTGCCGTTCGGAGGCGGTTTCCTCGGGCAGATTCCAGTCGAGCGCGAGCGCGATGGCCGCCAACTCGACGTGTTGCTTGTTCAGGTGCGCTGCCAAACGCGTCGGATCGGCGAGCTCGCCCATCCATCCGTGGATCGGCTCGATGCCGTGGAAGCCGGCTTGCGCCACGATGTCGATCATGTGGTCGAGCTGGTTCGCGTGGGCGCGGCCATTCTCTTTCATGAACCACGTATAGACTTCGCCGCCAAAGCGGATTGCAGGTTTCTTCATTTTTTCGTTTCCTTGGGAGGCCATCTTCAGGTTGCTTCGATCCCGGTTTCGCGCAGGACGTTGCGCAGGTGGTCCAGCGCCGCGCGGTAGTCCGCCGCGCCGACGTACTCGAGCACCAGCGGCACGCCCGGCGTGCGCTGCGCGGCGAGCGTGACAAACTTCTTGTAGTCGAGATCGCCTTTGCCGGCGGCGACGCCGCGGTCGGTGTGGAGCTTGCGGTCCTTGGCGTGGATGCAGTCGATCCACGGCGTGAGCTGCTGGAACATCTCGTCGACGTCGTTCACCTCGATCAGGTTCGCCGCGTCGAGCAGCGCCCGCATGCGCGGCGAGTTCAACTCCTCCAGAAACATCCGCAGCCGCTTCGCGCTCGCGAGGAAGCCGCGGTAGAACGGTTCGAACAATACCTTGGCATCGTGCCGTGCGGCGATGGCGTCGAGTTCCTTCGCCGTGGCGATCATCTTGGGCCAGACCGCGTCCTGGAACTCCAGCGGGACGTGCGGCGCGGGCACCTTGGCGTCGTAATAATGCCCGGCCTCGGTGATGAAGCTATGTACGCCCATGTGCGCGCCGATCTTCATCATGTCCTCGAAGTAGGCGAGGTTGGCTTTGCGCTCGGCCTCGTCGGGATGGATCATGTTCGAGTAGACGCCGATGCTGTGGATGCTGAGGCCGGCGTCGCGGTAGGTGGCGGCGATGGCCTTGCAACGTTCCGGCGTCATGCTGGAGACATCCGCGCGCTGGTTGTACTTCCAGAACTTGCTGTCGGTCTGCGAGAGGAACAACTGGACGACGCGGATGCCCGCGCCGGCGAGTTCCTTCGCGAGCGCCGCGTTGGAGAGCGTGGTGAAGCCGGTAGTGGCGATGCCGATCTGCACTTTGCCCGCGGGCTTGTCCGCCGCCGCGCGCGCGGTGGCCGGCGCCGCCGCGCCCAGCCCGCAGGCCACCGCCGCCTGCGCCGTGCGGCGGAACATCTGACGCCGTGAAATACCTTGATTCATAGTATTGCTCCTTAAAGCGACCAACCCTGCCGGTAGTCGCGCTGTAGCAGCTTGTTCGCCGCCTCGTCGTTGGAGACCTTCATATGCGGGCCGTCCCAGAACAGTTTCTTGCCCGCTCGCAACGCGACGTTGCCCAGCAGGCAGGTCTCGGTGAGGATGCCCGCGTGGTCGACAAAATTCGCCCCCGGCGCCGGGCCGCCGCGGCAGGCGAGGACGAACTCCTTGTAGTGGCCCGGCGAGCGCGGCAGTGTCTTGGGCGGCTTGCCGAACGCTTTCCGTTTTTCCTCGGGGATGATCCGGTTGCCATAGATCTTGCCCTTTTCGCCGATGAAGATGGTCTCGTAGCCCCGGCTGCAGGGCTGCATCTCTTCCGGCAGCGCCGGCAGCAACCCGCCGTCATATCAGTTCAGCTTCACCGGCGGCCGGTCGCCGCGTGCGGGGTATTCGAACCGCGCGATCACGCCCAGCGGATAAACCTCCGGGAACATCTTCGTCGAGCAGGCCTCGACGCTGGTCGGATGCCGCAGGTCCAGCGCCTTGAAAATCGTGGACAATTTGTGGCAGCCAAGATCGCCGAGCTGGCCGGTGCCGAATTCCCACCAGTTCCGCCAGGTCCACGGATGATACTCGGGGTGATAGGGCCGTTCCGCGGCGGGGCCCAGCCAGAGATTCCAGTCCAAACCGGCCGGCACCGGCGGCGTATCCGCGGGACGGTCCTGGAGTGCCGGGTAATGCCAGAAGCGGGCACCAATGGCGACCTGGACTTCGTGCACCTGCCCGATGGCACCGGCCATGATCAGCTCGCGCACCACGCGGTCCTCTTCGCTGGCCTGGCCATGGTTGCCCAATTGCGTCGCCACGCCCGCCCTTTTCGCTTCCTCCGCAACCGCCCGCGCCTCCGCCACCGACCACGTCAGCGGCTTCTCGCAATAGACGTGTTTCTTCTTCTTCAGCGCCGCCATGGTAATCACGGCGTGCGAGTGATCGGGCGTCGCGATCATCACCGCATCCACGTCCTCCTTCGCCAGCAACTCACGGTAGTCAACGTAGGTCTTGCAACCGCGATACTGACCGGAGGGCTGTTGCTTCCCGTAGAATTCTTCTACGGCGCGCTTCGCCGGCTCGCGACCACACGCCTTGCCCTCCTTGCCCTGCTTCCAGTTCCACGAAAGGAAACCGTCGCTTTCGCGGTCCACATCGCAGACCGCGACCACCTGCATCTCCGGGAAATCGAGGAAGGCCATCATGTTTTGCGAGCCCTGCCCGCCGCAGCCGATGCAGGCGAGCGTGGTCTTCGCGCTGGGCGCGACATGGCCCGGCCCGCCGAGCACGTGGCGCGGCACGATGGTGAAGAGCCCGACGGCGGCGGCCTTGCCCAGGAATTCGCGCCGGGAAAGGCGGGTGGCGGGGCGGGTGGCTGGCGGCGTGGACGGCTTGTTGTTCATGGTATTTCTCCGCAGTGATCTTGCGCTAGAATAGCAGGGCCATCTGCGAAAGGCTTGGCGGAAAGCGGCAAACTTTTGTATTTTATCGGCATGGACACCCAACGGCAGGCCTTGCAGTTCCAG
>CAIWHP010000254.1 GCA_903912445.1 uncultured Lentisphaerota bacterium
ACCTGACCTTCCCGCTGACCCTGATCGGCCTGCCTTTCATATGGCCTGTGGTCGTCTTCGCCTTCCTGACCCACCGCGTGCTCGATATCCTCAAGCCCTTCCCCGCGAACCAGCTGCAGGCGCTGCCCGGCGGGCTGGGCATCACGATCGACGACGTCTGTTCCTCGCTCTACGCCCTCGCGCTCAACCACGCCGTCTATCAGCTCGCGCTGCATTTCCACTGGCTGCCGGCCGTGTGAGCTTTCCACCCCGCCCAAGCCAGGCGGCGCCACGTTCGTAAACGCGCTCTGCGATGCCACCCGCAAGTCGAAAGAGGTTTCGCGCCAAGGACGCCAAGCCCGCAAAGCCCTATCCCCTTGGCGAACTTGGCATCCTTGGCGCGAGACTCCATGTTCGCCAGAACGCGGCGGCGCCGTAAAGCCCGCCGCCAGAAGAATACGGCGCCTTGAACGCGGAGATCAGGCAAGCGGAAACGGAAGATTTTCTTTCCCTGCCCGCCTGTTTTTCACCTTCACCCGCTGTGTTGGCAAGGCTGAGCGACTGCTGCCGCGCTGGTTTCGCGGCGCGGACCAGCGCCCGGAAGCCCCCAGCGCACAGTTGTACAAGTGTGCGCTGAGGGCACCACACACCCACCCTTTCCGGGAAATACGCGTTACGCCAGCCCGGCGGCGGCGACGGAGGCTTTCATTTTGGCGAGTCCGGTGGCGGCGGTGGCGGCAACGGGCTGCTTCCAATATTCGGCGTTGAACAGCTCCAGCGAGAGCATCGCGTTGCAATGATTGTCGGCGAGGATGTTGAGAATTTGCTTGAGCGGGGCAATGCCGTCGCTGGGCCAGACGCGGGCGGCGTCGGTGATGACCGCGCGCTCGGGCGTGGCGGGATAGTCGTTCATGTGGAAGCAGTGCGTTACCTGCCGGCTGAGCAGCCGTAACGCTGCAGGCTCGGTGCCGCCTTTATAGAGGTGATAGACATCGGCGAGGATGCAGGCATCCGGATGCCCCGCGCGCGCGGCGACGTCGAGCGCTTCATTCAGGGTGCTCAAGTTGGCCGAGGCGCCCCAGATTTCCAGCTGCGGGATCACGCCGCTCTGCCGGCCGAGTTCCAAAATCGCGCGATAGCGCTCAGCCATCCGCGCGGGCTCCAGTTTCATCCCCTGCTTGGTCGCGCCCGCCGGCGGCGCGGCGATGTGCGTGCCGCCGAGCTGGGCCAGCCAGTCCATTTCCTGCTTGAGCCGCTCGACGCCCTTCGCGCGCTGCTGCTCGTCGTCCACAATCCACGAAGCGAAGCCGATGCCGCCATAGACCGCGAGTCCGAGATCCTTGCAATGCTTGCCCATGTCCTTGAGCGAGCCGCCGCCCTGCACAAATTTTTCCACGTCGCTCATCCACGGCTCGATGCCCTCGTAGCCCGCTTTGCCGGCGACCTCGACTTGCTCGACGAAGCCCAGCTTGTAGCCGCGGATCGTGCCGGCGTTGAGACCGTAGCGGAAGCGATAGGGCTTGGTGGATGCCGCCGGCGTTTGCGCCCGCGCCACCGCGGCAACGCCGGAAAACCCGACAGCCGCCGCCACCGCCGCACTGCTCCCAAAAAATTGCCGACGCGACAGATTCGTGTTCATGAGGTTCCTTCTACGTTTTGTGTGCGCGGTTATAGACCGGGCTGTCACACTGCCGCAAGAGGATATGAAGCAGAACGGGCTGCCCGTCTGCCAAGACGAAGAGACTTTATCCATGAAAGAATTCACTACTTTCCCCAAACTTGAAATCCCTTCATATGGCAACCAAACATCCAACCGATCAGATCGAAAGGGAGACAAGCGGTATCAAGGAGAAAATCAACCGGAAGACAACCGAGGAAGCCCATAGCTACATACTTGTCATCAGGCGTTGGATAGATTGGCTTATCGACTATAACACCATAGTCTAATTTCGTAGCTATGTATGGATAAGCCCCGAAGGGTGGACTGCTCCCGTCGATTGCAGGCATGGCTCGCCCCATGACCGTTCCGCAACCAGTGAAGAGGCTTATACAGACAAGGCTCAAAACGATAGAGCTGAGGGCCTTAACCATGGCGCAAGATAACAATAAGCTTTCTGCCGTTCAACCTTTGATAGGTAGTGATTACTCGTCGAAGATGATTTCGCTGGCGGTACAGTCGGCGGCGGCGGCGAGGCAGGCCCAGTGCGCGCCGTAGGCGTCGGGGGATTTGTGTTCGAGGGTCTGGCCGGGCTCGACCTTGAGCGTCGCGCAGGTTTTCCAGCGGCCCTCGTTCGCCACGTTCACCTCGACCTTGACCGCGCCCCGGCTGCAACCGCGCGCACACAAGGAGATTCGGCGCTTGCTCTTCGCCCGGCAAAGGTGAAAATTTGCACGTGATTTTTCCGCGTCGCATGTGGCCGCAATGTCGCGCTACCCTGGTGGAGCGCACGAAAAATGTCGCGGTTTTTCTGTGCCCATCATCTGGCAGAAAAGCATCCATGCGGATGAAATCCTTTGTTCGCGTCGCCCTGCTGGCGCTGCTGCAAGCCGTCGGGGCGGACGAAGCGCGGCCGCCTGCTTTGATGCAAGACGTTCTGATCCCCGACGGCGTGGCGCGTTTGGTTGAACTCACTTGCACCGTGGCAGCGACCAATCAGAGCCAGATTCCCGCCAGGCAATTCACCTTCCGTGTCACAACGCCGCCTTCAGACCTTGCCTATCAGAGGGCGCGGACTTGTCCCGTCGCTCAAAGTGTCACGAAACCGCATAAAAACGGGGTGGGTCACTTCGTGGAGGTGCAGTTCCCAGTGCCTGCCGCGTCTCGCGTCACTCATGAAATCAAGTCGCAGGTGCTGCTGCTGCCGGTGGACTATACCGGGCGACGGGTCGTCGGGAAGCCAGGGGACACCAACCTCGCGGCCTTTCTGGCGCCATCGAAACTCATTGAAGCGGATGACCCGGAGATCATGGCCATCGCCAAACAGATTCTTTCCGGCACGACCACGGACAGGGAAAAGGCCAGGGCCGCTTATCAATATCCGGCCAGCATCATCCGTTTCCGGCCTCAGGAACCCGCTGGAGCGTTACATGCCTTGAAAACGCATTCGGGCGATTGCACGGAATTCGCCGCCCTGTTCTGTGCGCTGTGCCGGGCCGGGAATGTCCCGGCGCGCATGACGGGCGTTTTCAACATGGGCTCCAAGAGGGAGCTCGCCTGCAGCGAGCCCAATCACAATGCCGCCGAGGCGTTTATTACCGGCTGGGGCTGGGTGCCGGTAGATCCGAATCTCGGCGGCGGTAAATTCAACCGCAGAGCCGGCTTTGCCAGGACCGGCAATGCCGTAATCGTGCTCACGCAAGCGGGAACGTGGGTGTGGTCTACCAGTCTGCCATCAGGCAAGTTTGCAGCCGGCGCCGAACGACCAGCCATCAAGGTCGAAGTGGTTTGGAAGTTGCGGGTGCTGGGGGAAGGTCCATCGGCGCCGATGCTCCGGCAATTTGAAGCATCGTCGGGGGTGCCCCCTTGATGACCCTGACAACCCCAGGCTGGCTGCTCCATGGGTTCAGGCCCTGGGCCGGGGTACTGCTGGCCGTGGTCTCGGCTTACGGCGCAGACCGCGTTCAAGGCTGGCCGCAATGGCAGCGGAGCCGTGCGGCACTCGACCACCGCCACGTGCGCGATGAATTCCGCATCCACTACACGCTCACCGGCACCCATGCGCTGCCGGCCGCAGACCGGCTCGACGCTGACCAAGATGGCGTGCCGGACAGGATTCAGCACATTGCGCTGCAGCTCGTGACGGCCCGGCGCTGTTATGTGGAAACGCTCGGGCTGCGGCATCCGTTTGAAAGCCCGCGCTACAAGGGCCGCGTGAAGTTCATCGACGTGAACGTCTGGTCGCTGGGCAACAAGCACGGCAGCGCGGGCGATGCCATCGTCAACTACCACCGGCCGAGCGACCCGCCCGAAGGCGTCGAGGTCGTCACCATCGACCTCGACGCGAAACTGCCGCCGCGCAATCTCTCGCCCTCGCACGAACTGTTCCACGTCTTCCAGAATGGCTACTCGCAGTTCAAGAATGCATGGTATTCCGAAGGCACCGCGCGTTGGTCGGAGGATGTATTGCGAGCGGGCGCGGGCGCAGCAGGCTCGCTGCCCGCCAGCGCAAACGATCTGGAGGGTTTGTTCAAGCTCAGCTACAGCGCGAGCCATTTCTGGCAGGCGCTCGCCCGCGCCACAGATCCGGTGGGCAGGGTCCGCATGGCGCAAGAGCTACGCGACATCCAGTATCCCGGTTCATCGAAGCCCGTCATCGAAGACGATGTTTTTTATGGCGCCAAGCTGCTCAAGACGCTGCTTGAAGAGCTTGATCGCGAGGACAACGTGGTCTCGCAGGCAAGCAACCTCGACCCGCTGAATTGGAGCGAAACCCGGCAGAACGCACCCGAAAACAACCGCCACCTTTGGCAGGCGTTGCTCAACGTGAGCCGGCGCTTCGCTGCCGACTCGCCGCAGCTCCGCCGGATGGTTGAAACGCTGGGACATGCACCGGAAACACCGGATGTGACCGGCGTCAAAACCAATGCTCCGCCCGCCCTGTAGCAACAGCGTCTGGCCAGCAAAGAGAAGAGCCTCCACCTGCAGCCTTGCGTTGGCGCAAACGGCGTGGGAAAGTAAATTCTACGTGAACATCGAGACCCCATGGCCCCATTCAGGCGGACTACTACTATGAACAAACTGCGCGCATCTATTTTCATGCTGCTGGCCATGCTCCCTGGGGTTTGCCGGTCGGCTCAACTGGAAGTGCGCTCTGCAATCCAGTTCCCCGATTTACCGGGTTATAAGACGTTGGCGTGCGACTTCCACATGCACACGATCCTCTCGGACGGAAGCGTTGTGCCGACCGTCCGGGTGAACGAGGCGTGGCGGCAAGGACTGGACGCCATTGCGCTCACGGATCATATCGCAACGCAGCCGCCCACGAATGACCTGCCGGCAAAATATGGCCGGCTGAGTGAGTTGGCGGAGAGCGCCGCCAGGGCTCACAACCTGCCGTTGATCAAAGGCGGTGAAATTACCCGGGACACCCCTCCGGGCCATTTCAATGCCCTTTTTCTGGCCAACATCAAGCCCCTGGAAAACCCTGAATTCCTCGAGGCCATCGAGCAGGCGAACCAACAAGGGGCGTTCGTGTTCTGGAATCACCACGGTTGGAAGGGCGAAGAAAAGGGCAAATGGCTCGACGTACATCAGACGATGTATGACAAGAAGTGGTTTCAGGGAATGGAGATTGCGAACGGTGAAACCTATTACCCTGCGGCCCACGCTTGGTGTCTGGAGAAGAGCCTGACGATGATGGGAAACTCCGACATCCATGATCCGGACCTTCGAAAGGAAAGCGCTTCCCTTGATCACCGCACGATGACGCTGGTCTTTGTCAAGGAACAGACACCCGCCGGCATTAAAGAAGCATTGTTGGCCGGGCGAACCATCGTCTGGTTTAAGGATCAGTTGATTGGCCGGGAAGAACTGTTGCGTCCGTTTTTCGACGCATGCATCCAGGTCTGCGAACCCAACGTGCGGTCGAAGGCCAATGTGTTCGTAGAGGTGCGGAACAAGTGCCAAGCCGACATTTGCCTCGAACTGACCAGCCGGTCCCAACCTCGCTCGCTTGTTCTGCCTGCGAAGAGCACGGTTCTGCTGAAAATCCTTCCCTCTGACGCCGCCAAACCCATCGCCTTGAACTACACGGCCAAAAACTTTCTCATCGGCCCCGGCAAGAGTCTGCCCGTCACCCTGAGGGTTCCGGCTCAGTCATCCCCCGGGAAGAAGCAAGGCAAGTAGCGAGTGTTTGTACCTCCACCACGCCGGCCCCGCCGCCCGTGGCGGCCGCGCCTTGGCGGGAGCTGAGCAAGCGGTCTGGGCGCTTGAAATATTACGTCGCTTTGCCTGCGGCTCAAGAAGGGACATTACTCGCCCCGCCCTCCACGCGCGGGTTCGCGCCGGCAGCTGTCGGACAGCTTGGTTCAAGGTCATCGTCAGCAGTAAAACTGTGCTTGTGGGTGGGAGCTCCAGCTTTCGCCACATATAAACCACACGTTGATGAACACGGGAGCGGGAGCGCCCGCCCGCAAGCTGATTCGTTCAGTATCGTGGAGGCTTTCGCCGGGGTCGATGGCCCCGGCTACCGGGCCTGCCTTCCGCATCCAACGCCGCGCGTCACTCGCAGTGGAAACCCGCGCTGCGTCGGCGCTGAGGCGGACCCCGCGTGCGCCGCAGGCATCGGGGCCTTTATGCTCGCGGGTCTGGCCGGGCTCGACCGTGGGTACTGCGCAGGTTTTCCTATGGCCCTCGTTCGCCAGGTCCACCTCGACCTTGAACCTGACCACCTGCGCATCATTGCGGAAGACGGAAAACCGGCTACAGCAGCCATCGCCAAACTACCCTGGAAAAACAACCGTGTGAGAGAGCCGTGCTTATGGTTCTTCTGCGGAAGGTCGGCCGTGCGACCGGCGCACAACCCGGCTGAAAATTATCGACCTATAATTGCGGAGTTGTGCAACTCCGCAATTATCTTTACGCGGCGCGATGCGGTGGCGGGACAGAGGCGGGGACGGTGGGGGCTGCCGCGGACCGCTTTCTCACGGGCGCGACCACACAATCCTGCCGAATCCGCCGTTGTATTATTCGTAGTGGAATTCAGCGCTGGCAGTGCAGTTGGCGTCGGCGGTGAGGCGGACCCAATGGGCGCCGTAGGCGTCGGGGAATTTGTGCTCAAGGGTCTGGCCGGGTTCGACCTTGAGCGTCGTGTAGGTCTTCCAGAGGCCTTCGTTCGCGACATCAACCTCGACCTTGAACTCGACGGGCTTCGTCGCGTCATGCGTGAGCAGGACGCGCTTCTTGTCATAGCCGGTCATCAAGTAGGGATCCGAGGGCTTGTCGGCTTTGACGGCGGTCTGCTTCCACGGACCGCCGACGCCGACGGGCTTGCCGAGTTTCCAGAGGTCGTCGATCGCGCCGCACCACAAGCCGAGCTTGCCGTCGGCGGACTTGAAGAAGTTCGGCGTTGCGGCGGCATCGGTGCGGGCTCCGGCGAGGACCAGCATTCCGCGCCACGTGCAGAAGTCGGTGATCAGCCGGTCGTGCGAGGCGACGGGGCGCAGCTTGTGCCAGCTGGTTTTCTCCCGGGGGATTTCATAGAAGGTGCCGTGGATGTTGGCGAGGTTGCGCTCGCTCTCGACCTCGCGCATGGCGCGCAGCGGGACCGGTGGCTGATCGAACACGGCCGGCCCCTTCGGCAGGCGGAGGATGCGCTTGTCGGCCTTGAAAATGACCGACGCCGCGTCCACCATGAAATCCTCTTTAACTTTGCATATGGTGCGGACTTCCTCGGCGCGTTTGGCGTCGTCCAAGGCTTGGAAGGCGAGTTTCTCATCCACCTCGGCATAGACCTCCGCACCGTTCGCCGGTTTGGCGAGGAGCATCAGGTTGCGGTTGTGCGCGGCGGGCCGCAGCAGCGCGGGGCACCACGAGGCTCCGGCCTCGCCGGCGCGCGCGAGGCCGCGGAACAGATCGGCGTTCGCGTCCGGTGCGTAGCGCGGCGCGAGGCGCTGGTGCAGGTAGGCGGTGACGACGTTCGCGTCGCGCGCCACGATGCGGAGCCACTCGGCTTTCAGGTCGGCGGGCAGCAGCTCGAACTTGTAGCCGCCAGCGGGCACGGTCACGGATTTCCATTTGCTCCACTGGCTGTCGCCGGTGGCGTCGAGCTCGATATCGAAGGTCACGTCGCGATCGTCGCGCGCCGCGAGGTGCAGGCAGCGGTGCTGGTAGCCGGCGACGAGGAACGGATCGGAGACCTGTCCGGCCGTCACGGCGTCGCCGAGCCAGACGCCGCCGAAGGCGCAGGGCGTGCCGAACTTCTCCAGGTCTTCCGGCTGGCCAAACCACAGGCCGGACTGGTTCTGCCCGAGCAAGGGATTGGACATCGTGCTCGCCTCGTCGGTGGCCAGCACGAGCCGGCCGTTCCAGAAGCAGAAGTCAGGGATGTAGCGCAGGTGCTGGCTCAAGGGGCGCAGGCCGCCGGTCTGCGCGGCGCTGAAGGTCTTCGGGAAGTCGAACATCCCGCCGTGCATCACCATCAGGAAGCGGCCCGGGCTGATCTCGCGGATGCGCGGCCACTCGGTGAACCAGCCATGCTTCGGGTCGAAGGCGTGCGACGACTTCGGCACGCGAAACGTCTGCCACTGGCCATGGTCGAGCAGTTGCAGGATCACCGAGCGCTTGTCCCAGCCCATCGCCCAGAGCGGCGTCCCGGCGTCCGGCGCGCCCAGCAGGCCGCCCGGCCCGGTCACGTCGGTGAACTGCCGGCGCATGACGATCTTCCAGGTCGTGCCATCCCACTCAGCCAGCACGCCGGCATCCTCCGGCGACTTCGGGGGCAGCTCGCAGTCATATTGTTTCGGCGCCTTGCCGGCGGCGGACTCGCCGTTGTTGGCGATGACCACGCGGCCCTGCGCGGTGTAGCCGCCCTTGCCGTGCCAGCCCGGCACCGGCTTGGCGAACAGCTTCTTCACGTCGAGCGTGTGGACGTTGACCTCGTAAAACGCGCCTTCCATGTCGAAGAAATAGACCATGTTCTCCGGGTCGGTCAGGTGCCGCATCACGGCGGTCATCCGGCCGATGAGCTTGGTCTTCACATCGCAGGCGCGCACCTGGCCCCGCGCATCGATGAAGTACGGGCCGATGATGAGCTGGTTGCTCTCGCGGTGGAGCATACGGCAGGCGTGCGTGCCGCCGACGCTCTCCGGCTGGATGGTCAGCGCCAGGTCGGGGCTGACGCTGTAGAGCTTGTCCATGCTGCCTTTGGTCGAGTGCGGCGGATAGGTGAGGAACCAGAGCTTGCCCGCCCACGGCACGACCGCGCCGATGCCGCACTCGCCATGCGCGGAGAACTCGCCGTTGCCGTTGTAGGCGGTCAGATGCGGATAGACGCCTGAGATGCAGAGCGGCTCCTCGGCGGCAACAGCGACGCCAGCGATAGCGATCAACGACAGCAGCAGCTTCTTCATGATGACTCCTTCATGCGCTTGAACGGCGCGGCAGCTTAGTGGATGCAGGCAGCGGGATGCAAGATAGGGGATATGATAGATGCGCAGAAAATGCACGCGGCCATGTGTACGCTTCTCGACAGAATCATTGCTGGCAGAATCATTAGGACGAGACACTCTTTCTTCGGGCTTCAATGGTTCTGCCGTCAATGATTCTGTCGTTGCTGCATGAAGGAGGCCCTCTCTTTTCACGAAGTTCTGCAAAATTATGTTTCGTTGTGCTACAAGCCCCGCACGAAAGAGGCACCATGATGAACCGGATTTTGCTGCTGTTGCTGGCGGCGGCCTGTTGCGCAGCGCGGGCGGGTGATGACATCACATGGACGACGACAAGGTCGCCGGACGGCGCGACGGAACTGGCGCTCGGCATGCGCGCAGGCTGGCCGGTCTACAAGGTGGCGCGGCATGGCGCGACGGTGCTGGAGCCATCGGCGCTGATGCTGGAGCTGGCCGCGCCGTTCGCGGGCGGATTCAGCGTCGAGTCGGTCACGCCGGTGGTCACCAACGCAACCTGGAAGCCGCTCTACGGCGAGCGCACGGTCTATCCCGAAAGCTATCGGGGCCTCCTCCTCAAGCTGGCCGAGCAGGGGCCGCGCGCGCGGCGGCTCGCCATCGAGGCGCGCGTCTATAACGAGGGCATGGCGCTTCGCTACGTCTTCCCAGCGGGCGCGTGGAAGCTCAAGAGGGAACTCACCGAGTTCCGGTTCGTCGCCGGCAGCAAGGCGTTCCCGATCTACTGGACCGAGGAAACCTTTGCCCAGCCGCCGGTCGCGCTCGCGGAGGTGAAGGCCGGCGCGCACACGCCGCTGACCATCCAGCTGCCCGCCGGGTTCGCGTCGGTGCTGGAGGCGGACTGCGCGAACTACGCGCGGCTCCACCTCGGCAAGACGGCGGACGGCGCGCTGGTCTCCTTGCTCACCGGCGCGGTGGAGTCGGCGGAACCCTTCACGAGCCCGTGGCGCGTGATCTTGCTGGGCGATAACGAAGGACAGCTGATCGAGCACGAGATCCTGATCCCGACGCTGAACCCGCCCTGCGCCATCGCGGACACCAGTTGGATCGCGCCGGGCAAGACGATCAGCAACGAAGGCTCCGCGCCGCTGGTCGGCCGCGACCTCAAGCGCATCATTGATTTCGCGGGCACGAACGGTTTCAAGTATCTGCAGCTCGACTGGGGCTGGTACGGCACGGAGTGGAAGTGGACCGACGCCGACCGCGACACCTTCCGCAAGACCATGCCCCGCTATGCAACGCGCACCGATTGGATCGCCAACACCGAGGCCGACCCGTTCAAGGTCGCGCAGGGACCGGTGCCCTACCGGTGCGACTGGAAGAGCGTGACGACCGTGGATCTCGACCTGCCCGACCTGATCCGTCACGGCCGCGAGCACGGCATGGGCCTCTGCCTCTATGTTGAGGCGGCGCACACGCTGCGCGCGGTGGACATGGACAAGCTCTTCGGAACCTATGAAGCGTGGGGCGTCGCCGGCCTGAAGCCCGGTTTCGTCCGCGTCGGCTCGCAGGAAAACACGCAGTGGATCCGCCGGATGATCGCGACCGCCGCGCAACACCGCCTCTGGCTCTGCATCCACGACGGCCACCTGCCGGACGGTTCCGAGCGCACCTACCCGAACCTGTTCATCTGCGAGGGCGGTGGCGGGCAGGAAGGCAGTCATCCGGCGATCCACGACGTGACGCTGCCGTTCACGCGCTGCCTCGCGGGCCCGTTCGATTACACGCCGCTGCTCTACGCCAAAGGCAAGACCCACGCGCACATGCTCGCCTTTCTCGTTGCCTACTACGGCCCTGCCCAGACGATCCGCGGCGGTTATCACGCGTGGACCGGCGGCGGCGACCAGGGCAAGGGCGGGGCGGAGTTGGAGTTCGTCAAACGGGTCCCGGCCGTCTGGGATGACACCAAGGTGCTCGATGCGAAGATCGCGCAGCGCGTCGTCGTCGCGCGGCGCAGCGGCGGAACGTGGTTCATCGGCGGCATGACCGGCGCCGAGGCGCAGACACCCGAAGTGAAACTCGACTTCCTCAAGCCCGGGAGCAGCTACACCGCGACGATCTTCAGCGATGACGCTGCGGCCGCGTCCGGCGGCTGGTGCCCCGCGAAACGGGAAACGAAACGCGTGACCGCCGCCGACAAGCTCGCGCTGCCGATGGAAAAAGCCGGCGGCTGCGTCGTGATCCTCGACCCGGCCCCGTGAAGTTTTCCAAGGCTTGGAAGCAACTCCGCTCAATCGTAGACGAAGGCCGCGGTCGCGGTGCAGTCGGCGGCGGGGACGAGGCGGATCCAGTAGGCGGAGAAGGCGTCGCTGAATTTGTGCTCCAGCGGTTTGCCGGGCTCGACCGTGAATTCGCCGTAGGGCTGCCAGCGACCGGTGCCACTGACATCCACCTCGATGCGGAACGCGATCGCCGTCGCGGCGGTGTGCGAGAGCGTCAGGCGCTTGTGGTCATAGCCGGTCATCAGGTAGGCGTCGGAGGGCTTGCCCGCCGTGACGGCGCTGCCCTGCCACGGGCCGCCTTGGCCGCGCGGTTTGCCGAACTGCCAGAGATCATCCACGGCGCCAACCCAGAGCGCGCACTTGCCATCCTCGGAGCGGATGATGTGCGGGTTGCCGGCGGGCGCATCGACGGCGATGCCGCTGAGGATGAGCATCCCGCGATAGGAGGCGTAGTCCTTGATGCGGCGGTTGTGCGTGGTGACCGGACGGATCTTCGCAAAGCCGCCGGCGTTTTCGGCGGGCAGTTCGTAGAACGTGCCGTGCGCGTTGAAGAGGTCGCGTTCGGTGCAGACTTCGCGGCAGATGCGCTCATCACCGAGCGGGCCGGCAGCATCGAACGCGGCGTCGGACTTCGGCAGACGCCAGCGGCCTTTGGTGTCCACGTAGAGTACAGAGGCGGCGTCCACGGTGAGCACGTTCTTCGGAATCGAGACGTTCTTCTGCATCCACTCGGCGCCCTTGGCGTCCTTGTCGCTACGGAGCTTGAGCGCGGCATCGAGTTCATAGCAACCGATCTCGCCGCTGGCGTTGGCGGCGGAGAAGCGCAGCGTGCGGATATCGGCGCCGCGCGCGTAGAGCAGGCCGCCGCTAAGGGACTTGTCGGCGGGCTGCGCGATGCCGGCGAAAAGTTCGGGCGCGGTTGTGCCACGAGCGTCGTTGTTGCGGTAGTGGAAGAAGGCCGTCGCCTTCGCGCAGTCGCGGTCGGCCTTGACGCGCACCCACGCGCCGGCTTCGCCCGCGGGAAATTCCGTCCACGCATAGCCGCGCGCCGGGACGTTCACGGTGCGCAGCGCCTGCCAGGTGCCGTCGCCCTTGGCATCCACCTCGATGGTGAAGGCGACCGCGGAGTCGCCGTTGTGCGCGAGGTGCAGCGAGCGCTGCGCGAAACCGGAGAAGAGAAACGCGTCGGATGGCACGCCGGACTTCACCGCGTCATCGAGCCAGACCGCACCACGGCCGAGCGCCGGGCCGAGTTCATCCACGCGCGCCGGGTCGGTGAACCAGATATTGGATTGCGACTGGCCGGGCCCCGCAACCTTGCCCTTGGCCTTGCGCGAGTTGAGGAACTCGCTCTTCGCGGTGTCGTCGCAGCCGAAGACGAGCTTGTCGTTCCAGCGGCAGTAATCGCCGATGACCTTGAGGTAGGTGGTGCGCGGCGCGATGCCGGCGGAATGCGTCGCGGTCAGCGTCTTCGGGAAGCGCCAGAAGGAGCCGTGCATCGTCATCAGCAGATCGCTCTCGCCGATGTCGCGAATGCGCGGCCACTCCGTGTTCCAGCCGTGCGCGCCGTCGTAGCAGTGGCTCGCCTTGGGCAGGCGGTAGGCGTGCCACGCGCCGCCATCGAGCACCATGAGGATCAGCGAGCGGAAATCCCAGCCGACGCTCCAGATCGGATCGGTGTCGGGCTGCGCGTTGCCAAAGATCCCGCCGGGACCGGTGACCTCGGTGAACTGGTTGCGCCGCACGAGCTGCCAGTCATCCCCCGGCTTGCGCCATTCGCCGAGCGCGCCGCTCGGGATGGTCGGATCGGTGGTGGCGCCCGGACCGCGCTCGCCGTTGTTCGCATAGACCACGCGGCCCTGACCGGAGTAGAGACCCTTGCCGTGATAGCCGGGCAGTCTCGAATCGAGCGTCGCCGGATGCTTCTCGGTCGGCAGCGCCTTCTTAAAGTTGCCGTCGCGAATCAAACCCACCACCTCCAGCGACTGCACGTCCACCTCGTAGAGGCCTTCCTCCATTGTGCCAAAATATATCTTGTGCGTTGGGTCGGTGAGATGCCGCGCGTTGCCGGTCAGGCGGCCGGGCATGAGCGCGGGCTTGATGACACGCACGTTGCGCTGCGCGTCGATGAAGTAGGGGCCAATGATGAGCTGGTTGCTCTCGCGATGGATCATCCGGTTCGCGGGCGTGCCGCCGACGCTTTCCGGGCGGATGATCTGCCGGAGGTCGGGTGTGATTTCGTAGAGCTTGTCGGAGGAGCCCTGGGGCAGATGCGGCCCGTAGGAAATGACCCACAGCCGGTCGGCCCACGGCACGACCGCGCCGGTGCCGCACTCGCCCTCCTTGTTGAACGTGGCCAGGTGCGGATAGATGCCCGAAATTTGCAGCGGACTTCCGCCGGCTGCACCGGCTTCCGCGCCTGAAGCAGGCGCACTACACAACGCCGCACCCAAGACCAACCCGATGACTGCCCCGCTCATGTTCATCTTCATGCGTCGCTCCTGACCGGCCTGTGGCCTTCCGCAAACGTGAGGCCGCGAGCATAGGGAGGGCCGCGCCGCGGCACAAGACCCGGGAGTTGAAGCCACGTGAAATAAAGTTGACGCCCGACGACATGCCGGCAAAACTGCCCGCGATGCACACCGCGCACACCTACGGCGAATGGCAGCAGCTGCAGCACCACCTGCTGTGGTGCTATGACCACCTGAAACCCGCCGCGCGCACGCCGACGCAGTGGCAACACATCACGGGCCACAACAGCGCGTGGCTGGTGCGGGCGGGCTGGGCCGAGGTGCGCTGCGAGGGCGGGCTCCTCCGGGCCAACCGCGGGGACTGGTTGCTGGCGCCGCCGCGGCCGCGCCACCAGCGCTTCAGCAAGCGCGTGCACTTGCTGTCGGTCGCCTTCCAGTCGCAATGGCTCGACGGCCGGCCGTGGTACGACCAGGGCCTGCCCGTGGTTTTGTCCGCCCGCAAATTCCCGCAGCTGGAAAAAGCCGGCAGCCGCCTCGCGCGCATCCTCAAGAAAAGCGCTCCCGACGTGGATGGCCCGATCCAGCAAACCCGTTTCGACCAGCACGGCTTCCTGCATCTGCTGCGCGCGACGCCCGATTGGCTGGAGGCCTTCATCCAAACCATGGACGCGTGTGGCATCGCGGCCAGCCGCCCGCAGGCCCTCGACGAACGCGTCACCGTGGCGCAGCGCCTCCTGAAAGCCTGGCCGCTGAACGAACCGCTCAACGTGAACCAGCTGGCGCGTCACACCGGACTCGGCCGCCGCCAGTTGGAGCGGCTTTTCCTGAACCAGTTCGACGCCACGCCGCATCGCTACCTGGAGCAACGCCGGCTGCAGGCCGCCAGCAACGCCTTGCGCCAAAACGCCACGCAGGTCAAATCCATCGCACTGCAGCTGGGCTTCGGCGACAGCTCGCATTTCAGCCACTGGTTCCACCGCTGGACCGGCAGCTCGCCGCGCGCCTTCCGCAACAAGCTGCTGTTTTGAACGGCGCTGTATCCGGCCCTGCTCCGCACGGGTAGCCGCTGCAATCAATGCTCCCGGACTTGCGCAAGTCCGGGATGCTTCTACCCTGGATAACCACACCGGCGGCCCACGCTTGGTCCGATTTGGGGCGATAGCCAAGCCGTGGAAAAGCACGCCGCGCCAATGCGCATTTGACCGCCCTGCCTGCCTCGGCTACATTCGCGCCCACACTATGAAGATGGCAATCTTGGTTGGCGATGGCATGGGCGACTACCCGTGCCCGGAACTCGGCGGAAAAACCCCGCTGCAGGCGGCGCGTATCCCGAACATGCGGCGCATCGCCGCGGCGGGCGAGCGGCGCATGGTGCAGACCGTGCCGCTGGCCGGGCTGCCGCCGGGCAGCGACGTCGCCAACCTGAGCCTGCTCGGCTACAACGCCGAGGAGAACTACACCGGCCGGGCCGCCATCGAGGCCGCCGGCGCCGGCATCCCGCTCGCGCCCGACGACGTCGCCTTTCGCTGCAACCTCGTCACGATCACCGCCGGCCGCATGGCCGATTATTCCGCCGGCCACATCAGCACGGAGGAAGCGCGCGCGCTGATCCAGAGCCTGCAGGCGGAGCTGGGCCGCGAAGGCCTGACGTTCCACACCGGCGTGCAATACCGCCACCTGCTGGTCTGGAAAAACGGACCGCTCGCGCTCGAGATGCAGGCGCCGCACGACATCTCCGGCCAGAGCAGCGCCAACTACCAGCCGGCCGGCGAGCGCGCCGACGAGGTCCGCGCCCTGATGGATCGGTCGCAGGAAATCCTCCGCGACCACCCCGTCAACCGCGCGCGCCACGATGCCGGCCTGCTGCCGGCGACACAGATCTGGCTCTGGGGCCACGGCCGCGCCATGCAGCTGCCGTCCTACCGCGAACTCTACGGCCGCACCGGCGCCGTCATCACCGCCGTGGACCTCATCCGCGGGCTGGGCAACCTGGCCGGGCTGCAGAACATCATCGTCCCCGGCGCCAACGGCCTGATCGACACCAATTACGCCGGCAAGGTGGCCGCCGCGCTCGACGTGCTCCAGCGCGACGACTTCGTCTTCGTCCATATCGAGGCACCCGACGAGTGCGGCCACGGCGGCGATGTGCAGAAGAAGCTGCTGGCCATTGAATTGTTCGATGAAAAGGTGGTCGGCCCGATCTGGCGTGAACTGGAGCAGCGCGGCGCACCGTATCGTCTGATCCTCTGCATGGACCATCGCACCCCCATCGCCACACGGGGCCACACCCGCGACCCGGTGCCGATGGTCAGGCTCGATGGCCCGGTCGGCCCGGTCACCGCCGAAGCGCCCTACGACGAGACCATCCACGACGGCATCGCCGAATGCCGGGGCTACACCTGGCTCCGCGAACTGCTCCGGCAACCCGGCTAAGCCCGGCAGCCTGTGCCCGTGCCGCAGCGCACCTCGCTTGTTTGGTATCCCAACCCCGGCGAACTATAGGCCTAGGTGTGCACATAGACACATGACCTTACCGGGAGGAAGCATCAGACACGGCGGAGGGAATCCGCCCCGCCCCGGCGGCGCGCCGTTTCAGGCGTCGAGCTGGGCGCGGATCACCGGCAGGAATTCGACGGAGAGATAGGCCTGCCACGCGGCGGCGAGGCGCGGATAACGCACGAGCTGCGCGGCCGATTGGCGGCACAGTTTTTCCACATGCCGGCGCGCGAAGGCCGGCGAGCGCACCGCGGCGGTCGCCTTGCCGCGCACGCGGTCGGTGCCGAGGGTTTTGCCGGCCTGGGCCTCGTTCTGGCTGCCGTCGAGGATGTCGTCGGCCACCTGGTAGGCGGTGCCGAGCAGATAGCCGGCCTCGCACAGCGCGGCGCGCTCGGCGGCGGTGCGGCCGGCGCTCAGGGCGGCGCAGGCGAAAAGTGCGCCGGTCTTGCGCCGCGCGGTGCTGAGGGCCTGGAGCCACGTCGCGGGCCGCTGCCGCCGGATCAGCTCCTGCTCGGCCTCGGCCTCGCACACGACGCCGGCCAGCTCGATGAAGGCGCACACCAGATCCATCCGGCCGGTGGCGCGCACGAGGTGCATGGCCTTGAAGAGCAGCAGGTCGCCCAGCAGGATCGCGCCGGAGGTCGAGAAGTTCTTCCAGAATGTCGGCATGCCGCGCCGCAGCAGGCCGCCGTCGATCACGTCGTCGTGCAACAGGCTGGCGGCGTGGATCATCTCGACCGCGGCGGCGCTGGCGCGGCGGACGCGCGGGGCGACGCCATTGGCCGCGCCGACGCGCAGCGCGAGCCGCGCCCGCAGCAGCTTGCCGGCGCCGAGGTAGGGTGCGAACTCCGCCGTCCGGCGGCGCAACGCGCTCGCCGCCAGTTCGCCCCGCATCAGGCCGAACAAAGCGCGCAGGTCAGTTTGCAGTCTGGAATCAAGCCGGGCCGTCATGCGCTGAAAATAAGCTAGCGCGTCGGGCGCGTCAATCACGGGGATGTGGCCGCATGCGTTTTAGCTGCGTGGACAGGGCGCGGCCCCGCGGCGGCGGCAGGCCCCTGCGGGCCCAAAAAAAGTGCGAGCGCCATGTTTTGCGCTTGTTTTGCTGGCGTTAAAAAACTAAAGCTAACCCGCACGAGTTGCCAGAGGGAACAATTATGAAAAGAAAATGCGTTTGCCTGTGGTTGATGGTGGCCGTTCTCGGCGGGGTGGCAGGTCCGGTCGCATCCGCCAAAACCACGCCCCCGCCGCTCAAGCCCGCCAAACCGGCGAAGGATACCGAGGCCGGCGCTGCGCGGATAGATTTCAAGGACGTCCCCACCCTGCAGGATGGCCCCGGCAAGGGCTACTACGCCATCGTCCAAACCAAGCTGTACGACGTCCTGTTCGTCGCCAGCAACCTGACCGCGCAGCTCTTCCCGAAGGAGAATGGCGAGCGCATCGACAAACCGATCATCATCGACAACCGCTTCGTCTACACCCCCAACGAGCACGATCCGAAAGATTTGATGACCTTCTCGGCCGCGCGCGGCCTCCCCCCGCCCGCCGTGAATCCGCCGAAGCTGGTCATCACCGCCGTCAACGATGCCGGCACGATCCTGATCCAGACGTGGAAGTTCGCCGAAGGCAAGATCGAAGTGGAAAACCACCTCAAGGGCTACGGCGGCGAGCCGCCGATCATGCGCACCTACATCAAATTCCCGCAGACCCACAAGTTCACGCCCAACATCGAGAAGTCCGACCGTGAGAAGCAGACGGTCGGCTATCAATACACCATCCGTGGCGGCAAGTCGGAAAACGCCATGAAGACCACCAAGTTCTCCTATGCCTCCAAGATCGAAAACGTGTCCGTGGGCGAGTCGGTGGAAAACCAGGGCCCGTGGGGCGACCGCAAGATCACCATCAAGCGCAAAGGCGGCAAAGGTTCCGTCAATTTAGGCGTCACGTGGGGCCTCAAGATGCCCTACGACGGCCTGGAGTTCGCCTTTGGCACGCGCGCCGATCCCAAGACGAAGAAGCTCGAGGCCCAGAGCTTCGAAATCAAAATCGATTGAGCGCCCGCCCCGGAGCCTGCCATGGTGTCCCTCCAACCTGACTTGCAGAGCGCGTTGCTCTGCGACGACGTGCGGCAGGAGAACAACGGGAAGTTCATCCTCATCGGCATTTTCGACACCATCTTTGCCCCGCAGTGGCCGCTGCGCTATCACCGGCTCTTCGTCGTCACCCGCTGGTGCAGCGGCAGCGGCCAGTTCACGCAGCGGACGCGCCTCCTGCGGCCCGACCAGAAAACGCCGGTCGTCGAAACCCGGCCCATCACGTTCCAGATGAACGACCCCGAGACCCTCGTGACCAACATCGAAGCGTTCTTCAACCTCGACTTCCTGACCGCCGGCACGCACTGGGTCGAGATCCTGCTCGACCAGCAGATGAAGATCCGCTTCCCGCTCCGCGTCGCCGCCATGCCCACGCCCCCGCCCGCGCCGGTGGCGTGAGGGGAAAAGAAACAGGTCATATAGGACCTATAGGCCGTATGGGTGGCGTGTGCGCCCGTTTCCAAGCTTGGGGGAACCCCCGGCCTGCCCCGCGCCTTGCCCCGGCAGAATTTTTAAGATGGGCCAGAGCGGGCGCGCAGCCCGGGATCAGACCGCATGCGCAGCGATGAAGTCGCGGACCGCGGCGGCCTCGGCGGGCAGCCTGGTGCAGCGGGTCGGCAGGTCGGCGAGCGCGTCGAGGAGCGGGTGGTGCGCCAGGTCCTGACCGGTCGCCTCGCGGATCGCGGCGCCGAACTTGGCCGGATGCGCGGTGGCCAGGCAGATGGTCGGCGCTTCCGGGTCAAGAAACTGTTCGGCCACATGCACGCCGACGGCGGTGTGCGGGTCGAGCAGATAGCCGTGCTGGTCGTAATACCTCTTGATCGTCGCGCGCGTCGCGGCGGTGTCCCCCACCCCGGCGACGAACAGCGGGTCGCGGCCCTCCACACACAATTTCCCGGTGCGCGCAAAACCGGCCATCAACGCACGCAGCTGCGCGGCGTCGCCGCCGACGCGGTCGAAGAGGTAGCGCTCGAAGTTGCTGGCGACCTGAATATCCATCGAGGGCGAGAGCGTCGGCACGACGTTGCCGAGGCTGTATGCGCCGGAGTTGAAGAAGCGCGCGAGAATGTCGTTCTCGTTGGTCGCGAGGATCAGCCGCTTGATCGGCGCGCCCATCTGCGCGGCATAGTAGCCGGCGAGGATGTCGCCGAAGTTACCGGTGGGCACGGCGAACTGCACGTGCCGGGCGCCGGTGGCGAGGCAGTGGCGGAACGCGGCGTGAAAATAGTAGACCATCTGGACCAGCACGCGGGCCCAGTTGACGGAGTTGACCGCGCCCAGCGCATGCCGGTCCTTGAACGGGAGATCGGCGAACAGCTCCTTCAGGATGCGCTGGCAGTCGTCGAAGCTGCCCTCGATGGCGAGGTTGTGGACGTTCGCGTCCAGCACGCTCGTCATCTGCCGCTCCTGCACGGCGCTGACGCGGCCGCGCGGGTGCATGACGAAGATCTGGATGCGCTCGCGGCCGCGGACGCCGGCGATCGCGGCGCTGCCGGTATCGCCGCTGGTCGCGGCGAGGATGTTCATGTGGCCGCCGGATTTCGCCAGCAACAGGCTGAACAGGCCGCCGAGGAACTGCAGGGCGATGTCCTTGAAGGCGAGGGTCGGCCCGTGGAACAGCTCCAGGATCTGCACCGGCCCGGCCGGCACGCAGCGGACCACCTCGGGGTGGCGGAAGGTGTCGTAGGCGTCGTGGACCAGCTTGGCGATCTCGACCTGGGAGAGGTCGGCGTAGCGGACGACGAGTTCGTAGGCCAGCTCGCGGTAGGACAGCGCCGGCCACTGGCGAAAGCGGTCGTCCGGCGGCAGGATTTTTTCCGGGATGAGCAGCCCGCCGTCGCGCGCCAGGCCGGCCATCACCGCGGCGCTGAAGCCCAGCGGCGGCGTCTGCCCGCGCGTGCTGATGTAGTTGATGTTGGACATGGCGCGCGAGGATAGCGGCTTGCCGGCCGCGCTTCAAGCCGCGCGCATCACGGCGCCGGCAGGACGCGCTCGGCGACCAGCGGGTGGGCCTGGGTGTCGAACGGTTCTTCGGAGTCGGCGCTGCGGCGCTCGATCCAGCCGACGAGGGCGCGGACCAGCTCCTCGCGCAGCTCCTCGCGCTCGGTCGGCGTCTTGCCGGTGAGATCCACCTGTCCGGCCGCCATGTTGAAGTGGCCGCCGGCGCTGCCGCGGGCGCCGATGACGGTGCGCAGCAGGCGCCCGCAGCGCGCGCCGGGCTGGCTGGAGCGCATGGAAATCAGCATCTCATCGCCGCGCCAACCGGTGCAAAAGGTCCAGGTGACGCGCTCGATCCGGCTCAGCAGATCGGCGATCTCCGGCACGATCTCGGGATGCTCGACGGCGTCGAGGTGCGTCCAGGCGATGCGGCCGTAGAGCTGCGCATGGTCCATCGCCTCGCGCAGCAGCGCAAAATAGGAGCGCGGCAGCGCCGCGTGGCGGATCTCGCCGAGGATCTGCATGTTCGCCCCGGGCAACAGCGCGGAATAGGCCTCCAGATCGAGCGGCGTGAAGCGGCGCGAGAAGTCCATGGTCTCCGTCGCGATCGCGTACAGCAGCAGCGCGGCGAGCCAGGCGGGGACGGGCACCCCCGCCTCCTTCAGGTACTCATACATGATGCTCGCGGTCGCGCCGGTGCCGGGCCGGAAATCCATCAGGCCCTCGAAGCCCTGCTTGGCGCGCGTCTGCGGGTGGTGATCGATGACGCCGACGATGCGCGCGCCGGGCGGCACGGTGACGCGGCCCGACCACGGGACGCCGTCGAGCACGAGCGCGGCGGGCCGCTTGCGGCCGAGCTGCAGGCGCGTGGCGAAGGTGAACCCGTAGCGGCAGTGCTTGAGCATCTCGCGGTTCTCGGCACGGTTGACCATGCCGGTGAAGACAATGCGGCTGTGCACGCCGAACTTTTCCTTGAGCAGCAGATGCATCGCCGCCGCAGAGGCAAAGGCGTCGGGATCGGGGTAGTCGTGCGGGATGATGAGCACGCGGCCGGCTTCCGGCAGCACCGCGGCGAGCGCCGCAAGCCGCGGCGACAACGCGGGCTTGCCCGCCGTGGCGTGCCCGTTGGTCCCGTTGCCGTTGCCGTTCGCCATGTCAGGGTTTCCAAGGGCTGGAAAAGTGAGAGGACATGCTTGCCAAGGTTTGGAACCCGCCGGCGCGGCGCGTCACGTTCAGGCGAACGCCTTGAAGCAGAGCGTGGCGTTGTGCCCGCCGAAGCCCAGCGAGTTCTTGAGCACCGCCCGGAGCTTCGCCTCGCGGGCGACGTTCGGCACGTAGTCGAGATCGCAGTCCGGGTCGGGCGTGGTGTAGTTGATGGTCGGCGGGACGACGCCGCGCTGGAGCGCGAGCGCGACCGCAGCCGACTCGACACCGCCGGCGGCGCCGAGCAGGTGACCGGTCATGCCCTTGGTGGAGCTGACCATGATCTGTTTGGCGCGCTCGAGGCCGAGGCTCAACTTGATGGCCGCGGTCTCGCACTTGTCGTTCATCGCCGTGCTGGTGCCGTGGGCGTTGACGTAGTCGATGTCGGCGGGCGTCAGCCCGGCGTCTTCCATGGCGATGCGCATGCCGCGCGCGGCGCCGGAGCCGGTCTGGTCGGGCGCGGTCATGTGATAGGCGTCGCAGGTGGAGCCGTAGCCGGCGAGTTCGCAGTAAATTCTCGCGCCGCGCGCCTTGGCGCGTTCGAGCTCCTCGACGACGAGCACGCCGGCGCCTTCGCCGATGACGAAGCCGTCGCGGTCCTTGTCGAACGGGCGGGAAGCCTTTTCGGGCGCGTCGTTGCGCGTGCTGAGCGCGCGCAGGGCGCAGAAGCCGCCGATGCCCAGGTCGCACAGCGGGGCCTCGGTCCCGCCGGCGAACATCACGTCGGCCTCGCCCCACTGGATGCGCCGGAGCGCCTCGCCGAGCGAATGGGTGGCGGAGGCGCAGGCGGTGACGATACAAAAGTTCGGGCCCTTGAGATTGAGCTCGATCGCAATCAGGCCGGCGGCCATGTTGCTGAGCATCTGCGGGATCATGAACGGCGAGAAGCGCGACGGACCCTTGGTCATGAGGATCGTGTGCTGCTCTTCCAGGATCTGCAGGCCGCCCACGCCGGAGCTGACGCTGCAGCCGATGCGCTCGGGATTTTCGACCGACATGTTCAGGCCGGAGTCGGCCATGGCGAGCTTGGAGGCGGCG
The DNA here is from genome assembly GCA_903912445.1 of uncultured Lentisphaerota bacterium. GTDB lineage: Bacteria > Verrucomicrobiota > Kiritimatiellia > CAIQIC01 > CAIQIC01 > DP16D-bin41. Next base: position 22,558 of record CAIWHP010000254.1, read on the forward strand.
ATGCCGTAGTGGCTGAAGGGATCCATCCGCCGCTGCTCTTTTTTCCCGACAAACTGGTCGAGGTTGAACTCCACCAGCTCGCCGGCGATCTGCGAGGCGTAGCGGGAGACGTCAATCCGCGTCGTGCGCCGGATGCCGGACTGGCCGGCGACCATCCGTTGCCAGAATTTCTCGATTTCGCAGCCGAGGGGCGTGACGACTCCCAGACCCGTGATGACTACGCGACGACGTTGCATAGCGACTCCTTCCCACAAAAGGGGCGATAGAAAAAAAACCGGGGAGGATGGCGCCCGCGCACCGCTCTTCCCCGGCATCAATCAGGGGGCTCAGGCCTTGTCGCCGAAGCCTTTTTCCTTGAGATAGCTGACGACGGCACCCACGGTCGTCAACTTCTCGGCGTCCTGGTCGGGGATCTCGGCGCCGAAGGCCTCTTCGAAGGCCATCACCAGCTCGACCGTATCCAACGAGTCCGCGCCCAAATCCTCGATGAAGGAGGCTTCGGGGGTCACTTGCTCGGGATTGACGCCGAGCTGTTCCACGATGATCTCCTTGACTTTATCTTCTAATGCCATGTTCAATTCCTCCTGATTATGGCTGTTTATGCTGTTACCATGCCGCCGCAGACCGTCACCACCTGACCGGTGACATAGGCGGCGGCGTCACTGGCCAGGAACAACACTACGTTGGCCACATCCTCCGGCTCGCCGAAGCGCGCCAGCGGAATGGCCTCCAACATTTTCTGCCGAATGTCTTCGGGCAATTTCTCGGTCATCTTCGTCTGGATGAAGCCCGGCGCCACCGCGTTCGCGCGGATATTGCGGCTGGCCAGCTCCTTGGCCACCGACTTCGTCAGCGCGATCACGCCCGCCTTCGACGCGGCGTAATTACACTGCCCGGCGTTGCCAATCAAGCCAATGATGGACGCCACGTTGACGATCGCGCCGCTGCGCTGCTTCATCATCGGGCGGGCCACGGCCTTCGAAAACAGGAACGTGCCCTTGAGGTTGATGTTCAGGACGGCGTCCCAATCGGCCTCGGTCATGCGGATCAGGAAGGTATCCTTCGTGATGCCGGCATTGTTGACGAGGATGTCGATCCTGCCGAAATCCTTCTCCACCGCGCCCACCACCGCCTGCACCTGCTCGGCGTTGCTGACGTCGACGGTATAGCACTGCGCCTTGCGGCCCAGCGCCTGCACCTTGCCCGCGGTCTCCACCAGCCAGTCGGCCTGGAGATCGCACAAGGCGATATCCGCACCTTCGGCGGCGAGTTTCACGGCGATGGCCTGACCGATGCCGCGCGCGGCGCCAGTCACCAATGCTATTTTTCCAGTTACTTGGCCCATAAAATAAAACCCCGTCAGGAAGCGAGCGCCGTTGCGACGGCCTCCAGACTGGAGCGGTCGGAGATGTTATAGAGCGCAGCCTGTTTGTCAATACGTTTGACGAGGCCCGTGAGCACTTTGCCGGGGCCGCATTCGACGAAAGCTTGAACGCCTGCCGCCTGAAGCCGTTGCACATCCTGCACCCACTGCACCGAACCGGTCACCTGCCGCACCATCAGCGCGCGGATCGCGTCCGGCGTGGTGTGGAACTGGCCGGTGACGTTCGAAACGACCGGCAGCTGCGGCGCCTGCAGCGCGACGCCCGCGAGCGCCGCCTCGAGCTTCTGCGCGGCCGAGGCCATCAGCGCCGAGTGGAACGCGCCCGCCACGTTCAGGCGGATCGCCTTGCGGACGCCCGCCGCCTTGAGCGCCGCCTCGGCGGCATCGATCCCGGCCTTCGTGCCGGACAAAACCGTCTGCTCGGGCGAATTGAAGTTGGCCAGCTCGACGCCGGACTCCTGCGCGACCTTCGCCAGCAAGGCCGGGTCGGCGCCGATGACGCTCATCATCGTGCCCGGCCGCTCCTCGCACGCGAGCTGCATCGCCTGGCCGCGGACTTCCAGAATCTTCAGGGTATCCTCGAAGCTGACCACGCCCGCGAGGTAGAGCGCCGTCCACTCGCCGGAGCTCAGGCCCGCCGCCGCCGCGAACTGCACGCCCGGCTTTGTCGCCTTGAGCGCTTCCAGCGCCGCGAGGCTGACGACGAATATCGCCGGCTGCGCGTAGCAGCTCTGCGTCAGCTTCTCGATCGGCCCCTCGAAGCAGACCTGCGCGAGGTCATAGCCCAACACCGCGCTCGCGCGGTCGAAAAGCGCCTTGGCCGCCGGAAAAGCCTCGGCCAAATCTTTGCCCATGCCGACCGCTTGCGCGCCTTGGCCGGGAAATAGAATCGCTGTTTTCATGAATCGCCCTTTGCTGGTTTACGTTTTCCAAGGCTTGGAAAGCCCAACGCTTGTTTTTCCAAGGCTTGGGAAAACGGGGATGCCGCCTTTCCAAGCCTTGGAAAACCGCTCACTCTTTGTCCCAATCGAGGACGGCAGAACCCCAGGTGAAGCCGCCGCCGAAGGCGACGAGCACGATGGTGTCGCCCTTTTTCACGCGGCCGCCGCGCACCGCTTCGTCGAGCGCGACGGGGATCGAGGCGGCGGAGATGTTGCCGTACTTCTCGAGGTTGATGAAATACTTGTCGGTCGCCACGCCGAGCCGGTGGCCGATGGCCTCGATGATGCGCAGGTTGGCCTGGTGCGGGATGACCAGATCCACGTCCTCGACCTTCGCCCCGGCCTTGGCAAGCGCCTTCTGGCAGGCCTCAACCATGCGGGTGACGGCATGCTTGAAGACCTCGCGGCCGCTCATCTTCATGTAGTGCAGCCGCTGGGCGATCGTTTCCGCCGAGGTCGGGTGCCGGCTGCCGCCGCCGGGCAGCATGAGCAGTTCGGCGAGCCGGCCGTCAGAGCCGAGCGAGGTCGCGCGGATGCCGTGCGGCGCGCCGCGCGCGGACAGCACCGCGGCGCCGGCGGCGTCGCCGAAGAGCACGCAGGTCTGGCGGTCCTGCCAGTCGATGACGCCCGTCAGTTTTTCGGTGCCGATGATCAGCGCGGTGTCCACCTGCCCGCAGGCGATGGCGTTGCGCGCGAGCTCGAGCGAGTAGATGAAGCCGGAGCACGCGGCGGTGATGTCGAGGCAGAAGGCGTTGTGGGCGCCGATCAGCCGCTGCACGTAGCAGGCGGTGCTCGGGAACGGCATGTCCGGCGTGATGCTGGCGCAGACGATCATGCCGACCTGGTCGGCGGTGACGCCGGCGGCTTCCAGCGCCTTGCGCGCCGCGGCGGCGCCCATGTCGGAGGCGGCCTCGTCAGGCCGCGCCATGTGGCGCTCCTTCATGCCGGTACGGGAGACAATCCACTCGTCGGTCGTGTCCACGATCTTCGCGAGATCGGCGTTGGTGACCACTTTTTCGGGAATATAGGAACCGGTGCCGATAATCGACACCGTACGCAGCTCAGTAGCACTCATGCCTTGATGGACTCCAGTTTTTTGCAGCCCTCGACGATCTGCTCGTTGAGGTGATGATGCACCCACTCGCCGGCGAGGCGGATGCCGTTACAGACCGCGTTGGCCTTCGCGACGCCATGGCCGATGATGACCACGCCGTTGGCGCCCAGCAGCGGCGCGCCGCCATAGGTGCTCGGGTCGGATTTCTTCTTGATCGACGCCAGCCCGTTCCTGAGCAGCAGGGCGCCCAACATGCGGATGGGGGTCTTGGTAAATTCTTCCTTGAGCCAGGTCTTCATCGCGTGCGCGACCGCTTCGCAGGTCTTGAGCACCACGTTGCCGACGAAACCGTCGCAGACGATCACGTCCACCTTGCCCTCGAACAGATCGTGGCCCTCGACGTTGCCCAGAAAATTCAGGTGCGATTGCTCCAGGATGTGGAACGCTTCCTTGGTGAAGCCGCTGCCCTTGGAATCTTCCGTGCCGACGCTCAGCAGGCCGATGGTCGGCTGCGCCACGCCCATGATCTCGTGGGCAAAGACGCTGCCCATCACCGCGAACTGCGCGAGCCGCCGCGGCGTGCAATCGGGGTTCGCGCCGGCATCCACCAGGATGAACCGCTTGGTCGGCGACGGGATCACCGCCGCGATGACCGGCCGCTCGACGCCCGCCAGCGTCCGCAGCTTGAGGGTCGTGGCCGCGACCGCCGCGCCGGTGTTGCCGGCGGAAAAGACCGCATCGGCCTCGCCATTCTTGACGAGGTCGAGCGACCGGCTGATCGAGGAATCCTTCTTGCGCCGCACGGCCGTGGCCGGCGATTCCTCCATGCCGACGACCTCGGTGCAATGACGCACCTCGATCTTCGGGGAGATCTCGCCGTACTTGGCGAATTCCTTGCGGATGACGGCTTCGTCGCCCACCAGGAACAGCTTGCTGATACCCGGCAAGACCCGTGCGGCTTCGATGGTGCCGGCCACAATTTCGAGCGGGGCATAGTCCCCGCCCATGGCGTCAACGGCAATGCGCATGATCGGGCTTAATCTTCGTCAGAGGCTTTGATCAGCACCTGCCGGCCGTGGTAGCTGCCGCAGGCCGAGCAGACGCGGTGCGCGAGATGCGGCTCGCCGCACTTCGGGCACGGCGAGGCCGCCGGCATCGGTTGCTTCAGATGCGCCTTCCGCTGCCGGATGCGACTTTTCGATTTTTTCCTTTTGGGAACCGCCATGTTGCGCTCCTTTCAATACTTGCTAGTCACTTCAGTTTCAAATCATCCAAACCGGTCCACCGGAGGTCGCCACGCGACACCTCACACCCGCACGCCCCGTCATTGAGATTATGGCCGCACTGCGGGCATAAGCCCTTGCAGTCCGACCCGCATACCGGGTAGCGCGGCAGGTGCAACAACACCTCTTCCCGGATGTCGTCCGTCAGGTCAATCGGTTCCTGGCCGGCCGAGATTTCGAAGGCGCGTAGGAAATCCGAAATCGACACCTTTGTCGAGAACATTTCCGCACACCGCCCGCACGCGGCGACCGTTTCAAAGGTCAAACGCCCCTGGACCAGCAGCTCCTTGTCGACCTGCTGGGCAAAGACATCGTAGCCGACCGGGCTCGTGACCCGGACCGTATCCTGGGGCCCCAAGCCCAGGATCTCAACCGGCTCCTCGCCTTCGAATTGCTCGCCATCGGGGTCGAGTTTTTGGATTTCAATCTGCATGCTTCAAGGGTCAGTTGGGGGTCGAAGGCAACGTCTGCCAGGCTTCATTCATCTGCAGCAAGTCTTTGGCTGCGGCGCTTTTGGGCGGGGGCCACCACGGCGGCAGCGCCGAGCTTGCGCTGGAGCGCCACATGGACCGCCGCCGGCACAAATTGCTCGGTATGCCCGCCCAACTCGGCAACCTCCCGCACCGTGCTTGAGCTGATAAAGCTGTAATCTTCCTTCGTCATGAGGAACAGCGTCTCCACGTCCGGCGTCATGGCGCGGTTGGTCAGCGCCATCTTGAACTCGAATTCGAAATCCGAAAACACGCGCAGCCCGCGCACCAGCACGTGCACGTCCTTCGCCCGCGCATAATCCACCAGCAGGCCGGAAAAGCGGTCCACCTCCACGTTCGGCAGCTTCCGCACCACCGCCCGCGCCAGCTCGAGCCGCTCATCCATCGAGAACAGCGGATTCTTCCGCGAATGCTCCGCCACCGCCACGATCAGCCGGTCGAAGATGTGCGCCGCCCGCTCGATCAAGTCCAGATGCCCCAGCGTCAGTGGGTCAAAAGTGCCCGCATAGATCGCCGCCCGTTTGTTGTGTGCTTTCATCGTAACTATCGCAGCTTAAATTTCTTCCGACCGCCGGTACATCAAGACGCGCGTCCCGCCGTAGGTCCGGTCCCAGGCCAGGACCCAGCCCGCGCGCACCGCCGGCTGCCCGTAGGCGCCCAGTTCGAACACCAGGAATCCGCCGGGCCGCAGGATAGGCCCCGTCTCCAGCGCGGGCAAGGTCTTTTCCAGCCACTGCTGCTCGCCCCCCCGGTCGTACGGCGGGTCGGCCAGCACCAGGTCGAACTGCCCGGCGAGCGCGGCAGGTGGTGCGCCCGCCGCCACGCGCGGCGCCAGCAGGCCCCGCCCGCTGAACTCCAGAAACTTGAAAACATCCGTGCCGACGCAGCGGGCCTTCGCCCCCGCGTCGGGGCAGAGCTGACGCAGGTTTTCCTTGAGCACCTCCAGCGTGCGCCGGTCGGACTCGACCCAGACCACCTCCGCCGCGCCGCGGCTCCACGCCTCCAGCCCGAGGGCGCCGCAGCCCGCGAACAGGTCCAGCACCCGCGCGCCGATGACGAAGTCGCCCAGCCCGGAAAAGATCGCCTGCCTGACCTTGTCCTGCGTCGGCCGCGTCTCGCCCGAGGGCGACTTCAGCTGCCGCCCGCCCAATGTTCCGCTTGTGATACGCATATTGCGGGGGGGATTCTACGCTCCCGCGCCCGGTTTTCCAAGGTTGGGGAAAAACCGGCCAAAATCTTTGACAGCATGGCGGCGGCGGCTTAGCATCCGCAACGTTCGCGCGACCAGGAGCATGACCATGAACATGAATCGCCGCGGTTTCCTGCAAGCCACCTCCGCCGCCTGGCTGGCGACCTCCGCCTTCCGCCTCGTCGGCGCGGACTCCCCCGCCAAGCGCCACCGCACCGCGCTGGTCGGCTGCGGCTGGTGGGGCGGCAACATCCTCGGCGCGGCCATGGCCAGCGGCGCGTGCGAGATCGTCGCGCTCTGCGACGTGGACCAGCGCTTCCTCAAGCGCACCAGCGAGCGCGTCCGCAAGGAGACGCGCGACGAGCCGCAGCTCTTCGGCGACTACCGCGAGATGCTGGCGAAGATCAAACCGGACATCTGCATCGTCGCCACGCCCGACCACTGGCATCCGCTGATCACCATCGCCGCGGTACAGGCCGGCGCCCACGTCTATGTGGAAAAACCGATCAGCCACACGATCCTCGAAGGCCGCGCCATGGTGCGGGCCGCGCGCGCGGCGGGCCGCGTCGTGCAGGTCGGCACCCACCGGCGCGCCTCGCCGCACAACATCAGCGCCCGCGACTTTGTCCGGAGCGGCAAGGTCGGCAAGATCGGCATGGTCCGCGCCTTCGTCAACTACGGCGGCGGCCCCGAGACGCCCAAGCCGCACACCCAGCCGCCGCCGGAGCTCGACTGGGATATGTGGTGCGGCCCGGCGCCGAAGCGCCCGTTCAACGGCAACCCGAACAACCCCTGGGGCAGCGGCATCCATCCGCGCGGCTTCCGGGGCTACCTCGACTATGCCAACGGCACGCTCGGCGACTGGGGCATCCACTGGCTCGACCAGATCCTGTGGATCACCGGCGAACAGGCGCCGACGTTCGTCTCCAGCATCGGTGGCCGGCCGGTCAAGGGCCCGGCGATCCTGAACGACAAGGAGCAGACCAGCGACGCGCCCGACCACCAGATCGCGCAATACAAATTCACCAACTTCGATGTGTCGTGGGAACACCGCCAGTTCGCCGGGCACAACGCCGAGAAGGGCGAGAGCGTCGGCTGCTACTTCTTCGGCACCGAGGGCACGCTGCACCTCGGCTGGCAGAAGGGCTGGACGTTCTACCCCACGAGCGACAAGCAGGCGCCCCTCCACGAGGACGCCAAGCTCGACGAACCCGACGGCCAGAATATTCGCGCGCTCTGGACCGATTTCCTCGACTGCATCCGCACCGGGAACAAGCCGATCAGCGACATCGAGGACATCCACCGCTCCACCAACTGCGCGCTGCTCGGCATGCTCAGCCTCAAGCTTGGCCGCAGCGTCGCGTGGGACGGCGCCAAGTGCGAGTGCCCCGGCGACGCCGAGGCCAACCGCCTCCTGCGCCGCGCCTACCGCGGCGACTGGAAATATCCGGAACTTTGAGATTGTGGATTGCGGATTTTGAATTGCGGATTTGCGGAAAAGAAACTTCAACCAACGCCAAACGCATTTCACGACCGGGCATGCGCCGGCTAACCGGGCAATGCTTTCCCGCAGCTTGCAACACGGCGACACGAGCAACGCTCACTCCCGGCTGGTCAGATAAAAAGACGGCCTGCTTTTTCCAATGGTTGGAAAAACTGCTGCTTCCGTTTCCAATCCTTGGAAGTTGTAGGGGCGCAGTCTTGCTGCGCCCGGTGTGTGCGGGAAGCGGAACGAATGGGCGCAGCAAGACTGCGCCCCTACAGAATCTGCCGCTCACGGCGCGGCGGCGGCGCGCAGGACATCGGCGACGGTGGCCGCCGCGCTTTCCCACGAGAAGGTGGCGGCGCGTGCACGCGCGGCGGCGATGCGCGCGGCGCGGGCTGCCGGCGTGAGCGCCAAGGTTTCGCGAATGCGCGCAGCGAGCTCGGCGGCATCGTCATGTTCGCAATAGGCAATGGTCTCGCCACCGACCTCCGGCACCGAGGCATAGCGCATCGCGACCACCGGCGTCCCGGCGGCCATCGCCTCCAGCACGGGCAGGCCGAAGCCCTCGTAGAGCGACGGGAACACGAACACCTCGGCCGCCTGATAGAGCGCGACCAGGTCGTCGCGGGTGGTGCGCTCCAGCCGCAGCACGCGGGTCGCGTCGGGCAGGCGCGCGAGCGCAGCCTGCATGTTCTGCTCGCCGCGCCGCGGCCGGCCGACCAGCACCAGCCGGTGCGGACTTTCACCGGCCAGCAACCCGAACGCCTCGACCAGGCGATGGACATTCTTGTGCGGATAGGTGTTGGCGATGCACAGGAGGAAGGGCTCCGCAAAGCCCAGCACGTCACGGCGCAGCGCGGCGAGGTCCTCCGGCGCGGCGGCCGCGGAAAATTCCGGCGCGGCGGCGAGCAGGGTCGGCGTGACCTTTTCCGGGGCGACGCCGGTCTCGCGGACGATCTCGCGCTTCGAAAAATCGGAGAGGGTGAGCAGGTGCTGGCAGCGTAGTGCCGTCTGGGTGACCAGCAGGTGCGTGACCACCCAGGCGGGCCAGGCGAGGTCGGCCGGATGGCTCAGGTACTGCATGTCGAGGATCGAGGCGACCTGCGGGCAGGGCGCATGCAGCGGCGCGACGTAGCCGGGCGACCAGAGCACCTGCACGCCGGCGGCGCGCGCGAGGCGGGGCAGTTCGGTCTGCTCGCGCCAGATGCGGACGAGGCGGTTGCGGGCGTAGATCGGCACCAGGTGAAAATCCACGTTGGCGAATTCGTCGAGGCGCTCGCAGAGATACGCGTCGTTCTCCAGGTTCGTGAACAACAGCAGGTCCAGATCCGGCTGCGTCGCCGCCAGCGCGCGCAGCGTCTCGACGAGATAGGTCTCCGAACCGCCGACCTCGCCGGGGATCAGGAACAGGGCGTTGACGCCAATTCTCATCCGGCCTTCCCGTTCCGGCGCGCGGCCATCAGCGCATAGATGCCGACGATGCCGTAGCGCACGCCCAGGTGGAGCAGCGCCTGCGGCGACCACCGGCCGGCATCGGCGGCGGCGGCCTGCCACTCCTCGCGGAACTGCACCGCAAAGGTGCGGCCGCTGATCGAGCCGGGATGCCAGCGGAAGTCGGCGAGCGGCCCGCCCGGCACGCACACGGCCCCGCCGTGCCGCCAGAGCCGCAGGACAAACTCATAGTCCCACGCCGCGGTCAGTTCGTCGCGCAGCCCGCCGGCGCGCTCCAGCGCGGTGCGCCGGAAGCACATCGCCGGCTGCGAAATGTAGTTGAGACATTGGATGGTGAAGCGCGAGGAGAGCGGGAAGAACAGCTCCTTGAACCGCGTGATGCCGCTGCGGATTTCCGCGCCGCCCTCGTCCACGATCCGGCAGCGCCCGAAGGCCAGGGCGGCGCGCGGCTGCGCGGCGAGCACGGCGGCGGCACGCGCGAGCGCGCCGGGCGCATAGAGGTCATCGGCATTCAGCCAGGCCACCAGCTCGCCGGAAACGCGCCGCAGCCCCTTGTTGATCGCATCGGCCGGCCCGCGGTCAGGCTCGGCGATCAGGAAAGTTTCAGGCCCCAGGAAGCGCCGGATGATCTCCAGCGAGCCGTCGGTGCTGCCGCCATCCACGATCCAGTGTTCCACCTCCACGCCCGGCGCGCGCTGGGCGGCGACGCTGGCGAGCGTGGCTTCGAGGAAGCGGGCGCCGTTGTAATTCGGCGTGACGATGGAAAACTTCATGCTGCTTTCAATAGGGCGCGGTCACGGGCGCCTGCGCCGCCGGGACGGCCGGCGGGTCGCCGGCCCAGACATCGAACTCCGGCCCGAACTGGCGCAGAAATTCCGGCCCCCAGTAGCGCTCCCACACGAAAACGGGCAGCAGCACGACGGTGCCGATGAAGGGCGTGGCCAGCAGGCAGCCCACGCAGCCGCAGGTGAACAGGCACAGCAGGCAGCCTGCAGAGCCGAGCGCCATGCCCATCAAAAAAGCGATGGCAAACCGCAGCAGGCCGTAGAGCAGGAATGCCCCGGCGTGCGCGCGCAACAGCGGCAGGAACCGCCGCCATGCCGCGTTGGTCTTCAGGTCGTGCTTGCGCATCAGCGGCACCACGAAGTCGCCGAGAAAAACCATGATGTAGCCGAGGACGAGGAAGCAGGGCAACAGCAGCAGGAAACCCAGCGCGAGGGCCGCGATCGCATGGCCGCCGAAGTGCTTCACGTGGATATCCGGCCACGCCAAGGCAAGGCACAGGCCGACGAGCGCCAGGATCACCAGCAGCAAAATGCAGCCGAAGGCCAGTTCCCACCAGAACAGCGAATTGCCCTGCTTGCGCCAGCTCCGCCACGGCGCAGCGATCGCCGCCTGGTTCGTCAGCGCATTGTCGAGGAACATGAACTTGCCCCGCGCGCTGAGCCACGACAGGAGCACGCCGAGGAGGATGCAAAACAGGAGCAGGAGCGACGCGCCGACAATGATCGCCGTCAGGTGCTGGTGGATGTACGTGCCAGCGCCCTTCAGGCTGCGCAGGTCTTCGACCGGCAGGTTGAAGCCACCGCCCCCGCCGCCGCCCTCGGCCAGCGTCGCCAGCCAGGCCGTAAAGCCGATGGCGATCCAGCGGCCCAGATCGAAGGGCCGGAACAGCAGATCCTTCATCCGGCCCCACGCCCGCCCGAACGGCTCCACATATTCAATTGGCATCGCGTTCATATCCACCTCCGCGTTGGCGGCATCCTAGCCTCCCACCCCCGCCGCCGCAAGCCAGCGGAAGCGGGCAAACATGGTTAAGGGCTAAGGGTGAAGGGCGGGTGGCAGCACCAGCCCCAGATGGAAAGCCACCCTTACCACGCACCCTTTCCCGCCACCCTCCCCCCTGCAGCAACCATCATCAGTCAGACTTTCCCCAACCACTTCCCTGCACCATCAGCCATGCTCCATCAGCCATGCTCCATGCTTCCCCCATCTTCCGCTTGTCATCGCCCCTTCGTCCGGCTATCACTCCACGCATGACCACACACCAAGGCGACCTGCTCGGCGAAGGCAAATATCTGCGCCTCTGGAACCGCGGCGGCTGGGAGTACGTCGAGCGTCACAACGTCCGCGGCATCGTCGCGATCATCGCCGTCACGGACGACCGCCGCCTCCTGCTCGTCGAGCAGCGCCGCCCCGCGCTCGACGCGCGCGTCATCGAACTGCCCGCCGGCCTCGTCGGCGACCACCCCGGCCAGGAGCAGGAGGACTTCGCCCTCGCCGCGCAGCGCGAGCTGCTCGAGGAGACCGGCTACGCCGCCGGACGGATGGAGCTGCTCTTCGATGCGCCGCTCTCCTCCGGCCTGTCCTCGGCCCACATGACCTACTACCGGGCCCGCGACCTTAAAAAAGTCCACGCAGGCGGCGGCGACGAGACCGAAGATATTGTGGCCCACGCCGTGCCGCTCGCCGAAGCCGATGCGTGGCTCGCCGCCCAGCGCGCCCGCGGCGTCCTCGTGGACGCGCGCCTCTACGTGGCCCTCTATCTCGCCGGGCGCGACTGAGCGTGCGGGAAGAGGGGCGCGGGTCGGAGTCGAGTGGTGGATGACGGGTGGATGGGGAAATGTTTCAACCATGACGATCCGCATGTTGCTGACCATGCTGCTGGGGTTGACGCTCGCTTCCGCGAACCCAACCAACGACGCTCCCCGCTTCGAACTGCGCCGGGGCGAACATTACTTCCGGGCGGCGGGGCGTCCGACCTTCGTGCTGGGCCGCAATCCGGCGGGCATGACTCCGCGAGACTATGCCGACCACTTCCGCCACGCCGCCGCGGCCGGCGAACGCTTCGTGCGCATCCACTTCACCTACTTCCCGCCCAACGAGAAGCCCGGCGAGATCGATGCCGGCATGTTGCGGGCGTGGGACGCGATCCTGGACTCGGCCGAGCAAGCCCAGCTCGCTGTGCTGCCGGTCCTTGGCGTCTGGTCCGACTGGAACGACGGCAGCCACAAGGAAACCTGGCACACGTGGGACAAAAACCCCTTCAACAGCGTCCGCGGCGGCCCGGCGCAGAAACCCGCCGAGCTCTTCGAGGATACTGTTTGCCGCAAGCTCTGGCTGCAACGGCTGGAGACTTTCGTCAGGCACTGGTCACAGCGCCGCGCCATCATCGGCTGGGAGATCTTCTCCGAACTGGACCTGGTCACCGGAGCCACCGAAGCGCGGGCGGTCGAGTTCACCGAGCGCGCAGCCGCGGTGATCCGGGCCGCGGACCCGTGGCAGCGCCCGCTCACGGCCTCGCAGGCCGGCATCAATGCCTGGCCCAAGCTGCTGCAGAGCGACGCCCTCGACTTTATCGAAATCCATCCCTACACCGGCGGCGGCTTCGGCGGCCGCCTCGACGAGCTGATCCTCAAAACCACCCGCGAGCGGCTCCAGCGTTATGGCAAGCCGGTCCTCATCGGCGAAAGCGGCCTGCACTCCGGCCCGCCGCACGGCACGCTGGACGTCGCGCCGCGCGCCGAGGTCGGCATCCGCCACGCCATCTGGGCGGCCGTCGTCAGCGGCGCGCTCAACGGCCGCGCGCTCTGGTGGCAGGACGGCTACGACCGGTTCGAGCACGCCGACCTGTGCAGCCGCTACCAGCAAGCCGCCGCCACGGCCGCCGCGTTCGTGCGCGACGTGGACTATGCCGGCTTCGCGCCGGTGCCGTGCGTGCTCTCCGCCGGGTTGAAGGGCGCCCTGCTCGGCAACGACCGGCTGCGTCTGGGCTGGTTCCGCGACGCGGCGTGCGAGCCGCCCGAGTGGCCCGTGCGACCGCTGCCCGGACAAACCGTGACCATGGAAGCCCCCGGCGATGCCTGGCAGATCGAGTTCATCGACCCGGTCACCGGCCAAACCATCGGCCAGAGCCGGCTGACCGTACGCGAGCGACACCTGCAACTTGCGCTGCCCGCATTCCAAGGCTCGCTTGCCGTACGCCTGAAGCGCTGACACACCACACAGCAACCACGGTGCAAGGGTGCATGGACAGGCACAGGCAAAACTGAAGCGCAGCATATCGCGCAAGGCCTATCGACCGCCGAAGTCCGCCCGCGTAACAGTTTCCATACAAGCGTATTCACTCGCGGTGTACCACATTCCGTTCCTGTCTTCCCGCCTTCCACCTTCTCCTGACATTTTGCGGGCAGGGTTTGCACCCCCTCGCCCCGGTTGGGTTCGCGGGGCTGGAAAGCCCCGCCCACATGATTTTTAGTTTCGTGGCGGTGCGGGTCAGGGCTTGTTGCGCCGCAGGGCGTTGATGCGGGTGACGACTTCGAGGAGGGTGCCGGTGATGGCTTCGCCGCTCCACTGGCGCAGGAGCAAGGTGCCGGGATAGATGGGCTCGTGGTTGCGCACCTCGCGGAAGGTCGGCGCCATCAGCAGCAGGACGCAGAGGCGCACGAAACCGGAGATGATGAAGACGGCGGGCAGCGAGGAGATGAAGGTGATGTGCAGCGGGCCGAGGTGATAGGCGCTGGGCAGGTGGTCGGCCAGCCATGCGCCGACCAGCGTGCCGCCGGTGAAGACCAGCACGCCGTTGATCAGGTTGAAGTAGGAGAGGACCCGCGCGCGCTTCTGTGGGGTGACGGCGTCGAGGATGAAGTTCTGCGTGGCGAGGTTGTAGCCGGACCAGGTGGCGCCGGAGACGATCTGCGCGCCGAGCAGCAGCCAGAAGTTGCCGGTGCAGGCCCACAGGACCGGCAGGATGGGCAGGACGCAACTGGTGGCGATGAGGACGGCGCGGTTGCCGTGGCGGTCGCCCACCCGGCCCCACCAGCGGAAAAAGACCACCTGCGCAATGAGCATGGTGATGGCGTTGATGGTGAACTGCGTATAGGTCCAGTTCAGGTTGCGCAGCATATAGACGGCGAAGAACGGCGCGCTGATGTTGGCGCCGAAGTTCATGAACGCGGCATAGAAGGTGAACCGCGCAAAGTTCGAGCGCGGTGTGCCGCGGAGGAAATCCCAAAGCGTGACGTTGGCCGCCGGGTCGGGGCGGTAGTCCGGTTCGTAGTGCATCGGGAAGAGCTGCGCAGCAAAAAACCGCGCGCAGCCGGCCACGCCAAAGAGGATGCCGAAGCCGGCCCAGACCCAGCCGAGCCGCGAGCAGGCCGCGAGCAGCAGGCCGCCGCCCAGGGTCGCCAGCGAGAGGGTCAGGAAGATGACGCGATAGCGCTGGCCGAAGTAGTCGCCCCGCCGGGCCTCGGGGACAACATCGCCCATCAGGCTGGTCCAAACCGCAATGCCAAGGCCGCCAAGGAACATCGTCAGCAGCGCGCAGGCGACGGCGCCGGGCGCCGCCACGGCGGCGGGCAGGAGGAACGGGACGAGGAAGACGAGCGCATAGGCCAGGGCCTGCGCGGTATGGACCAGGTGCAGGAAGCGGCGGCGCGGGCGGAAGGTCTCGATGGCGCGCGCGCCAAGCAACTGGGCGCCGGCCGCCAGCAGCGGCTGCGCGCTCGCCAGGATCGCGATGGCGAGGTTGCCGGCCTTGAGAAAGATGGCAAAGGCCGAAAAGAAACTCTCGCCGCAGGCCACCATCACCGACCAGCCGCAGCCCTCAAGAACCGCGAGGCGCATGGTCTTCTCGCGCGCGGCCTCAACGCCGCCGACTTCCTCGGGACGCGCGGCGTCCCAGCGCTTGAGCCATCTGGAAAATCCGGACATATCGGGCGGGAGCATAGGACAGGCGGGGCAAAAAACCAATGGCGGCGGCGCCCGCGGCTTTTCCAGCGCCGCGCCAAGGTTCAGCCGCGCACCGGCACGAGGTGCGCGCGGAGGAAGGGGACCAGGGCGGCCATATCGGGCACGCTGAAGCTGGCCTCCGGCACAACGCGGGTGCCGACGTAGACGGTGCGGCAGCCGGCGCGGCGGCCGGCCTCGACGTCGCTCGCATTGTCGCCGATCATCCACGAGCACGCGAGGTCCAGGCCGTGATCCGCGGCGGCGCCGAGCAGCAGTCCGGGGTTCGGCTTGCGCGTCGGGTGCGCGTCGTCGGCGGTCGTGGCGACGCGGATATCGAGCAGGCGCAGCTGGCGCTCGATCAGGATTTCGTAGAGCTTGGCGTGCATCGCGATCAGCGCCTCCTCGCGGATGCGGCCGGTGGACACGCCCTTCTGGTTCGTCGCGATCACCGCCTCGTAGCCGCGCTCGTTGACGAGGCGCAGCGCGTCGAGAAACTCAGGGATGACCGTGAAATCCTCCGGCCGCTCGATGTAGCGCGCGCCGCCCTGGGGCGGGATGTTGACGATGCCGTCGCGGTCGAAAAAGACACAAGGCTTGAGCTGTTGCATGGCGGGAAACCTACACTTTTCCGCCGTGTTTTCAAAGGGTGGATGAACCCGCCCAACGTGCATGCTGCCAACGGGCCGGGTTGCGCCGCCACGTGTACCCACCCTGCGCTGCGCGCACCCCTCCCGAGGAGGGGATCAAGAAGAAGTTGGTCTTCCGGGTGCCCCTCCTCGGGAGGGGTGGTCCGGCTGCGGACCGGGCTGGGTCTGCGCCAGCATGTGTCAGCGCCGGTGCTTTTGCCGTTTGGCGAAATCATCAAGGCTTGAGAAACGGAGGCGCCCGTCAGTCGGCGGCCTCGTCCTCGCCGCCGACGATCTCGACGTGGCACTCGGGCAGCGCGGCGAGGAATTTGCGGCCGTACCACTTGCTCAGGATGCGGCCATCGAGGATGACGACGATGCCGGTATCGGTGGCGGTGCGGATCAGGCGGCCGACGCCCTGGCGGAATTTGAGGATGGCCTCGGGCAGCGAGTAGTCGCGGAACGGATCGCCGCCCTTCTCCTTGATGCGGTCCATGCGCGCCTTGGTCAGCGGCTGGTCGGGCACGGCAAAGGGCAGGCGTGTGATGATGACGTTGCTCAGCGCCTCGCCGCGTACGTCCACGCCCATCCAGAAGCTGTCGAGGCCGAAGAGCACCGGCGCAGGCGCCGTCCGGAACTGTTCGAGCATCGCATGCCGCGGCAGGCCTTCGCCCTGCAGGAGGAACGTGTAGCCGGCGGCGGCGAAATCGTCCGCGACCAGGGCGGCGATGCGCCGCATCAGGCTGGTGGCGGTGAACAGCACGAACGCGCGGCCCTGCGTCCGGGCGACGAACTGCACGATGGCCTTGGCCGCGGCCGGCGCGAAATTTTCCGCATCGGTCGGATCGGGCAGCCCGCGCTGCAGGAACACCTGCATCTGCCGCTCGTAGTTGAAGGGCGAGCCGAGCTGCAGCGATTCCGCCTCCTCCACCCCGATGCGCTGGCGGAAATAATCGAGGCTGTCGCCGACGGCCAGCGTGGCGCTGGTGAGGATGACGCTGTCGAGGTGGTCGAAGAGCTGCTCCTTCAGGATCGGGCCGACCTCGATCGGCGCGGAATAGAGGACGGTTTGCATGCGGCGGCGGCCCTCGCGCTCGAGCCAATAGACCTGGCCGGGCAGCGACTGGTCGAGGAACGAGCGCAGCGCGGTGCGCATCTCCTGGCCGCGCCGGCGCAGCGCGCGCAGCTCCGACTGCCAGTTCTCGTCCTTCAGGTCCTCGACGACCTCGCTGAGCTGCACGGAAAGCTTGTCGAGCAGGTCGCACGTCTCGGTGGTGAGGTCGAGCGGCTTGGCGATGACGCGGTAGCTGGCGTCGTGGGTGAACTTCGCCCAGTCGGCCAGGTCGGCGAAGAGCTTGTCGAGCGCGTCGCCGATCTGCGTGACGGTGAGCGCGGCCTCGCGGGCCTTGACGAGCGCGAGCAGCCCCTTGCGCTCGTCGGGCATATAGAGGCGGCGCAGCCAGTGGTCGAAGCCGTAGCGCGAGAGGCGCAGGCCCAGGTGGTCCCCGGCGACGCCTTCTAGCATGTGCGCCTCGTCGAGCACGACGAGCTTGTAGTCGGGCAGGAACGCGGCGCCGGCGGCGCGCAGGCCGAGCTCGGAAAAAAAGAGGTGGTGGTTGACGACGAGCAGGTGCGCCTCGCGGATCCGGGCGCGCGCATGCATGAGGAAGCAGCGCTTGAATTCGGGGCAGCGCGCGCCGAGGCAGTTGCCGTGCTCGCAGCAGACGAGGTCCCAGATGTCCGGTCGCGGCTGCTGCCGCAGGTCCTGCAGGCTGCCCTCGGCCGTGCGTTCGGCCCAGTTGGCAAGGCGCTCGAGCTCGTCGCTAGTCTCCGCCTTGAACAGCTCCTTCGTGTGGCCGCGGGCGCGGGCGAGCCGGCGCAGGCACAGGTAATTGCTGCGGCCCTTGACCAGCACGGCCTTGAAGTCCACGCCGAGGTGCTTTTGCAGGAACGGAATGTCCTTGCCCATGAGCTGCTCTTGCAGCGCGATCGTGTAGGTGGAGACGATGACCTGGATGTTGCGCGCCTGAGCCGCCAGCGCGAGCGGGACGAGGTAGGCGAAGCTCTTGCCGACGCCCGTGCCGGCCTCGACGACGAGGTGCTGCGCATCGGCTAGCGCGCGCGCGACGGCCTGCGCCATCTCGGCCTGCTGCGGGCGCGGCTCGAACGGGTACTGCTCGCCGGCGCTGGCGCGCGCCAGGCCGCCATCGGCCTTGAAGAAGGCTTCCGTCGCCGCCACCAGGTCGGCGGCGTCCGGCGCAGTCTGTCGGGGTGCAATCATGCGGCGGCGGTTCTAACAGAAAGCCCCCGCCGGCAAAAGCAATCTCGGGAAATAGTTCGGGGATTGGAGCGAGCGAAGGGAGTTGAACCCTCGACATGCACCTTGGCAAGGTGCCGCTCTACCACTGAGCTACGCTCGCTTGGTGTGGTCAGCGGCGGCGAATATGCCAAAATATCCGCCGGGCGCAAGTTTCTTTTTTTGGGACCGCTTGTCTTGGCCGCGGGCGGCGGCTAGGATGGGGCATGGGAAAGTGGAGCCGGACATGAAATGGGCAGGGCTGTGCGGGTTCTGTTGCGGACTGTGGTGCGCCACCGGCCTGGCACAAAAGGACGATGCGGCCACGCTCGCGCAGGCCGATAGAATCGGCACACAGTGCGTCAGCCAGCTGGCCAGCCTGAAGCAGGCGGCCGCGTCCGGCGAGGCGGGGCGCAAGGAGCGCTACCGGCAGGCACTCGGCAAGCTGGAGGCGCAGCTCAAGACGAAAGGCGAAGTGAGCAAGGTCATCGCGCTGCGCGACGAGCTCGAACGCGCCCAGGGTTGCGCCAACCCCCTGCAAGCCAAGGCCACGCTGCCCGAGGCCCGGCACGTGCAGCAGGAGCTGCTGGCGGCCGAACACACCAGCCAGCTGGCCGCCGCCAGGAAAATGGTCGCCGCCACCGGGGACGCGCTCAAGCAGCTGGCAACGCTGCGCAAGGACGTGAACCCGCCCCATCACGACCGCATCAAGAAACAGGCCGACCTGATCGCCAAACACGCGGCGCTGAAGTGGGTCCACGAGGTCGCGCCGGAGTTGACCCTGCCGCGCCTGGCCGACCCGCCGCCCGACAAGCCGATCACGACCCACGCCGGCAAGGGGGAAAAATACACGTTCTATCCGCTGGGCAAGGAGCCGGCCCAGCGGAACGCCCGCCCGCTCAAGCTGGAGATCGCCTTCGCCGAACTCCGGGCCGCGCAGATTGACTACAGCCTCGTCGCCAGCGAGGCCGAGGGCCTGCCGCGCGTCAGCCTCACGGCCAAGAACAGCGAGCTTCCCGCCAAGACCAGACTGGTGATCGAGTACTTTGACAAATATCCGGGCCCGCGCGGCTACCGGCGCGAGAGCGTCGAGCACATCGAGTTGCCGGCCATCCCGCGCGGCTCCGGGCTGGTCGTGGAGGGCCACGGCATGCGGGAGTACGGCTCCAAGCTGGTCGGCATCAAGTCCTTTCGCCCGCTCTACGGCATCGTCATCAGCCTCTTCGACGAGCACGGGAAAATCTTCATGCAAGGCTGCGCGCCTTCGGCGCTCATGCAGGAATGCCGCCGGGAACTGCCCGACCCGCTGTGACCTTGCCAGGCTGGCTGCAACGTGCCGGGCTCCGCCAGGGCATCAGGCCACGACCGCCGGCCGGCCCATGCAACAAACCGGATGGACGGGCGGTCTTCCCAGCCCGCTTGGGCGGGGTGTGGTTCCGTTCGCGGAGCCGGGCGGCCTCGTGTTCGCGCGGGGGTTGCGTGTAGCTTGTAGAAGGGATCGATGACCCCGGCAGCCGATCCCACCGAAACCAGCCGCACCGAACGGGACCTCGGCTGGCTTGGCAGGGCATCAAGGCGCAGTGACGGCGGCGGCGATGCGCGGGGCGTGCGCGATCTTGATGAAGTCGGCGAGAATGTGCAGGGTCTCGTCGAGGACGACGTCGTTCTTCTTTTTCTTTTCCTTGCCGACGGTCACGGCCTCGTCCTCCTGCTGCTGGAGCTTCTCGACGTCGCGGTCGGCGCGGGCCTCGGCGAGGCGCGCGTTCAGGTTGAGCGAGACTTCCTTGCTCTTCACGCGCTCGGCGGAACGCTCGAGCAGCTTGCGGTGGCTGGCAAAGCGCGGGTCGTGCGCGAGGCGCCCCGCGGAGAGCTTGCGCAGCTCCGGGATCAGCGGCTGGAGCGCGCGGTCGCGCGCATAGCCGGAGGGCTCGACGGTGTTCCACGGCAGCGCGTTCGGCAGAAACTCCTCGCCGATTTCCATCGAGTCGAGCGTGGACGGCACGACGATGTCCGGCTCGACGCCGCGCAGCTGCGTCGAGCCGCCGGCGATGCGGTAGAAGCTGGCGGTGGTCAGCTTGAGCGCGCCGAGTTTTTCCGCGCCGGCGGCCATCGGCAGCAACGTCTGGACGGTACCCTTGCCGTGGGTCTTGCTGTCGCCCACGACGAGGGCGCGGCCGTAATCCTGCAGGGCGGCGGTCAGGATCTCCGACGCCGAGGCGCTCAGGCGGTTGACGAGCACGACCAGCGGGCCGGCATAGTGCACGCTCGGATCGGTATCGACGAGCACCTGGACCTCGTTCTGCTGCTGGCGCACCTGGACGATCGGGCCGGAGCCGATGAACTGGCCGGTCAGCTCCACGGCCTCCTCCAGCGAGCCGCCGCCGTTGTTGCGCAGATCGAGCACGACGCCATCCACCTGCTGCGTGGCCAGGCCGCCCAGCATCTTCCGCACATCGCGCGCGACGCTCGTGGCATCGCGCTTGCCCGCCTGCTGGCCCTTCATGTCGGCATAGAATTCGGGGATCGTGACGACGGCGAACCGCTGCGTGGAGACCCCGGGGGTGACTTCGCTGCGCAGCTCCTCTTTCGCGCGCGATTCCTCCAGCTTGATCTCGTCGCGGATGAGGTCAATCTTGCGCGGCTTGGTCATCGTGACATCGTTCTTGGAGACGACGGTCAGCACGACCTTGGTCCCCTTGTCGCCGCGGATGAGGCGGACGGTCTTGTTGAGCGGCAGGTGCAGGATGTCCTTCGCGGGTTTGTCGCCCTGGGCGACGGCGATGATCTTGTCGCCGGGCTTGAGCCGCCCGTCGCGCTCGGCCGGGCCGCCGGCGGTCAGGCGCTCGACCTTGGCCGCGCCATCCTCGGGGCTCAGGACCGCGCCGATGCCGCACAGGAAGAGCCGCATGCTGATGTCGAAATCCTCCTCGGTGGAGGGCATGAAGTATTCCGAGTGCGGATCGTAGGCCATCGTAAACGCCATCAGGTAGCGCTGCAGCACCCAGTCGAGGTCGCTGTCCTGCAGCACGGTCTGGAACTGCGCATAGCGCTTGAGGATGAACTGGTCGGGGGTGAGCTGCGGCTCGGCGCTGTCCTCGTCCTCTTCCTTCACCGCCGGCTTCGCCTCTTGCGCAGGCGCTTTCGCATCCTTCACGCCGGGTTTGCCGACGTTCTTGGCGTCGCCCTTCTTGAGCCAGCCGAGCAGACCCTTCTTTTTCTTCTCCTGCGCCTTCTCCTCGTCGGCCAGCTTGATGGCGACGATGCGTCCGAGGTATTCGTTCTCCACCTTGCGCCGCCAGAGATCGTTCCACTCGGCCTCGCTGGCGGCCCACGGCGCGTCCTTGCGCTTCCAGGTGTACGCCTCCTGCTTGCTCGTGTCGAAGCCGCGCTTGAGCGCGGCGCCCACATACGCTATCCGGTTGGTCATCCGCTCCATGAACCGGTTGAAAATCTCGACGCCGATCCGGACGTCGCCCGCGCGCAGCGCCTGCGCCAGCAGCGGCCCGTGCTGCTGAAACTCGGCCACATCGGACGCCAGGAAAAACGTGTGGTCGAAGTCCAGCATGTTCAGGTAGAGGCTCAGCGCATTCGTGGCGACCTTCTCGTCGAAGGCCACATGGCTGAGGTGCAGCTTGGGCATCCCCTCGGCAATGATCATCGCCGGCTTGTTCGGCTCCGTCGGCGTCTCGATCCGCTTGAACAGGTTGGTCGCCGCCGGCGTGGGCAGGGCGGCGCCACCCAGCGCCACCGCCATCAGCATCGCATTGATCTTGGCTCGTTTCATAACTTCATCAGACCATGATCTGCAGGCTAGCGTTCATCGCCGGCTTGCGGAGCGCGGGAATATACTGGCAAACCCAGGGATTGCCAAAGCATATTCGGCCCCGCTTGCGCGCCCTGGAAGGCGCCCTCCGGCGGCGGCTCTCCCCGGCCGGGAAAACAGGCGCCTCCCGGGCCAAAGACGGGCCCTGGCCCGGCAGCCCGGCGCGCACGAAACAGGCCGCGGGACCGCGCGCGGCAGCGAAATCGTCGTCGCGCCGGGAAAAAGGTTGTGTCCGATGCTGGAATCGGTTTTATTATCATCCCCGACCGCGCGGCACGCCGCGTGAAACCTTTTCCGGGAAAACCGAGCATGGCAAAATACATTTTCATTACGGGCGGCGTGGTCAGTTCGTTGGGCAAGGGCCTGACCTCCGCCTCGGTCGGACGGCTGCTGATCAACCGCGGGCTGACCATCCGCATGATCAAGATCGACCCTTACCTGAACGTGGACCCGGGCACGATGAGCCCCTTCCAGCACGGCGAGGTCTACGTGACCGACGACGGCGCGGAAACCGACCTCGACCTCGGCCACTACGAGCGCTTCACCGGCCAGCCGACCTCGAAGAAGAGCAACTTCACCGCCGGCCGGATCTATTTCGACGTGCTGCACAAGGAGCGCCATGGCGACTACCTCGGCGCAACGGTGCAGATGATCCCGCACATCACCGACGAGATCAAGGCGCGCATACGCGCCGTGGAAGAAAAGGGCGTGGACGTCATCCTCGTCGAGGTCGGCGGCACGGTCGGCGACATCGAGGGGCTGACCTTCCTGGAGGCGATCCGCCAGATCGGCCTCGAGGAAGGCCGCGAGAACGTGATGTATCTGCACTTGACCTACGTCCCCTTCATCAAGGCCGCGGGCGAGGTCAAGACCAAGCCCAGCCAGCAGAGCGTGGCCAAGCTGCGCGAGATCGGCATCACGCCGGACGTGCTGGTCTGCCGCTCGGAAGTCCCGCTCGACGACGACGTCCGCCGCAAGCTCTCGCTGTTCTGCAACGTCGCGCTCAATGCGGTCATCGTGGAGCAGGACGTGAAGCACTCGATCTACGAGCTGCCGCTCGTGCTCTGCGAGCAGGGCCTCGACGAGCTGGTCATGGTCCACTTCCGCCTCGCGCGCCCGCCGGCGAAGATGGACGCGTGGTGCAAGATGATCGAGGCGCTGATCCACCCCGAAGGCACAGTGAAGATCGCCGTCGTCGGCAAATATTCCGAGCTGCAGGACGCCTATAAATCCATCTACGAATCCATCTGCCACGGCGGCATCGCCTTCAAGCACAAGGTCGAGATCGTCAAGGTCGCGGCCGAGGACCTGGAAGAAGGCAAGGGCTTCGACGTGCTCGGCTCCGCGGGCGGCATCCTCGTCCCCGGCGGCTTCGGCGAGCGCGGCATCGAGGGCAAGATCGCGGCGGTCAAGTTCGCCCGCGAAAACAAGATCCCGTACTTCGGCATCTGCCTCGGCCTGCAGATGGCGGTGATCGAATTTGCGCGCCACGTCTGCGGGCTCGCGGGCGCGCACACGACCGAGGTCAACAAGCAGTCGCCCCACCCCGTCGTCTGCCTGATGGAAGAGCAGGAGAAGGTCGTGGACCTCGGCGGCAGCATGCGGCTGGGCGCCTGGCCGTGCGCCCTCAAGCCCGGCACGCGCGCCGCGGCCGCCTACGGCGTCGCGCAGATCAGCGAGCGCCATCGCCACCGCTTCGAGGTCAACAATGCGTACCGCGCGCAGCTGGAAGAAAAAGGTCTCGTCCTCTCCGGGCTCTCGCCGGACAACAACCTCGTCGAGATCATCGAACTGGCCGACCATCCGTGGTTCGTCGGCTGCCAGTTCCATCCCGAATTCAAGTCGCAGCCGCTGGTGCCGCAGCCGCTGTTCCGGGACTTCATCGGCGCCGCCATCCGCAAGCAATATCCGCTGCTGGGCGCGCACCCCGCGGCACACAAGGCGAAGCACAAGTAGGCAGGGCAGGGTTTGACGGCGGACGGTTCATGGCGGAACATCGAAGGGTGAGCACAACTTTATGAAAAAAGCACTTATCGCGCTGGAAGATGGGACCGTGTTTGAGGGCCGGGCGTTCGCCGGCCATGGCGAGGTCTATGGCGAGCTGGTCTTCAACACCTCCATGACCGGCTACCAGGAGATCCTCACCGACCCCTCCTACAACGGCCAGATCGTCACGCTCACCTATCCGCTGATCGGCAACTACGGCATCAACGACGAGGATGTCGAATCGTGGAAGCCCCACGCCGCCGGCCTGATCGTCGGCGAGTGCAGCCGCATCGCCAGCAATTTTCGCAAGACCAAGACCCTGCCCGAGTATCTGATCAAGAACCACATCCTCGGCGTGGACCACGTGGACACCCGCGCGATCACCCTGCATATCCGCTCGCTCGGCGCCATGAAGTGCGTGATGAGCACCGAAGACCTCGACCCGCAGAGCCTGGTCCAGAAGGCCAAGGACTCGCCCGGCCTCGTCGGCCGCGACCTCGCCACCGAGGTCAGCGCGCCCAAGCGCTTCACGTGGACCGACCCCGGCCACGGCTTCGATGCGCCCGCCACCGTGCCGCCGCCGCGCTTCAAGGTCGCCGCGCTCGACTGCGGCATGAAGCGCAACCAGCTCCGCATCATGGTCCGACTCGGCTGCACCGTCGAAGTCTTCCCCGCCACGTCGTCCGCCGCGGAGATCCTCGCGTACCAGCCGGACGGCTTCTTCGTCTCCAACGGCCCCGGCGATCCTTCCGCCGTCCCGCAGGTGGTCAAGACGATCATGGACGTCGTCAACGCCCGCATCCCGACCTTCGGCATCTGCTTTGGCCACCAGTTGCTCGGCCAGGCCTTCGGCGGCAAGACCTACAAGCTCAAGTTCGGCCATCGCGGCGGCAACCAGCCGGTGATGGATCTGACCACCCGCAAGGTCGAGATCACCAGCCAGAACCACGGCTTCGCGGTCGACATCGCCTCGCTCCCGCCGGAGGTCGAGACCACGCACATCAACCTCAACGACAAGACCAGCGAAGGCATGCGCCACACCAAGCTGCCGGTGTTCTCGGTGCAATATCACCCCGAAGCCGCGCCCGGCCCGCACGACGCCGCCTACCTCTTCCACCGCTTCATCAAGCTGATGGAAGACCATCCGCGGCCGTGAGCAGGCGGAGGGCGGAAGACGGCGGCCAGCACTCTCGCTTTGGCCTCTGCCTCATGGACTTCATGGACAAAGTGGACGTCATTCAGTCCATCAGGTCCATGGTTTGGTTTTGAACTTTGCGCCCATGGCCCCGTAAGATTTCCAGGGCTTGGAAACGAACCCGCCGGATTTTCCAACCCTTGGAAAAAGTCAGGCTTCCTGTTTCCAATCCTTGGAAAACCGCCGTCCAAAGTTCCGTAGTTGCAGGAGCTTGATCCCCGGCGGGCCAAAATGGATTGCGTGTGCGGTGCGCGTCCCGCGTTTACTTCGCAGGCTTCTGCTCAACCCGCTTCTCCGCGAGCACCATCCGGGCGTAGTTGGCGTAGAAGCCGCGCGGGTCGTCGGCATAGGCTTGCAGGATCGCGGCGGCTTTGCCGCCCTTGTCGCCGAGGCGGTAGAGGGCGCGGGCCAGGTTGAGTTCGCGGACGGTCGTCTGCTTTTCCGTCTGGCTATAGTTGCTGCGGCTGTCATAGCCGGGGACGGCCGGGATGGTCGGGGCCATCACCATCGAGTGGCCGGTGATGCCCGGCAGGTCGAGCAGGTTCGCGAGCAGGGGGGCGGTGGCGCGGTCGCCGATGGCTTCGCACGCGAGGCCAAGGATGCGGAGTTGGATGTTGGTGGGTGGCTTTTCGGCGTCGCAGAGTTCCTGGCCGCGGGCGAGGATCGCGGGGACGGCCTTCTGGGAGTGGGCACGGCCGAGCGCGAGGATATAGGCGCCCATGCGGCTGGTGCCGGGGTCTTTGCCCGGCATCCATTTATCGTCCCAGGTGTGGGTCTTGACCCATTCAATCAATTCGTCTTCGCCGGTGGCGTCGCCGAACAGCGCGAGGAGATGGGCATAGACGAGGCTGTTCTCCGCGTCGCGGCCATCGCTGAAGCGGTCGAGCTCCTTCCACTTCTCGAGCAGGTAGGGCTTCGCGCGCGCGGGATCGGCGAAGAGCCAGGGCAAATCATCGTAGCCGATCATGACGTTGTGCGCGGCCATCTGGAGCATGACGTCCGGAACCGGATGCGAGTCGCGCTCGGTCAGGACCGTGGCGGGGATGATGCCTTTCTCGACGAGATGCTGCTGGAGGGACTGCACGGGGATGTTGCGCAGCTCGTAGTGGCCGCGCAGGGCGAGGCGGACGGCGTAGGCGGCGACGTAGCCCTGGTTCTGTAGGTCGGGCTCCATGCGCAGGATGCTCATCGCGTCGCGCGTGGCGCTCATGCCGAGGCCGACGACGAGGAGGCCGTCGGTCGTTTTCGGCAGGAGCGAGCGATAGGGGACGTTGGCGTTCATCGTGCCGTGGTTGCGGACGCGGATGTTCTTGGTCTGGAAGAAATCACTGCTCGCGTCGCCGTGGAGATCGAAGCGGCTCTTGTGCTGCGTCACGGTGTCCGGGAAGGTGCGGCCGGTCAGGTAGTCGAAGACGGTGACCTGATAGACGCCGAGCACGCGGCGGCGTTCGCGGGAGTTGACGAGCTGCGAGACGTCCCAGCCGCCCTCCGTCATGCTGCGGGCACGCAGGCCGAAGAAACAGAGGTCGGAGGCGTCGGAGTCGTCCACGAAGGCATAGTCGTTGTTGTGGCCGCCCGCGCCGAGGCGGATCACCGCCATGCCCACGCCCTGATTGATGAGCTCCTCGGGCATATAGAACTCCGTCGGCTCGCCCGCGGCGGCGGCGACATCCGCATTGCCCGTGGCGTCGATGACCGCCTGCGTGCGGATGATGCCGCGGCGGCCGTCGGGCGTCGCCACGACCACGCCGACGAGCTTGTGGCCCTCGAGCACCGCGCCCACCGCCATGCTGCCGAACCAGAGCTCGCCGCCGCCGTGGCGGATCGACGTGCGATACCACTCCGCCTTCGCCTGCGACTTGACCCGGCCGGTCTGCGCCACGCCCTCGTCGATCTCCTTGGTGAAGCCGCGCTGGTTGCCGAAGTAATAGCCGCAGATCATACCCGCGGTCTGGACGCCGCCGAGCTCGAAGAGCTGTTCGAGGACGATGGTCTTGAGCCCGTTCTGCACCGCGCCGACGCCCGCCGGTGCGCCTGTCGTGCCGCCGCCGACCACGACACATTCCACCTCGGCCAGCACCGGCAGCTCGTGCGCGTCGCACGGCACCGTGCCGGACGCGGTGACGAACGGCTTCGTCAACGTGCCTTGCACCTCGCGGACATCCGCGGCCTTGCCGCTGGTCGTGGCGCGCAGGCGGACGTCGGCGGGCGCCGGCCGCGCCTTCGCGGCGGCGGCCACGAGCTGGCCGAGCCGCTGGCCCACTTGGATCGCGTTCGCGGGCTTGACGAGCTGTGCGGCCGCGGCGCGGGGCGCATCGGCCAAGGCGCCGAGGACATAGACGTACGGCACCTTGGCCGGCTGCAACGCGCCCAGCTCGAACGCCGCCGCACCGGCCCAATCGGCGGTTGCGGGCTTGGCCGATGTGATGTGGTCGGGGGCGACGAAGAACAGGCGGTCGGCCGCGTCGAGCTGCAACGACGTGAACGTCCGGTCGCGCGCAGCCTGCTCGGCCTCGGCGAAGGCGCGCGGCGAGCCATCGGCCATGGGCAATTCCAGGGCACACTCGAACATCGCGGGCTTGATGGCCGATTTGGATGGTGTCTTGCTGGAGAGTTGCACCAGATCCTTGAGCGCCGTCCATTCGGTGTGCGGCAGAACACGGCAGCCCTTTTCCGGTGCTTCGCCGGAGATGAGCATACGGGAGAAGGTATAGGTGCCCGCCGGGAAGGGCGTCAGCTCCGCGCCCGCCGCGCGCGCGAGGTTCGCCCGCTCGGTGGCATCAATCAGCGTCTTCGCGCGGATCGCCTGCCGGCCGCTGCGGTCCACGATCACCACGCCGGCGAACTGGCCCTGTGCGTCCTTGAGCACATCCGTCGCATAGGCGCCGGTCAGGAAGGGCACGCGCGCCTGCAGCAGCACGGTGTCGAGCGCCTTCTTCACGGCCAACGGCGTCGTGTAGACCGGCTTGCCCGTGCCGGCCTCGGCGCTGCCGAACATGGCGCGCATCAGCCCGCTCGAACCGGCGTCCGCCGGCTCGGTCCACAGCCGCAGCGTGCCGGCGAGGTCCTCGCCGAGGTAGGGCGCCGGCGTCACCAGAAACACCTTGGCCCCGCCGCGCGCAGCCGCTTCCGCGGCCGCGACCGCGCCGCAGGTCCCGCCGACCACGACCAAGTCCACGTCCTGGATCAGCGGCAGCGTTTTGGCCGGTTCCACGACCCCCGCGCCCCAGAGCGGCAGGGGCCACAGCTGCGCCACCACCAGGCCCAACACCACCTCAAATAATTTCTTCATAGGTTCCCTCACACGTTATCAGGCGCCGCGGGATTTTGTTGGAGCACGGCAGAGAGTCAAACGGATTGTGCGGCGGGAAATTGCCGGGAAAAGAATTTCACCGCCACCACCGGAAATGCTTTCACCACAGAAGACACCGAGGTCAGAGGAGGCACAGAAAAAAACCTCCCTGAACCTCTGCTTACCTCCGCGACCTCTGTGGTTCATCTTCTTGGCGTACTTGGCGCCTTGGAGGTGAAATTCTTCCTGCCGCGCCGGCGGCGGGATCACTTTAGGGAGAGGACGAGGGAGAACTGCGTGCCGTGCCAGCCGTTCTCGACGCGGCAGAGGATGCGGTTGACGCCCTGCTTGAAATGGACCTTGCGGAAGCCTTCGTCGGCACGCCAGCTCTTCAGCTGCTTGCCGCTGGACCAGACGAGCTGGTCCTCGATCCACACCTTGGAATAATCATCGCTGCCCACCGCGATCCACAGGTCGCAGGCTTCCTCAAAATGCAGTTCCGAATAGGCGTAGTAGATGATGTATTCGAGGCCGCGGGCTTCGCAGTCGTTTTCGTAGTCGCGCCGCTTGAGCTGCGGCTTGTAATGGTCGAAGGGCGGCACGACCATCGCCTGCGGCGACTGGTAGAAGTCCCAGCGGATGGGGGCGTTTTCCTTGCCGAGATAGGTGGCGTTGAGGTCCACGACGGTCTCGGGCGGGAACTTCTTCTCGATGTTTTCGCGCCGCGCGTTGTCGAACGGGCCGATGATGTACCAGCTGTCCACAAACAGCCAGCCGGACGAGGGCGAGGTGGAGTTGACCTTGCGGCCCGGCAGGGCCTTCATGTTCTTCGGCATTTGCGGCGGCCCGCCGCCGCCCAGGCCGGGCTGGCCCGGCTTGCCCTTGGGGCCGGGTCCCTGCTGGCCGCCCGCGCCCGCGGCGGCGCCCTTGCCGGCCAGACCTGCGCCCGCCTGCATCGCGCCGGTCAAATCCTTGGCGCGCTGGTTGTCGTCCTCGGCGGCGAGGCCTTCCATCGTGGCTTGCTGGGCGCTCATGGCCTTGATGTCGGCGAGTGTGATCGTCGCGCCGGCTGCCCCCTGCGAGTTGCCGTGGTTGAGCCCCTTGGCCTGCATGAGCAGGGAAGCGCCGAGGTTGACCATGGCGTTGACCTCGGCGCCGGCGGTCTGGACGGCTTCGCGCAGGGCGGGCACCTCCTCGCCGGACGCGGGCTTGACCCGCAGGCTGCTCGCGAGGTCGGGATGCACCACCTTGGCGACATCGGTCAACTCCATCGCGCGCTGGAGCGGGATCTTGCGCAACATGGCCAGTTCGGTGGCGCGGATCTTCTTGTATACCTCCGTCACTTCCTTCTCGGTGCCGACGGCGGTCTGATAGACGGTGGCCAGGTCCATGCCCGCCACATCGGGCTGGACGGGCGCGGTGGCGGCGGCCACCGCCGGCTGGTTCGTCAGGGCCGCGACGGAGTTGGTGGCGGCGTTCAGGCGCGCGGTGGCCAAGGCGATCCGGGCCTTGAGCTGGGCTTGTAGCGCATCGGCTTGCAGCGCCTTGGCGGCGTCCTGGCTCTGGACCATCTTGGCGGCCCGCTCGTCGGCTTTGGTCGCGGCCGGGGCCACCTCGCTCCGCGCCTGCTCGGCCTTGGCCTTGGCCGTGGCG
The DNA here is from genome assembly GCA_903912445.1 of uncultured Lentisphaerota bacterium. Taxonomy (GTDB): domain Bacteria; phylum Verrucomicrobiota; class Kiritimatiellia; order CAIQIC01; family CAIQIC01; genus DP16D-bin41. Next base: position 52,439 of record CAIWHP010000254.1, read on the forward strand.
ACGCGGGTCTCCGCGCTGTTGAGCGCGGTGACGGCACGGTCGGCTTTCCGTTGCAACTCCTCCGCTTTCCGTGTGGCCGAGGAGATTTTGCTTTCGATCGCGCTGGCGGTCAGGGCAGCTTTCTTGGCTCGGTCCGAGGCTTGGCTGGAAACTTCCTTGGCCGCTTTCTTGTCAGCGCCCTTGCCGGTAATCTTGTCGTAAGCCGCTTTGGCCTGCACGGCCTCGACTTTTAGTTTATCGGCTTCGTCCTTTTCCTTGGTGGCGCTCTGGTGAAGTTGCTGGATGTCGGCCTTGGCTGTGGCCGCGTCCGTCTGGTACTTCGCGAGGTTGTCCTTGGCGGTGGCCGCATCGGCCTCGGTTTTCTTGACGCTGTCCTGCGCGCGCTCGGCGTCGCGCTGCCGCTGCTCGGCATGGTGGCGCGCTTCCGGGGCGCTGTCGCGGGCATCGATGGCTTCGAGCTGCGCCTTCTCGGCCTGCCGCTGGAGCTCGTTCGCGTCGGCCTGGGCCTTGCGCGCGGCCTCGAAGCCCCCGTCGCTCATGGCCAGCTCCTGCAGCGCCCGCTCCATCCGCTGGCTGGCGCGGTCCTGGGCGCTGACCGCGTTGTGCTGGGCCGGGCTGGCGGCCTCGGCATCCTCCCGGGCCTTGGTCTGATGGGCCTTGGCCAGGGCGGTCCGGGCTTGCTGCTGCGCGGCGAGCGCATCGGCCTGGGCCTGCGCGGCGACGGCCTGGTCGTGCTCGGCCAGGCTGGGCGCGTTGGTGGCGAACTCGGCGGCGAAGCTGGCAAACTCCGCCTGCTTGCTGGCTTCCAGCTCCTGCAACTCGCGCTGGATTTCCTGCAAGGTGCGGACGTCCTCGGCCAGCCGCTCGGCCTGGACCACGCGCACCTGATCCATCACTTCCTGGATCTTGTCCGTGCCGGCGGTGTATTCGGCCTTGCCACGCTCGAGGTTGATGATGCGGATCGGGGAAAAGAAGACCAGCCAGCCGAGGACGAGCGCGTGGAACCCGGCGGACATGAGCCACCAGGCAGGAATGACCTTCCGCGGAGCGCGCTGCTCCGGCGGGGCCGGGGGCTCAGCGGTCGCCGGGATTTTTTTGCGTGTGGAGTCCGACATTTTTCAGGCCTTCGAACTGGCAGAGGTCAACGATGTGGATGATGTCCTCGAAGCGGGTGTTGCGGTCGCCATCGATCCGGACGCGCTGGGCGGGATTGATCCGGGCGGCGTCGCGAATGCGCTGGTGCAGCCGCTCGGTGTCCACCTGCTCGATGCGCTCGCCGGAGCCCAAGTAGGTGCGGCCCTCCCGGTTCACGCCGATGATCAGCAGGTCGGGCGGCTGCTCGATGTTGACGGCGGCGGCGGATTCCGGCAGCTCCAGCGGCAGCTCCCGGGCGCGGTTCTTCAGCGTCGTGGCAACGAGGAAGAAGATGATGATCACCAGCAGGCAATCGATCATCGGGATCAGCATGATCTCAAAAGGCTCTTCGTCGGGTTTCTTGGTGCGCATGGCGGGGCTCTTGAAGCGTTACGGTGCTGCGGCGTTACCGCCCCGCGGTTTCCTTCCGCATCAGCCAGTCGCTGAGGAGGTTGGTCACTTCCTCTTCCAGCTGGGCGCCGAAGCCGTTGGTCTTGTGCTTGAAGATGTGGTAGAGCGCGAGGAACGGGATCGCGATGGCCAGGCCCAGGCCGGTGGTGACCAGCGCCTCGGAGATGCCGCTCGCGAGCTGCGTGGCGTCGCCCAGCGCGCCCGCCAGCGCGACGGTCTCGAAGGTCGAGATCATGCCGAGGATCATGCCCAGCAGCCCCAGCAGCGGCTCCAGCGTCGCGACGATGCCGAGCGGATAGGCCTGCTGGTAATGGTTGGCCAGCTCGCGCGTGACGAGGTCGCCGCAGATCTCGGAGACCTCCAGCATGGGCGAGGTGCGGTGCTTGACGATGAAGGAGATCACGCGGGCCAGCGTGCTCGGCTCGGTCTCGCCAAGCTTTTCGAGCTCGTCGAACTTGCCCGCGGCCCACAGCGCCCGCGCGCGGTTTGCCAGCCCGACAGGGATCACGTACCGGCGGCGGAGTCGGAAGAGCCGCTCAAAAATGAAACCGGCGCCGAAGATCGAGAGGCCGAGCTGCACAAGCGCCGTGGTGCCGCCCTCCTTGAGCTTCTGGCCCCAGCCGGAGGTGTATTTCACATTGGCCGCCACGGCATTGGTGCCGCCCACCGCGCCGGCGGTGAGGTTCGTGCCCACCGCGTTGGTGCCGGCCATGAGCCGCGCGGCGACCGCGCCTTGAACGGGCTTGGGAGTCTCCGGCGCGCCCCGGAGCGGCAGGGCACTCAGCTGCATCACGACCAGACCCAACACGACACAAACGATTTTCTTCATAGCTTCCTCACACACTGGATGGCCTGCGCACGCGCGACAGGAGCCTCGCATTCTGCGCAAGCGCCGCGGAGAGTCAAACGGAATGTGCGGCGGGATATTGTCTAGGAGCGCCGCCGCGGTTGCTTTTTCCTTCTCATCTCTGACCGCGCTGCTAGACTGCGTCAGTTTTATTTGTTCTTTGATAACTGCTGCGGATTGTCCCATCCGGGTGCTAGGCGTCGCCTGATGTCAGGATGGATAATCACGGCTTTCGCTACTATGACCCCGAGGTTGGGCGGTATCTAACGCGTGATCCAATTGGATACGGCGATGGGATGAACGTGTATCTGTATGTGCACGGCAATCCAATTAATCACATCGATCCCTTGGGTTTAAACGACACGTTTGGGTATTCAGGGCTTTTCTGGAATTATGTGATGCCAGATCCAGTGGCAAGTTACTACTTGGCACGCCAACAGGCTGATATCGCCTTTGACTCCAACAAAGCGGGGTGGGAGCGTACCTTCGGTGCCGCGGGGATGGTTGCTGGTGCCGTGTTGACCGCCACCGATGTCATTCCCGGCAAATCAGGGCTACAAAGAGGGGTTGTCCGAGGCGGAGAGAAATTGGTCGAGAACACCGCCGAGCGGATTGCGAAGAACGAGGCCAAGTTCATAGAGCGGGAGGTTGTTCCCCAAGCTGTCGACAAAGGCTCAGCTGCGCTAAAACAGAGGGAACAGGCGATAATTGAAGCTAAGGCGGCTACCGCCAAGAGCGAAACAGAGATCGTACAGAGAGCTATGTCTCGTAAAGATTTACAGCTATTAAAGACAACGAGGTGTTGAGTCGTGGTGGTCGAGATGGACCATTTCATGTAAGTGATTCGGTAAATACCGATGCTTTACGAGCAAGACAACGCTTATCTTTGGATCAGACACCAGAAGTGCGAGCCACATTAGAAGTTCCTTCTGGTCTTTTTTCCGCACCGTCCAAGGTTCAGCCGAAGTTTAATATGCCTGGCGCGGGCTTGGAGCGAACTGCTCCGGGGAACAAAGATATCCCGGTCAAAGTTATTAACGTGTTGGAATACTGATGGATTTAAACATGTCTAATTATTACTCTATTAAACAGATTCTCGTAAAGATTAGCGACCCTTGGGAGCTTGGCGCTTACTTAGAATGGAAAGCTTTGCAAGCAACGATTATTGCCGAGGGTAAAACAGCCATTCTCATAAAGCTTTCTTCGCCATTTATATTCAAAGGGATAACATGTGAGTTTCTGGTGGCATCGCCGCGACTAGAGGGGACAAACATTTGTGAACTTCAGAACGGTGTGAGCGTCTTTTGCGGGATGACCCGAATTTCGGAGCAACAGGCCAGCTCCGAGAATCCATTGGACCTATCTACGTGGCGGGGTGGTTTGGCAATAATTGGCGAATTAGAACCGGTGCCAAAACGGATCGAATGATTATGTTGCGGGGGCGTAGTAGGGGCGATAGAAAGAGAGTGATGGGGGTCACGAGCGATAGGGGTCATCGAGAGAAGCGATAGGGGTCAAGGGCCGCGATAGGGGTCACATCCGAACATATAACATATGAACTTGCGCTTGCGTGGGGCGGCATGCGAGACTGGAGCCATGGCGAGACCTTTACGCATCAACTTTCCCGGGGCGTGGTACCACGTCACCTCGCGAGGGCAGGAACGGCGGCCGATCTTTCTGGAGGACCGGGATCGTGAACACTTCTTGGAGCTTTTGGAGGCCGTGGTGGCGCGCTTTCGGGTCCAGGTGCATGCCTACGTGTTGATGGATAATCACTATCACTTGCTGTTGGAAACGCCAGAAGCCAATCTGAGCCGTTCGATTCAATGACTCAACGTGAGTTACGCCGTCTGGTTCAACTGTCGACATCGGCGCTCCGGCCATCTCATGCAGGGCCGTTTCAAGGCTATTCTGGTCGAGCAGTCCGCTTGGACCTTGGAATTGAGCGTGTATGTGCATCTGAATCCAGTACGCGTGGCTAGCTTGGCGCTAGCCAAACCGCAACGCAAAGCGGAGGCCGCTGGCCGACAACCGCCACCGCCACGTGCCGTGGTGACGCAACGGCTGAAGGTCTTGCGGACATATCGCTGGAGTTCATTCCAAGCCTTAGCCGGTTATGCTGGAGCGCCGGCTTGGTTGACTTGCGCTACGCTTTGGCAGCGTGCGGGCGGCAACTTGACAAACTATCGCGCACTGGTGGAGTCCCGCTTAAAACAAGGCGGGCGGGAAACGCCATGGGCGCAGGTGCAGGCTAGACTGGCTCTGGGCACGCAAGTGTTTCTGGAACGGGTGCGTCTTGGGGTAGGTGGCGGACGAGAAACCGCAGGCAAGCGCATGTTAAAGCGTCGCCGCACGTGGGCTGAAGTCGTACAAGCGGTGGAGACCGTGAAAGGGGAGCCGTGGTCCGCGTTTGCGGAGCGGCATGGCGACCCCGGCCGCGCGCTGGTGTACGCGGCGGCCTGGGATTATGCGGGGATGACGCTGGCGGAGATTGGACTGGCTAGCGGCGGCGTGGACTATGCCGCGGTCGGTATGGCGATCCGCCGCTTGGTTCTGCGGCGCGCACATGAGGCGGAGGCGGAGAACCAATGGAACCGCGTCGCGGCCGCCTTGGCGCAAAAAGAGTAAATGTTATATGTTCGGATGTGACCCTATCGCTTCGCGTTCAAGGTCGCGGCGATTAATGAACCCAAAGGCAAGAATAACATCATTCTCCTGCAAAGTCTGCGCCAGTTTGCCGCTGATGTGGAGATTTCTAAGCCCAGATTTCCAGAAAATTCAATACCTTTCATGTACCAGGCAGGTATCGGGTTCTATGCTGTCGGGATCAAGAGTGGCAAGATATACGAGTGGGACACGGAAGGAAGCCAACTGACCGCTGAATACCCTTGTATTTACGATATCCTAAACGAATGGGTTGATGCGGTTTCGTAGTTGCGATCTTGCCGCCTGTCAGTGGTTGGTCAAAACGAGCCACTTGAGCGGGCTATAGGGGTATTAGGGATAGGAGGTAACACCCGGATATGAGATCCCTCTGAAAATGTCGGCGGGGACGACATCATCAATATGCGCTCTAGTCGCAGCATTACCCAAGCGGCCTCCGCTATTTGCGGCAACACTGTGCTCACGAACCCGATATATCCGCAATCAGTCTCCTGATATCCTCCTCTGATAGTTCAAACTGCGGTCCTTCATCCATTGCAACGATCTTCATGACGACCGACTGGACTTCAGGTGCAAAACTCCGGCCATGGCACAAATATTCGCCATGCGCCCAATCAGCAATCCGCTTTACGTCATACCCCATGTCCAACTGGTTACGGAGTCCAAGAGCAAACTGCTTGGCTGTGTACGTCATAACCCCAGTTCCTTTCCAGTTGAAGGATAATGTGGTGCATTAACTGTCTGGCCGTTGATCATTTTGGGATGCACGCGAGACACATCGCCGGCCTGACCATAACTCTCCATCCATGACCGAACATTACCGGTCTTTGGATCCCATTCAGTAACATAGGACGCACCACGCGTAGGACCGGGTTTGGATGCGGCTGTCTCTGCTCCATAGTAACGAATCCGACCCTCTGGAAGCGCACGTGTTCGTGCGGCTGTCTGTTGCGCCGTTTCAAGTGCTGACAACTTACTTTGTAAGGCGGTTGCAGCATTTACGCTTTCAGTACCTGTACTCTTTGCGGCAAACCATTCTTTACCCTCGGAAATTAGTGTTTTTCTAAGACCACCTCTTATTAAACCGCCCGCGCCCCATCCATCAATGATTGCATTCCCAACATTCAGCGCTGCCTTGCCATAATTCCCAGCATCGATATCCTCGCCCGCCCTGACAGCTGGGCCTGTTACGGGATAACTCTTCCAATGGTTCGCCCACTTCTCGTGTTCTGCCGCTGCTCCTGCTTTCTCTTCGCCGGAACCCCCACCGCGGTTTTGCACTATTGAACACGTGCTTTCTGGAAGTTTCGGCTGGAATTTCCTAAGATCATTTGCTTCTTCGCGTGTCGTTGATGAATAATCCGCTCGGTACGGAGCATCGTTGTGCCCTTGTCCAGGTTCCCAATTCGCAGAAGTTGATGCTAATCCGTGCGGATCAATGTGGTTAATCGGGTTATCCCCGACATGCAGATACACATTCATCCCATCGCCAAAGCCGATGGGATCACGGGTCAGATACCGCCCGACCTCCGGGTCGTAGTAGCGAAAGCCGTGATTATCCACCCTGACGGCAGGGTGTCAGGCCGGGGCTTTGGGCGCGCCGCACAATTTTTCAAAGAACATATTGAACGACTAGATCTATAGCATCACCGTGCCGCAGCTACAAGCCTTCGGTCCTGCCGGGGCCGGCTTCCACGCCTAGGCCAGAAACTATTTCCCCGCGCACTCCGTGCTAACCACACAGCCAGATCTAACACTTCATTTTACAGTTCTTCACTCAGGCCTCCTCGCCGACATGCAGCGTGGCGTAGAAATCAGCGACGACTTTGAAGGCGGCGGCGAGGTCGCTGCCAAATCCGCAGTCTGAAGCAAGCGCGGCGAAAGGCTGCTCCCAAGCGTGG